>NZ_JBMDKW010000001.1:0-307572 GCF_057809915.1 Sphingobium sp. FG11
TTTATGTGCCTCGATAGCGCCTGACCCACCCCAAAGCAATGCCAAGCAGAAGCAATGCCACCATGAAGATGGCGGGCGCGCGATTTCCGGCGCGGGAAAATATCGTCGGAGGGAGAGCAGGCGGCAGGCCGGTGTCGAGGAAGCCAGCGCGGCCCAGGCCGAGTGCATGGCGGATTTGGCCTCTGGCGTCGATGACGGCCGAAACCCCGGTCGGCGTCGAGCGGATGATCGGCAATCCTTCCTCTATCGCGCGGAGGCGGGCTTGCGCGAGATGCTGGACCGGCCCCCAACTGCCGAACCAGGCGTCGTTGGAAGGGTTGAAGAGGAAAGCGGGGCGGTTTGCGGGATCGATAACCTGGCCGGAAAAAATGATTTCGTAGCAGATCTGGACGCCCATTTTCATCGCGGGACGCCCGAGGGCGGCGGGGAGATTGAGGCTGCGCGGGCCGGGGCCGGGCCAGAAATCCGCGTCGCCCGGAACGAGGCGGGACAGGCCGAGCGGCTGAAGGAAGGACCGCATGGGGAGATATTCGCCATAGGGGACGAGATGCGACTTGTCGTAGCGGGCGGCGATGCGGGCATCAGGAGTCACGACCCAAAGGCTGTTGTTCGCGCCCGCAAGGACGCGGTCGAGGTACAGGCCTTTATCGACTTGTTTGTAGTAGATTTTATCGGCGCCGGTCATCAGCAGATCGCCGGGGCCGAGCAGGCTCGCCAGCCGGTCGCGCCATTCGGGTTCCATGTCGAGATAGGCGGGGATCGCGGCTTCGGGCCAGAATATGAGGCGGGGGGCGGCGCGTGAGGCGCCGGTCAGGGCGGCGAGGGTGCGAAAATGTTCCGCTTCGCGGGTGGGTGAATATTTTTCGCCTTGGCCGATATTGGGCTGGACCACGCGGATTCGCGGCGCGCCCGGGAGCGCGGGCGATGATCCTGCGACCATGCCCCACAAAGCAATAACGCAGAGCGGCAGCAGGATCGCGGCGGCGGGCACGAACCGGCTCCGGCTGGCGAGGATGAGGGCACCTGCGGCCAATATGACCAATGCGCCAAGGCCATAGGTGCCGATGATCGTCGCCGCGATGGCGATTCCCGTGGGCAGCAGGACGGCGCCGAGCGGGTTCCAGGCAAAGCCGGTGAAGGCGGAGGCGCGCAGATATTCAGTCGCGATCCAGAAGGCCGCGAAAATGAGGATGAGCGAGAGCGGCGCGGCGGCGCTTCGCAGGCGCCGGTTAATCCACCAGGCTGCGAGCGTGGCGAGGCCGGGATAGACAGCGAGATAGAGCGACAGCAGGACGACCGCGCCATAGCCGAACCAGTGCGGCATCGCGTCCTGAAAGGTGAAGGCGTGGGCGATCCAGTTGAGGCCGAGGGTGAACTGGCCGAGACCGAACAGCCAGCCGCGCGTGAAGGCGGCGCGGCGGTCTGGCGCGGCTTCAAGCAGGAGCAGCAGGGCGCAAAAGCAGAAGATCGCGACTGGCCAGAGCGAGAGTGGTGCGAAGCCTGTCGCCGACAGGAAGCCGGCGATCAGCGCCGCGATTTTAGGATGCCGTAGAAGGATCGCCTGCATCGCGGCGGGAATCAGCGCAGGGTCGCCATGGTGGCGTGGCTGCACAAATCATCCTTCTTGCCGCCGCCCGACAGCATCGATGCGCCGACAAATCCGCCCACGATCAGGACAAGGAACAGCGCGGAAAGCGGGGCGAGATATTTTTCGATGAAGGGTTTGATGGTCGCGCCGAATTTCCAGAACAACAGGCCGACGATCATGAACTGGAACGCGCGGCTGACGATGCTGGCCCATAGGAAGGTGAAGATCGACAGACCGACGAAGCCGGCGGTGATCGTGATCAGCTTGAACGGGATCGGCGTCGCGCCTTTGATCAGGATGATTTCCGCGCCATATTGCCGCAGATAGCAGGCGGCGACGGGGAATTTGGCGGACAGGCCCAGAGCGGCGAGAATTTGCTGTCCGACCGCTTCGTAGAGGAAATGGCCGATCGCGTAGCCGAGCAATCCGCCGAGGACGGAGGCGAGAGTGCAGATGATGCCGAAGCGGATCGCGCGTTCCGGGCGGGCGAGGCACATCAGGCCGAGCAGGGGATGGGGAGGAATCGGAAAAAAGCTCGATTCCAGAAAGCTGAAGGCGAAAAGCCAGCGTTCGGCATGGGGGTGGGCCGCTTTGGCGAGCATCCATTGGTAGAGCCGGGTAAGCATCGGGCGTGGGCCTAGCGGAGATCGTTTCGGGCCGCCAGCGCTTTCGGGCGGCTGGTCGGGCGACGGCGTTGACGATCGGGTGACGTCTGGGCAAGACCCTGCCTGCCATCCCGTCCTGCCTGCCCAACCCTGTCCGATCGGCGTTATGTGAACCAATATCCCCTGACCTGGCGGAAAATACGCGAACGAATCGGCGGTTTTGCGTTCGCGCTGGTGCTCAATCTGCTGTTGTTGCTGGCCCTGTTCACGCTGGCCCCGCACACGACGCCGCCGCCGGAGGAGGATCGCAATCCGGTGACGTTCGAGATGGCGCCCGCGCAAAAGGCGGAGAAGAAGCAGGCGAAGGCGGCCAAGCGCGCCGAAAAGCGCGAGGCGAAGAGCGTCGCGCCGCCGGTGGTCCAGCCCAGGCCGGTCCGCAAGCCCGTGGAATTGCCGCGATTGCCGCTCCCCTTCGTGACGCTGGACAGCAAGGCGATGGCGGCGGCGGACATCGGCAAGATGGCGAAATCGGATGCGGCGGCGGGCAGCGGCGCCAGCGGGAACAGCGGCGCGGTGGCCGGGCCGGGCGAGGGACCGGGCGGGGTGCAATTGTTCAACGCCGAATGGTATCGGCGGCCGACCAATGCGGAACTGTCGCCGTTCCTGCCCGCCAATGGACCGGCGCGCGGGTGGGGCATGGTCGCGTGCAAGACGGTCGATCATTATCATGTCGAAAATTGCCAGATATTGGGCGAATCGCCGCTGGGGTCGGGGCTTGCGCGCGCGGTGCGGCTGGCGGCATGGCAGTTTCTGGTGCTGCCGCCGCGCGTCAATGGCAAGCAGATGGTCGGAAGCTGGGTGCGGATCAGGATCGATTATACCCAGACTCCGGCGCGCGGCGCGGGTGACGGCGGCGAAGAGGCTGGCGGCGACGGGGGGCAGTGAGCCGACCCCGCGACACGATTATCAAAACAGATGCGCGAGCAGCGCCGCACCGGCGCAGAGCGCGAGCGTGCCGGGGACGCCGAGCCGGGTCCTGAACAGCAGGAAAAAGGCGAGCAGTGTAAGGACGAGCGCGAGCGGATCGAGGCTGCGCGGATCAGGAAGTTGGGGACGCAACGGCCCGGCTTCGACCGTGACGACCCGGCGGAACAGCAGGTGCAGCGCGAACCAGACCGACAGGTTGGCGATGACTCCGACCACGGCGGCGGTGATCGCGGCTAGGCCGCCCTGCAACCGGCGGGCATGGGACAGGCGCTCGATCCACGGCGCGCAGGCGAAGATGCCAAGGAAGCTGGGGGCGAAGGTGGTCCAGGTCGTGACCGCCGCGCCCAGGATGCCCGCGAGCATCGGCGAAAAGGGCGCGGGCGCGCGATAAGCGCCGAGGAAGCCGACGAACTGCGTCACCATGATGAGCGGTCCCGGCGTGGTTTCGGCCAGGCCGAGGCCATCGGCCATTTCTCCGGCGCTGAGCCAGTGATGCGCCTGCACCGCTTCCTGCGCCATATAGGCGAGCACGGCATAAGCGCCGCCGAAGGTCACGACGCCGAGTTTCGAGAAGAAAGCGCCGATCGCGAACAGCGGGTGATCGGGGCCGAGCAGGAGCGCGAGAAGCAGCATCGGCGCGGCCCAGATCGCCGCCCAGAGCGCGATGGTCGCGAGCGTGGCGGCGAGCAGGGATCGACGCGATTGCGTGGGCGGCTGCGGGGCCAGCGTCTTGAGGCGGAGCCAGTGCGGCGCGAAGGCGGCGACGGCCATGCCGATCAGGCCCGCGCCCAGCACCACGAGCGGGAACGGCAGAGCGAACAGGAACAGGGCGGCAAAGGAGAGGATGGCGAGCAGGATCTGAAGCGGGCTTTTGAGCGCGCGGCCGCCGATTCGCAGCAGCGCCTGCGCCACCAGCGCCAGCACCGCCGCCTTGATTCCCAGGAACAGGGCGGCGAACCAGCCGAGATGGGCGGCCTGCACATAAAGGATCGACAGGCCGAGCATGACGAGCGCACCCGGCAGGACGAATAGCCCGCCACCGACAAGGCCACCGCGCACGCCATGCAGCCGCCAGCCGATATAGGTGGCGAGTTGCTGGGCTTCCGGCCCCGGCAACAGGTGGCAGAAATTGAGCGCTTGAAGAAAGCGATCCTCGCTGATCCAGTCGCGATCGTCGACCAGTTCCTTGTGCATCAGGGCGATTTGCCCCGCTGGGCCGCCGAAGCTGAGCAGGCCGATGCGCGTGAACACGCGGGTCATCTGTTGAAAGGAAGGTTCGGATATAAGTTCGGACATAAGTTCCCCGGCGGCGCGATGGCCGTGCATTGATCCGACGCTTGGGCGGGGAACGCCTGAACGGGAGGTCGCCTTGTCCCGTTGCATATAGTGCTGCCACAGCGGGGGTGGGCGCGCAAGTTGTCGTGCGGCGGTTGATATAAATAACCTATTTGGAACATTATTCTTGACATCGTCACGCTGTTCTGGCAGTTATTGGCACACTGAGAAATTGTGACTCGCCGGCGACGGCAAGGGGCTGATCCTGACGGGTCGGCCCTTTTGCGTTGGCGGGCGTGCAGGCAACGGGGGCGGTATGGCGAAGGACGAAAAGGGCGCGGCGCAAGGCAAGGCGCGGATTCGCAGCTTTACCGGAAAGGCGGGGGACGGGCAGGTCGAGCGGGCGCTGACCGTGACGGGGAGCCTGCGCAGCGGGGGCGTGAACGGGCCGCAGGTGAAGGCGATCCGCAAGAATGGGTGGACCCCGGCGCGGCGCACGCTGTTCATGGAGACGCTGGCGGCGACCTGCAACGTCAGCGAGGCGGCGCGGGTGGCGGGCAAGAATCTGTCGAGCGCCTATTATCAGCGCCGCCGCGATCCGGCCTTTGCCCGCGAATGGGGGCAGGCGCTGAGCGTGGGCTATGGCGAGCTGGAGGCGTTGCTGCTGCGCCAGTCGCTGTTCGGCAGCGAGCAGGAGGATGTGACGCTGGACGGCGAAGGCGTGGTCAAGAGCCGCAAGATCAGGCGGGGCCATCCCCATGTCGTGGGCGTGCGGCTGTTGCTGGCGCATCGCGGCGCGGCGGAGGCGGCGCGGGCGCAGGAAATGCGCGAGCAGCCGGACGGCGAGGATGCGATCGAGCGGCTGCGCGCCGCCTTGCTGGAGGTGCGGGCGCGGGTGATGCCCGGTGCGGCGGAGGAATGATGAGCGGCGGGGTTTCGGATTTCGAGCGGCTGGCGCTGTTGCCGCGCGACGAGCGCGAGCGGGTGCTGGCGGGGCTGGACGCGGCGGCGGCGGAGCGGCTGGCGGTCGAGTGGCGCTGGCATGCGCGGCCCGATCAACTGCCGCCGGACGGGCGCTGGCGCATCTGGCTGATGATGGCGGGGCGCGGCTTTGGCAAGACGCGGGCGGGGGCGGAATGGGTGCGCGCGGTGGCGGAAAGCGATCCGCGCGCGCGCATCGCCCTCGTCGGGGCGACGCTGGGCGAGGCGCGCAGCGTGATGGTGGAGGGCGCGTCGGGGCTGTTATCGATCGCGCCATGGTGGAACCGGCCCGCCTTCGCGCCCGCGCTACGCAAGCTGATCTGGCCCAATGGCGCGATGGCGACGCTGTATGGCGCGGCGGAGCCGGAGGCGTTGCGCGGGCCGCAGTTCAGCCATGGCTGGGCCGACGAGATCGCCAAATGGCCGGGCGGCGAGACCGCGTGGGACATGATGATGATGGGCCTGCGGCTGGGGCGCGACCCGCGCGTGCTGGCGACGACGACGCCGCGCCCGGTGCCGCTGGTGCGGGCGCTGGTGGCGCGGGACGGCGCGGATGTCGTGGTGACGCGGGGGCGGACGGCGGACAATGCGGCGCATCTGGCGGACGGCTTCGTCGCGGCGATGACGGCGAACTATGGGGGCACGCGGCTGGGGCGGCAGGAGCTGGACGGCGAACTGATCGAGGAGGCGGAGGGCGCGCTGTGGTCGCGCGACGCGATCGAGCGGTGCCGGGTCGCGCATGTGCCGGCGCTGGGGCGGGTCGTGGTGGCGGTCGATCCGCCAGCGTCGGCCCATGGCGATGCGTGCGGCATCGTGGTCGTGGGGAAGGGCGGCGACGGCCGCGCCTATGTGATCGCGGACGCGACGGTCGAGGGCCAGTCGCCCGAAGGCTGGGCGCGGGCGGTGGCGGCGGCGGCGGCGACCCATGGCGCGGACCGGGTGGTGGCCGAGGCGAATAATGGCGGGGCGATGGTGGAAAGCGTGTTGCGGGCGGCGGAGGAGACGCTGCCGGTGCGGCTGGTCCATGCGAGCCGGGGCAAGGTGGCGCGGGCGGAGCCGGTGGCGGCGCTGTATGAAGCGGGGCGGGTCGCGCATCGCGGCGCTTTTCCCCAGCTGGAGGACCAGATGTGCGGGCTGGTGCTGGGAGGTGGCTATGTCGGGCCGGGGCGCTCGCCCGATCGCGCCGACGCGCTGGTGTGGGCGCTGACCGAATTGATGCTCGGGCGCAGCGGGGATGCGCGCATTCGCGGCATCTGACACTTCGATGCGTAGGCGTAACGAGGGAACCGGCCGGGGCGTTCAGGCGTATGGCAGGCAGGAATTCAGCCAGGAGAATCATGATGAAGACCACCAAATGGATCGCGGCGCTGACCGGCCTGTCGCTGATGGCGGGGCCGGCCATGGCGGCGTCGCTGAACAGCAAGGACAGGGCGCGGGTGGCGCGCGCCTATCCCAAGGATCGCAGCGAAGTGCGCTATTGCCTGTTGCAGGCCAAGAAGGGTCGCGACCGGGGCACGGTGATCGGTGCGGCGGGCGGCGCGGGGGTCGGTGCGCTGGCGGGCGGCAATCTGGGCGAATCGCTGCTGGCGGGTGCGGCCGGGGCCGTAGCGGGCCGGGTGATCGGCAAGAGCGAGGGCACCAATTCGGCCTGCGACCGGGTGCTGCGGCGTAATCCCTGAAGATCGGGGGCGCTGACCTCCCGATCCTTTTAGCAAGCGGTTTTCACGATCCCTGCCCCGTTCGACCGGGGCGGGGATTTTTTTATGCGGGGTTTCCATGAAATGGTTCGGGACGAAAGCAGCGCGCGAGGATGCGCGGCCGGCGTTGGCGCGCGCCTGGGGCGCGGGCGCGGTATCGCTCGGGGAATGGCCCGCAAGCTATGAGGCGCAGATGCGCGCCGGGGTGATCGGCAATCCGGTGGCGCAGCGGGCGTTGCGGCTGGTGGCGGACGGAGCCGGGTCCTGCGCGCTGACGGCGAGCGGTGAGGAAGCGGCGCGCGCGCTCGCGCTCGTCAACCGGGCTTCGGCGGGGCAGAATCTGGTGGAGACGCTGGCGGCGCATCTGCTGTTGCACGGCAATGCCTATGTGCAGGTGATCGCCGGGGTGGACGGGACGCCCGCCGAACTGTTCGCGCTGCGGCCCGAGCGGGTATCGGTGGAGGCGGATGCGCGCGGCTGGCCGATGGCCTATCTCTATCGCGTCGGCGACAGCGTGACCCGGCTCTGTTCGGAGGATGGCGCGGGGCGCACGGCGGTGATGCACCTCAAATCGCTGCATCCGCTGGACGATCATTACGGGCTGGGCTGTGTCGGCGCGGCGGCTGGCGCGGTGGCGATCCACAATGCCGCGACGCTGTGGAACAAGGCGCTGCTCGACAATGCGGCGCGGCCTTCGGGCGCGATGGTTTATGATCCGGGCGACGGATCGGTGATGTCGCCCGAGCAGTTCGACCGGGTGAAGCGCGAGATGGAGGTCGCCTTTTCGGGTGCGGCCAATGCCGGGCGGCCGATGCTGCTGGAGGGCGGGCTGGACTGGAAGGCGATGAGCCTGACGCCCGCCGAGATGGATTTCGTGGGGCTGAAGGCGGCGGCGGCGCGGGAGATCGCGCTGGCGTTCGGGGTGCCGCCGATGCTGATGGGGCTGCCCGGCGACAATAGTTACGCCAATTATCGCGAGGCCAACCGGGCGCTGTGGCGGCAGTCGATCCTGCCGCTCGTCGGCAAGATCGGCGCGGGGCTGGCGCAGGGGCTGAGCGGTTGGTGGCCGGGCCTGACGCTGGGCGTCGATCTGGATAGCGTGCCCGCGCTGTCGGAGGAGCGGGCGGCGCTGTGGGAGCGGGTCGCGGCGGCGGATTTCCTGACCGCCGAAGAAAAGCGGGCGATGATCGGAATTGGGGAGGCGCAGCCGTGAAATATGATGGCGAGATGCTGGCGCGGCTGGTGGCGCAGGCGGAAGGGGTGCCCGGAGCCGGTGATATGGTGATGATCCGCGCGCTGATCGAGGAGGCGAGCGAGCTGGGCGCGGGGCGGGCTTTGGAGCGGCTGGGCTTAAGCGACCGGCGGGCCGAGGGCGACATGCGCGAATTGCGCGAACTGCTGGGCGCATGGCGGGATGCGAAGAAAGCGGCGCGGGGGGCGGTGGTCGGCTGGGCGGTGCGGATCGGGCTGGCGCTGGTGCTGCTGGGGATCGCGGTGAAGATGGGGCTGCTCGGGCTGGTGCGGGCATGAGCGGGGCGGGGGATGTGCGCTTTGCCGGCTATGCCGCCGTGTTCGACCGGGTGGATCGCGGTGGCGACGTGGTGCGGGCGGGGGCCTTTGCCGGGCTGGAGCCGGGGGGCGTGCCGCTGCTGTGGCAGCATGCGCCGGGCAGCGCGATCGGGACGGTCGAGCGGCTGGAGGAGGACGCGCGGGGCTTGCGCGTGATCGGGCGCGTGTCGGCGCGAACGGCGGCGGGGCGCGAGGCGGCGGCGGCGCTGAAGGCGGGGGCGCTCGACGGGCTGAGCTTTGGCTATCGGGTGCGCGCGGCGCGGGGAATGCGGCCGCGGGAACTGCTGGCGCTGGAACTGGTGGAGGTGAGTCTGGTGACGCACCCGATGCAGGATGCGGCGCGGGTGATCGCGGTGGAGGGTTAGACTTCGTCGCCCGGTTTGAAATTGCAGGGCGGTCCCGGTCGGGGCCGCCCTTTTTCGTGTTCACAAGCAGGAGATGCGTATGACGGACGGTGTTTTGGACAAGCTGGAGGGGGCGTTTGACGCGGTGCTTCAGGGGGAGCGGATTTCGGCTTTGGAGGCGGATTTGTCGGCGATGCGGGTGGCGATGCAGCGGCCTGCGCTCGATGGGGTGAAGGGGGGTAGCGTCGATCCGGCGCGGGCCAATTTTGTCGATCGCTATTTGCGGCAGGGGCATGAGGCGGGCGTGGAGCTGAAAAGCTTTTCGGGCGCGAGCGGCGCGGCGGGGGGCTATGCGGTGCCGCGCGAGATCGATCAGTTGATCGACGCGACGCTCAAGGGCATTTCACCGATCCGGGGCATCGCCAATGTCGTGCGGACGGGGACGGCGGGCTATCGCAAGCTGGTGACGTCGGGCGGGATCGTGTCGGGCTGGGCGAGCGAGACGGGCGCGCGGACCGAAACGGCGACGCCCGTGTTCAACGAGATCGCGCCGCCATCGGGCGAGCTTTACGCCAATCCGGCGGCGAGCCAGGCGATGCTCGACGATGCGCAGTTCGATGTCGAGGGCTGGCTGGCCGGAGAGATCGCCCGCGAGTTCGCGGCGGCGGAGGGCGCGGCCTTCATCACCGGCAACGGGACGAACAAGCCCAAGGGCTTTTTGACCTACACCGCCACCAATGAGGCGGACGGGGTGCGCGCGTTCGGATCGCTGCAATATGTGGCGTCGGGCGGGGCCGGGGCCTTTGCCGCGTCCAATCCGCAGGACCGGCTGATCGATCTGGTGCAGAGCCTGCGTGCGCCCTATCGTCAGGGGGCGAGCTTCGTCATGAATGCGGCGACGCTCGCCACCATCCGCAAGATGAAGACGAGCGACGGCGCGTTCCTGTGGCAGCCGTCGCTGAGCGCGGAACAGCCGGCGACGTTGCTGGGCTATCCGGTCGTGGAGGCGGAGGACATGCCCGATATCGCGGCGGGCAGCCTGTCGATCGCGTTCGGCAATTTCCAGGCTGGCTATGTGATCGCCGAGCGAAGCGAGACCAGCATCCTGCGCGATCCGTTCAGCAACAAGCCTTTCGTGCATTTCTACGCGGTCAAGCGGATCGGCGGCGCGGTGGCCAATTCCGAGGCGATCAAGCTGATGAAGTTCGCCGCGTCCTGATCCGCCCCACCGGCGGTTTGGTTGAAAGGGTGGGGGAGCGTCCGATGGGCGCTCCCCCTTTTTTGTTGGGGGACGGGCGTGGCGATCACCGATCTTGAGATGGCGGACCTGGTGCGGGAGGTCTGTTACGATATGGGCGCGGGGCCGCTGATATTGGGCGGGCCGCTGTCGGGCTATCGCGCCTTTGCCGATGCGGTGAGCGAGGGCGCGCAATTTCCCTATATGATCGTCGGCATCGCCGATCCCGCGCAGTGGGAAGCGGGCACGGGCGCGCTGGACGGCAGCGGGCGGCTGGTGCGGACGCCGGTTGCTTCGTCCGCTGGCGGTGGCGTGGTGGATTTTGGCGCGGGCGAGAAGCGGGTCGGGCTGGCGCTGCATAGCGGCTGGGCGGCGGCGGTGGAGGCGCATGGCCATGGCATCGCGGGCGTGGCCGGGCTGGGCGCGGCGCTGGCGGGCAAGCAGGAGGCGCATGCAAACCTGACGGCGATTGCGGGTCAGGCGAGCGCGGCCGACCAGTTGAGCTACTGGACCGGGGCGGGAACGGCCGGGATGACCGGGCTGGGTGCGCTGGGGCGCGGGCTGATCGGCGCTGTGGATGCTGCGGCGGCGCGGGGCGTGCTGGGGCTGGGGGCGATGGCGACGCAGCAGCCGGGCGCGGTGGCGATCAGCGGTGGCGCGATCAGCGGCATTACCGATCTGGCGGTGACCGATGGCGGCACCGGCGCGTCGAGCGCGGCGGCGGCGCGGGCCAATCTGGGCCTGTCCATCGGCAGCGATGTGCAGGCGCATGACGGGCAACTGGACGCCATCGCCGCGCTTGCGACGACATCTTTCGGACGCGGTGCGCTGGCGCGTGCCGATGCGGCGACGTTCCGCAGCTATATCGGTGCTGGGACCAGCAGCACGAGCGGCACGGTGACGAGCGTCGCGATGAGCGGCGGGACCAGCGGGCTGAGCATTTCGGGTGGGCCGGTCACGGGTGCCGGAACCATGACGCTGGGCGGCACGCTGGCGATCGCTAACGGGGGGACCGGATCGACCAGCGCAGGTTCGGCGCGCGCTGGTCTGGGGCTGGCGATCGGCGCGGACGTGCAGGGCTATAGCGCCAATCTGGCGGCCATTGCCGGGCTGACGACGGCGGCGGATCGATTGAGCTACTGGACCGGCGCGGGTGTGGCGGCGACCACGACACTGACAAGCTTTGGCCGCAGCCTTGTCGATGATCTCGACGCCGCCGCCGGACGGACGACGCTGGGCCTCGGGACGATGGCGGTGCAGGACGCCGCTGCGATAGCCATCAGCGGCGGATTCATCACCGGCATCACCGATCTCGCTGTCGCCGATGGCGGAACCGGGGCTTCCACCGCAGCGCAGGCGCGCACGAATTTGGGGCTGGGGACGATCGCGACGCAGGCCGCCAGCGCCGTGAATGTAACCGGAGGAACGATCGGCGGACTTTCGTCCCTTTCCGTCACCACCATCGGCGCCGGCGCGTCCGCCAATATCGCGGTGTCGGCGGACGCCGCGCAAAACAGCTTCGCCTATTTCAGTGCGACCGGACAGCGCTGGGCGTTTGGCCGGGCGGGCGGCGCGGAAACGGGCAGCGACGCGGGCAGCAATTTCGCGATCAATGCCTATAGCGATGCGGGGTCCTATAAGAATACGCCGTTTCAGATTACGCGATCCAGCGGCGTCGTGACGATGGGACTGGGCATTTCGGCGGCGCAGATCGCACCGCTGGCGACCAATTCCTATGCGCTGGGTACGTCGGCCCTGCGCTGGTCGGCGGTCTATGGTGTAGCGGGCGATTTTTCCGGGGCGATTTCATCCGGCGGTACGATCATCGGCAAAGGTCTGATCGCCAGTCGCATCGGTGACGCGGCCGACGCCAACATCAATTTTGCCGCCGATGTCGGACGGCTTTCCCAACTGGTTTTTTATTCCGGCGCGATTTCTGCAGCGGGCCTGCGCTGGGCCTTTGGCAAGAGCGGGACGGCAGAAAGCGGCGCGAACGCCGGTTCCAATTACTTCATCGCCCGTTATGCCGATGACGGGACGTCGCTGGGCACGGCCATCAGCATCATCCGTTCTACGGGCGAGACGTCGATTGGCGGCAATATCCTGCCGATTACCGATAATGCGCGGACGCTGGGCAGCAGTTCGTTCCGATGGAGCACCGTCTATGCGGGGAGCGGGACGATCAATACGTCAGACGCCCGGTTGAAGCGCGATATCGGCGGGGTCGGGGACGCGCTGCTCGACGTCTGGTCGAACGTGGGCTGGAGCCGCTATCGCTTCATCGACGCATGGGAGGCCAAGGGCGAAGGCGCACGCTGGCATATCGGCCTGATCGCGCAGCATGTGCGCGACGCCATCGATGCGCGGCTGGGCGAGGGTGCGGCGGTGACGCTGGGCCTTGTCTGTCACGATCGCTGGGACGCGCTGGACGAGCAGCGGGACGAGGGCGGCCATGTGACGCGGCTCGGCCGGGCGGCGGGGGACCGCTGGGGATTGCGCTATGAAGAATGCCTGGCCGTCGAGGCGGCCTGGCAGCGGCGTCGAATGGCGCGGATCGAGGCGCGGCTGGACGCGCTGGAGGCGCGCGATGTTGCAGGGTGACGTGCTGGGCGCGGGGGTGATCGGCGATATCCGCCTGTCCGAAACGAACCATCTTTGGACCGGGCCATGGCGCGTCGGGCTGCGGCCGGAACAGGCGCTGCGGATGCGTGGCGAAGCGCGGGTGGAGCGGCCGGAGGCCGACAGGGGGAGCAAAATCCGATGAGTCTGTATTTGAAGGACCCGCAAGGGCGGATCGATCATGCGATCGACTGGTCGGCCTATCTGGCCGGGCAGAGTCTGGTCGCGAGCAACTGGACGGTCAGCCCGGCGGAGGGCGGCGGCGTGGCGGTCGAGGCCGATGCGGTTGAGGGGCTGCGTAGCAGCGTCCGGCTGGGCGGTGGCCGGGTCGGGCGGCTGTACCGAATCACCAATCGCGTGACTTTGTCCGACGGGCAGGTGGACGAACGGTCGATCCATATAAGGGTGGAGGAACGCTGATGCTGGTGGAGCAGGAACAGGGCGCGGCGAGCGCGGCGCTGGCGGAACTCAAGGCCTATCTTCGGATCGAAACGAGCGCGGAGGACGCGGTGCTGGCGGGGCTGCTGCGCGGCGCGGGGGCCTTGTGCGAGCAATTTATCGGCCAGTGGCTCATCATCCGCGAGGCGCAGGAGACGGTGGCGGCGGATCGAAGCTGGCGGCGGCTGGCGGCGCGACCGGTGGTGGAGATTGTGTCGGTCGCGACGGGCGAGGGGCCTTTGGCGGCCGATGCCTATGCCATCGACATCGATGCGCAGGGCGAAGGCTGGGTCCGCGCGGCGCGGCCGGTGACGGACGGGCTGCTGACGGTGCGCTATCGGGCGGGGCTGGCGGCGGAGATGAACGGCCTGCCCGAAGCGATCCGGCAGGGGATCGTGCGACTGGCGGTGGAGCATTTTTCGGCGCGGGGCGGTGATGGCGCCGCGCCGCCCGCGGTGGTGAGCGCGCTGTGGCGGCCGTGGCGACGGATGCGGCTGGCATGAGGGCGATGGCGCGGCGGCTCGCGGGGCTGGCGGAGGCGCGGGCGGCGAGGCTGCGGGAGGCGGTTGCCCGCGCGATCGTGGCGCGCGGGGTCGCGGACGTAGCGATCGAGGGCGAGGATGTGCGCTTTTCCGGGCGGGGGCTGATGCGGCGGTGGATCGGCGATCTGGCGTTGCGGGAAGCGGGAAGGGGGGAGCGATGAGTGCGGAACTGGCGATACGCGGCGCGGTGATAGAGGCGCTGCGCGGTGACATGGCGCTGATGGACCGGCTCAACGGCCTGTTCGACGGCGCGCCGGTGCGGGCAAGCGCACCCTATGCGGTGGTCGGCGAATGTCTGGGCGCGGACTGGGGGGCGAAGGATGTGGACGGGCGCGAATTGCGCCTGACGATCAGCCTGCATGATGCCGGGCCGACGCCGGGGCGGCTGACGCCGATCATGGCGCGGATCGACCCGGTGTTGCGCGCGGCGCTGGCCCCGGCGGACGGATGGCGGATCGTCACCGCGCGGCTGCTGCGATCCCGCGTGGCGCGCAGCGGGGCGGACGCGTGGCAGGCGGTGGTGGATTATCGCCTGCGCGTGGTGCGGGAATTATGAGGGCGCGACAATCACCGCTCAGGGCGACTTGGCGTAATCCTCATATTCGGCGGTGATCTTGTCGACATATTCGGCGACCTGATCGTCCGCGTCCGACTGGCTGTCCTTGAGCGACATGCCGTCCGCCTTGTCGGCGGCGAGGATGGCGGTGCGGAAGGCGGTTTCCTTGTCGCCACACTTGGCCTTGAGCGTCTGTCCGAAGTCGGCGAGCGTCGTCTTCGCCTTGAGCGCGGGTTCGATCTGCGCCTCCAGGCAGGCCGAGAAGGTCTTGCGCCCGACGCCGACGGCATCGGCCGCAGGGGCGGTCGCGAGCATCATCGCGAGTGGCACGGCCATCATCATCTGAACCTCTCCTCATCCCAATTCTGGAACGTTTTATCTGTAAGGAGAATGCGCCATGGGCGTCGAAAAAGGAAGCGCGTTTCTGTTGAAAGTGGGCGATGGCGGGTCGCCGGTCGCTTATGCCACGGTGGCGGGGATGCGCACCACGCAACTGTCCGTCAATGGCGAGGCGGTGAACATCACCAGCAAGGATTCGGGCGGCTGGCGCGAATTATTGTCGGGCGCGGGTGTGCGATCGGTCAGCGTGTCGGCGGCGGGCATCTTCACCGGATCGGCGGCGGAGGTACGCATTCGCAACCATGCGCTGTCGGGCACGATCGACGATTATGAACTGAGCTTCGAAAGCGGCGAGCGGATGCAGGGCAAGTTCCTGGTCACGCGGCTCGACTATGCCGGGGACTATAATGGCGAGCGCAATTATGCGCTGAGCCTGGAAAGCTCCGGCGCGGTGGTGAGCCTGTGAGCGGCGCGAACCCGGTGCGGGGCGAAGTGGCGCTGGAGATTGGCGGGGCGCGGCTGGTGTTGCGGCCGAGCTTTGGCGCGCTGGTGGCGGCGGAAGAGGAACTGGGGCCGCTGTTCGCGCTGGTCGAGCGGGCGGCGGACGGGAAACTGACGCTGGGCGAGATGGCGGGGCTGTTCTGGCACTGCCTGGTCGAGAGTGATGCCGGTTTGACCCGCGAGGGGCTGGGCGAGGCGATCGTCGCGGTGGGGCTGGCGCGGGTGACGCCGGTGCTCAAGGCGATCTTGCAGCAGATATTGGCGGGAAAATGACGTGCTTTGCAGAGTGCGCGGCGCGGCTGGCCGGTGTGGCCGGCTGGCTGCTGGGCTGGCGGCCGCATGAATTCTGGCGGGCGACGCCGGTGGAACTGGCGGGCGTGCTGCTGGCGGCGCGCGGCGAGGATGCGGCGGGCGAGGGCGTGGACGGCGGCGAACTGGCGCGGCTGATGGCCGACATGCCCGACTGATCGGAACAGGGAGCGCGAGATGGACGAGGAAATCGAGACGCTGGTCGTGCGCGTGCGCGCCGACACGCAGGGGCTGAGCCGCGATGTCGATGCGATGCGCGCCGATATGGAAGGACCGCTGGCGGCGGGGGCCGAGCGGGCCGGGCGGCGGATCGAACAGGGGCTGTTGCGCGCGGCGCGGACCGGCAAGTTCGGGTTCGAGGATTTGAAGCGGATCGCGATCGGCGTGCTGGACGATATCGCGGCGAGCGCGCTCAAGACTGCGATGGGAAGTGTCGGCGGTGGTGGGGGGCTGCTCAATCTGGGGTCGTCGCTGCTGGGGTCGGCGCTGGGGCTGCCGGGGCGGGCGACCGGCGGGCCGGTGTCGCCGGGGCGGGCCTATATGGTCGGCGAGCGCGGGCCGGAAATGTTCGTGCCCACGGCGAGCGGCCAGGTGCTGGCGCATGGCGCTGGCGGCGGACGCGACGTGCGGGTGAGCATCGCGGTCAACGGGCGCGGCGGAGACAGCGAGCCAAGATTGCTGGCGCGCAGCGCGCGGCAGGTGGCGCGGGCGGTGAGGGGAGCGCTGAACGGATGAGCGGGATCGATTACTGGCTGGCGGATTCGCGGCAGGGGCAGGAGACGCGCTTCATGAAGCGGTTCGCGCCGACGCACTGGACCGTCAATTTCCCACGGCCGATGATGGCGAGCGTCGTCACGACCGCGCCGGATGCGCTGCGGGTCGATTGCGTCTTTTATGGGTCGGGCGATCTGGCGGGGCTGATCTGGGAAGCGGAGGACAAGTGGAGCCATCCCCTGCTGGCCTATGAGACGGCGCGGGATTTTCGCCAATGCGAGCTGCGGTTCCGCTGGCGCAGCGGGGGGCTGCGGCGGCTGGACGAGACGCACGGGCCGACGCTGACGATCGAGGGGCGCGACGCGGCGGGGGAACCGCGCGCCTGGTATGTGCGGTTGTGGAACTATGCGAGTGGGTCGCCGGAAGATGCGGAAATAAAGCTGGATTTTTCCGATCTGGATGGCGGGTTCCTGTTGCCGGGCGAGGCAGATCCGGTGTGGGCGGGCGATGTCGATCGCATGTTCATTTCGCTGGTCGCGCCGGATTATAATGCGGGGGATATGCCCTTTGCCATGGGGGCGGAGGGCTGGGCGGAACTGTCGCAGATGCGGTGCGACGGGGCGGGATCGGTGCTGGCGGTGGGCGATGTCATGCTGCCCGAACATGGCCTCTGCATGGCGACCGGCTATGATGATGGCTTCAACCAGACGCCCGAGCGGGTGGTCGCGGCGATTCATGCGCTGGGCTATCGCGGGGCGATCAACCATTATGTCGGCATGAGCCATTATTTCCGGCTCGAACGGGCAGGCGGCGGACTCTATGTCAGTCTCGCGGGCGGGGTGCTGAATGCACCCTGCGCGGCGTGGCATGATGATTTCGCGCGGCGGGCCAGGGCGCTGGGGCTGGGGGTGATCTGGTCGCTTTCCTATGAGTTGTTCGATGCGCATTGCTGGAACGACTGGAAGCAGCGGGCGGAAAATGGCGATCCGGCGCTGACCGGATGGTCGCCGCCATCGACTTTGCTGTCGCCGGCCCATGGCGGGGCAATGGCTTATTTGCAGGCGGTTGCCGGAGCCTTTGTTTCCATAGGTTTGGGCGCCGACTTGCCGATCCTGTTTCAGGTCGGGGAGCCATGGTGGTGGGTGATGCCGGGCGACGGGCGCATCTGCCTGTATGATGACGCGACGCGGGCGGCGTTCGGCGGCAGTCCGGTGGTGATTACGGACGTGCGCGGAACCATGAGTGCGCCGCAAAAGGCTTTGCTGGATGCGGCGGGCGCGTTGCTGGCGGCGTCGACGGCGGCGCTGTGCGCGGCGGTGAAGGCGGCGGCGGCCGATGCGGTGACGCATCTTCTGGCGTATCTGCCGACGATCCTTGACCCGCTCGCGCCCGAAGCCAAGCGCGCTAACATGCCGGTCGGCTGGGCGTCGCCCGCTTTCGACGTGCTGCAACTGGAAGATTATGACTGGGTGACGGAGGGGCGGCCGGGGCAGACGGCGCTTGGCGTGGCGCTGGCGACGGCGCGGCTGGGCTATCCGATCGCGGAACAGCATTATTTTTCCGGCTTCGTGCTGCGGCCCGATCAGGCGGCGCAGTGGCGCGAGATCGCGGCAGCGGCGCAGGCGTCGGTGGAGCGCGGCACGGCGGCGACCTTCATCTGGGCGCTGCCGCAGGTCGCGCGCGATGGCTTTACCTGTTTCAGATTGAGTGGGGACGAGGATATGCAAGCCTTTGACGATGTGGCGTTTCCGCTGGCGATCGGGCGCGAGGCGAGCCTGTCGCCGGCTTTTTCGACGCAGATTGTCGAAAGCCCGTCCGGGCATGAGCGGCGGAGCAGCGACTGGGCCGATGCACGGCTGTCGTTCGACGCCGGGCCGGGGGTACGATCGGAGGCGGACATCGCCGCGCTGATTACGTTCTTTCGGGCGCGGCGCGGGGCGGCAAAGGGGTTTCGCTTTACCGATCCCTATGACGACCGCAGTTGCGATCATGGCGATACGCCGTCGCCGATCGACCAGCGGCTGGGGATTGGCGACGGGGCGCGGACGAATTTCCAGCTGACGCGCTATTATGGCGACGGGGAAGAGGCGCAGAGCCGGATCGTCACGCGGCCGGTGGCGGGGACGATCAGGGTCGCGGTGGATGGCGTCGAGGCGCTGAGCGGATGGAGCCTTGGCGCGCTGGGCGTCATTGCGTTCGATCATGCGCCGGTGGCGGACGCGGTGCTGACCGCCGGGTTCCGGTTCGACGTGCCGGTGCGCTTTGCGGAGGACCGGCTGGACATCAACCGCGCGACCTTTGCGGCGGGCGAGGCGCCATCGGTGCCGCTGGTGGAGATCCGCGAATGAGCGGCGGGGACAGTCTCGAAGAGATATTGGGCAAGCCGCTGTGCACGCTCGCCTTTTGCTGGCGGCTGGAGCGGCGGGACGGGATCAGCATCGGGCTGACCAGCCATGATCGCGACCTTGTGATCGACGGGATGCGCTATCGCGCCGCGCCGGGGATGCGACCGGCGGCGGTGCGCGGCGGGATCACGGCGGAGGGCGGCGATACCGATGTCGAGGGCGCGCTGGTGGCGGATGCGATCAACGAGGCCGACCTGACCGCCGGTCGCTGGGACGGGGCGGCGCTGGAATTGCGGCTGACCGAGTGGGAGTCGCCGGGCGCGCTGTGGCTGTTGCTGGCGCGGGGCGAACTGGGCGCGGTCGGGCGCAAGGGCGGGGCGTTCACCGCCGAATTGGTGGGCGCGGCGGCGGTGCTGGGGCAGGCGGTCGCGCCGTCGACCTCGCCCGATTGTCGCGCGGCGCTGGGGGACCGGCAGTGCCGGGTCGATCTCGCCGGGCGGCGGCGGATCGTGACGGTCGCCGGGATCGAGGGAGCGGATATGGCGGTTTCGGGGCTGGTGGCGGGCCATTATGCCTTTGGCACGTTGCGCTGGCTGAGCGGAGCGAATGGCGGCATCGTGCAGGGCGTGGCCGATAATGCCGCGGATGGCGTGATGCTGGTCGATCCGCCGCCATTCGCGGTCGAGCCGGGGACGCTGGCGCTGCTGACCGAAGGGTGCGACGGGCAGATGGAGACCTGCGCCACCCGCTTTGCCAATGCGCTGAATTTCCAGGGCGAGCCGTATCTGCCGGGCACCGACCTTTTGACGCGCTATCCCGGCGCATGAGCGGCGACATGCTGGGCGCGGCGGTGGCCGCGCAGGCGCGCGGGCTGATCGGCGTGCCGTTTCGCCTGCATGGCCGGGACGAGCGGCGGGGGCTGGATTGCGTCGGGCTGGCGGCGCTGGCTTTTGAGCGCGCCGGGTATCGCGGCGCATTGCCCCCGGCCTATGGGCTGCGGCTGAACGATGTCGCGCGGGTCCGGGCGTGGCTGGCGGCGGCGGGGCTGGCCGAGGTCGGGGATATGCGACCGGGCGACTTGCTGCTGGTGCGGCCGGGGCCGGTGCAACTGCATCTGATGATCGCCGTGCCGGACGGCTTTGTCCACGCCCATGCGGGGCTGGGCCGGGTGGTGGAATGTCCCGGCGCTTCGCCCTGGCCGGTGATCGGCATCTGGCGCACAATCGAGGAGTGAATGGATGGCCACTTTGGTGCTTACCGCCGTGGGATCGGTGTTCGGGCCGATCGGGGCGGCTCTTGGTGGGCTGATCGGCAATGCGTTCGATCATGCCGTGCTATTCAAGCCCAAGGGCCGCGAGGGGCCACGGCTCAATGACCTGCAATTGCAGACGTCCACCTATGGCACGCAGATACCGAAGCTGTTCGGGGCGATCCGGGTCGCAGGCACCGTCATCTGGGCCACGGACCTGCGCGAGACCAAGAGCAAGAGCGGGGGCGGCAAGGGGCGGCCGAGCGTCACCACCTATGCCTATTCAGCGAGCTTTGCGGTGGCGCTGTCCGCGCGTCAGGTGCGGTCGGTGAAGCGGATCTGGGCGGACGGCAATCTGCTGCGCGGGGCGGCGGGGGATTTCAAGACCGAGCTGGGGGCGTTCCGGCTGCATGATGGCAACGAGGACCAGCCGGTCGATCCGCTCATCGCTTCGGCGCAGGGGGTGGCGCGGACGCCGGCGCATCGCGGGGTTGCCTATGCGCTGTTCGAGGATCTGGCGCTGGCCGATTATGGCAATCGCATCCCGTCGCTGACCTTCGAGGTGGAGGCCGATGGCGGGGCGGTGTCGATCGGCGAGATTGCGTCCGTGCTGAGCGAGGGCGCGCTTTTCGGTGACGGACTGGCGAGCGTGGATGGCTATGCCGCGGAAGGGCGCGACACAGGCGAGGCGATCGTCCCGCTGATCGAGGCGCAGGGACTGGCCTTGCTGGCCGGAGAGGGGGGGCTTCGGCTGGAAGCGGCGGCGCTGGTGAGCGGGGGCGAGATCGGCAGGGAAATATTGTGCCGGGCTGTGAACGGCCGCGTGCTCGACATCATCGAGCGATCGGTCGAGGCGGCCGAAACGGCGCCGGTCGCGCTGTCGATGCGCTATTATGACGCGGAGCGGGATTATCGCACGGGTGTGCAACGGTCGACACGACCGGGACCGGGCCGGGCGGAGCGGGGCGTCGACTTGCCTGCCGTGCTGTCCGCCGATGCCGCGCGCGGGCTGACCGGGCGGCGGCTGGGCGAGATGTGGACGGGGCGGGCGACGATGACGCTGCGCTGCGGGTGGGGTGCGCTGACCCATGAACCCGGCGCGGTCGTGACGGTTGAGGGCGAACCCGGCCTGTGGCGGATCGAGGAGCGCGAATGGGAGGCGATGGCCGTGCGGCTGGCGCTGCGCCGGACGCGGGGGGCTGGCGGCAGCGTGCCGACAGGAGCCTCGTCCGGGGCGATCGTGCGCCAGAGCGATGCACCGCATGGGCAGACGAGTTTGATGCTCGCGGATTTGCCTGCGCTCAAGGACGGTGTGGCGAACGCGCCGATCGTGGTGGCGGCGGCGAGCGGGGGGACAGGCTGGCGTAGCGCGGCGCTGTTTTTCACGGGCGCCAGCGGTGAATCTATCCCGCTCGGGCGATCGGCGCCACGGGCGGTCATGGGCGAGCTGGGGGCCGCGCTGGGGCCGGGCAGCGTGACGATGGTGGATGAGCGCAACCGACTGAACGTCTCGCTGCTGGCGGAGGATATGCTGCTGACGCCAGCCGACGACGTTGCGCTATCGCAGGGACGCAACCTGTGTCTGGTCGGAGGGGAACTGATTCAGTTCAGCCGGGCGGAACAGACGGGACCGGCGCAATTTGTCCTGAGCGGGCTGCGGCGGGGATTGCGCGGGACCGAATGGGCTATGGATCATGCGGCGGGCGCGTCCTTCCTGCTGCTGGAGGAAGAGCGGCTGCGCGATCCCTTCGCGATGATGGGGACGGACGCAGAGGTCGGGAGCCGCGCTCAGATTGCGGCAATCGGGATCGGCGATGTCGAGCCGGCCGAGGCGGAGCTGATGCTGACCGGAGAGGCGCTGATCCCGCCGTCGCCGGTACATCTGCGCGCGCGGACGGAGGATGGCGGCTGGACGATCGGCTGGACGCGCCGGAGCCGGGCGGGCTGGCGCTGGAGCAGCGGGGGCGACGTGCCGCTGGCCGAGGAAAGCGAGCGTTATACGGTGCGCGTGTTGGCCGGGGAGGTTAGTGTCCGGAGTGTCGAAACATCGCTGCCCTCATGGACCTATGATGCCGCGACGATCGCCGCAGATGGCGCGGCGGGCGCCATCACCATTGAAATCCGCCAGACCGGATCGCGGGCGATGGGGCGACCAGCCTTTATCACCCTCACCGCCTGAGAGTTTGTTTGGAAATGCGTCTTTGGCGCATCCGCACCGGCCGTTCAAACGAGTCACGTGCCTCGTTTGAAGGGCCGGTGCGGCAACCTGAAATGCGCTCTTCCGCGCTTTTCCCAACAGCTCTGAGCCGCCATTTTTTCCCAAACCGGAGGGCCGATATTATGACCATGGATGTAACCGTGCGCTGGGCGTTGCCGCTACTTTATGCGGGGCAGGCGCAGAAGGAACTTTTCCACAATGAGGCGCTGACGGTGATCGATGCGCTGCTGCATGGGCAGATGGAAAGTGCCGATATCTCTGTCCCGCCTGAGTCGTCGATGATCGGGCAATGCTGGATCGTCGCGCCCGGCGCGACCGGAGCATGGACGGGACAGGCCAGCCGGGTGGCGTGCTGGACCGAAGGCGGCTGGCGTTTTTTTCAGCCGCGTACCGGGCTGTCTCTGCTCGTGAGCGACCGGGGCCATGCCATGGCCTATGACGGTTCGGCCTGGCGGGACGCGAGCTTGCGCACCGATGGACTTCATATTGCCGGCCATCGGGTCGTCGGCGGACAGATGGCAGCTATATCAGCACCTGCCGGGGGGGCGATCGTCGATGATAATTCACGAACCGCCATTAACGCCATTCTTGACGCGCTGCGCGCGCATGGCCTTATTGCTTCCTGACACTCCCGCGATATTTACATAATTGTTAAACGACTTATGACGGTGCCTCATATTATTTCAAAAATCCCGGCCTATGCGGCATTTTTGCAACGGTTCCCGCAAATGTAGACTTGCTATGAAACTTTCTTGCGGATACAGGGTTTCAGCAGTCCTTCGTGACACTTTTGAAAGGGGAATTCAGATGCGGAAGCTTGCCCTCGCGGCTGCTCTTGCGACCAGCGTTCTGGCCAGTCCGGCCTTTGCGCGTGATGACAGCTGGTATATCGGCGTAGACGCCGGCGTGCTGCTGGTTGAAGACCAGGGCGCCAAGATCAACGGCGTACCTGCTGTTGGCTCTATCGATTATCATAAGGGTTATGATTTCGACGCCAATATCGGCTATGATTTCGGTGGTTTCCGCCTGGAGGCTGAGTCAGCCTACAAGCGCGCCAGGGTGGATCTGGACAAGACCGGCTTCGGCGGTTCGGCTTCGGCTCTGTCGTTCATGATCAACGGTCTGCTCGATTTCGGTTCGGATGATGGCCTGCAGGGCTTCGTTGGCGGCGGTGCGGGCGTTTCGCGCGCCAAGATCGCCAATGACATCGTCAATGACACTGACACGGGCTTCGCCTGGCAGGCGATCGCGGGTGTTCGTTATCCCGTGACCAACCATGTCGATGTTTCGTTGAAGTATCGCTTCTTCAACCAGAACAAGATCAATGTGATCCCCAGCTACACCGATCTCGTTTATGGCACGGGCGTAAATGCGGGCGACAATATCCGCACCAAGCTGCGTACGCACAGCCTGTTGCTGGGTCTGACCTACAATTTCGGCGAACCGGCTGCGCCTCCGCCGCCGCCTCCTCCGCCGCCCCCGCCTCCTCCGCCCCCGCCGCCTCCGCCGCCGGTTGCGGAATGCAGCCCCGGACCGTACATCGTGTTCTTCGAATGGGACAAGTCGGACGTTACGCCTGACGCGGCTACCATTCTGGACAACGCGGTTTCGGCTTACAGCAACTGCGGCAGCGCCCAGGTCATGCTGGCAGGCTATGCGGACCGTTCGGGTTCGGCCTCGTACAATGTCGGCCTGTCGCAGCGTCGCGCTGACGCCGTTAAGGCTTACATTGCGTCGAAGGGCATTCCTGATGGCGTGATCACGACCCAGGCGTTCGGTGAATCGAACCCCCGCGTCGAGACTGCCGATGGCGTGCGCGAACTGCAGAACCGTCGTGTGGAAATCACCTACGGTCCGGGTTCGGGTCAGTAATCAGATTTCCTTCAGCGATGAAGGAAGATGGGAGGGGCCGGTCGAAAGACTGGCCCCTTTCTTTATGCGCTATGGCGGTAGTTCCGGTTGGAATCATAGCGAACAGCGAATTTCGATGACAATTTCAGGCAGGTAAGCAACAAACAGAGCGGCCTCACGTTCAAGCCAGTGTTCATTGGGGATGCTATCATGAAAATCGCGGCGATATGTCTGGGTTTGCCTCTGCTCATGGCGGTTGGTGGTTGTGCGACGACTGGTTCGAACACAGCGGCGCCGGCTGCGAATGCCCGGCTTCTCGCCGGTGATGGCGCCGCCCGTGGTTCGGCCACCGTCACGCAGGCGGCGGATGGCTTGCATATAATGGTCAGGGCCACAGGACTCACGCCGGGAATTCATGCGGTCCATGTGCATATGACCGGCCTTTGCACGGCGCCTGACTTTGTCAGCGCAGGCGGGCACTGGAATCCGACCGGCCGCAAACATGGCAGGAATAATCCAGCGGGCATGCATATGGGTGATATGCCGAATATGTCCGTAGGACCGGATGGAACGGGCGATCTGGATTATGTAATCCCCGAAGGGCAATTGACAGGCGGCGCGATGCCGCTGCTCGATGCGGACGGAGCGGCGATCGTGATTCACGCGAAGGCTGACGATAATGTCACCGATCCTGCGGGGAACGCTGGCGGGCGCATCGCGTGCGGTGTGCTGACGGCCGGTTAGCCGGGGCGGGCGAGGCCGATCCAGTGAGCATGGGCCGATGGCGCTAAACGCCGTGAAGGTTGGATGCTGACGAAACCTGGTTGCCAAAGTGCAGTGCTGAAGCAAGAGCAGGACGCATCAGGATAGCCGGGCGGCTGTTGAGCGTGGTTGCTGGCCCTTCACACCAGCGCTTGAATTGCGAGACAGAGTCCACGATAATGGTGATGCCGGGAAATCATGCCGGTAAAGGAGATGTTTCCATGGCCAACTGGTCCGACCCCCGTTCCGATATTGCCGGCTTCGGTGGCGCGAGCGTAGCGCGCGGCGAGGCGTTCGACGCTGGCCTGCACAGCTATATGCTGTCAGTCTATAATTATATGGCAAGCGGCGTGTTGCTGACGGGCCTTGTCGCGATGCTGTTCGCGTCCAGCGGTCTCGCCTATCAGGTGCTGGCTGGTCCCGGTATCCTCAAATATATCATCATGTTCGCGCCCCTCGGATTTGTGATGGCGCTGAGTTTCGGAATCCAGCGGATGTCGACCTTTACCGCGCAGGCCCTGTTCTGGGCTTATGCCGCGGTGATGGGCCTGTCCCTGTCGTCCATTTTCCTCGTCTACACGGGCACGTCGATCGCGCAGACCTTTTTCGCAACGGCGGCGGCTTTTGCCGGGTTGAGCCTGTTCGGTTATACGACGAAGAAGGACCTGTCGGGTTTCGGCACCTTCCTTATCATGGGCGTCGTGGGCCTGCTGGTGGCGAGCCTTATCAACCTCTTCCTCAAATCCAGCGCGATGAACCTGATGATCAGCTTCATCGGCGTGTTGTTGTTCGCGGGACTGACCGCCTATGACACGCAGAAGATCAAGGGCATCTATGCCTATGTCGCGGGCACCGATATGATGGGCAAGTCGGTGGTGATGGGGGCGCTGAACCTCTATCTCGACTTCATCAACATGTTCATGTTCCTGCTGCGCTTCATGGGTAACAGCCGCAACTGAGCAAGCGGGAAATAACAAAAAAAGCCGGCGCACCGCCGGCTTTTTTTGTGACTGGCGATCAGCCGGGCTGCTGCATTTCCTCAATAAGAGCGGCGTCCAACGCTTTCTGGCGTTGATAGGCCGGTCTGGCGCCGAGGCGAGCCGCATAAGCCTCAAGGGTCGGGGTGGCGGGGATCGACTGGAACGCCAGACCAAAATCGACCTGTGAACCGACATATATGTCCGCCGCAGTGAATTGATCCCCGCATATCCAGCCCGTTCCGGACACGGAGTGTTCGAGCGTCGCGATGGCTCGTTCGAAATTGCCATAGCCTGCCATGGATTCGCGACCCTCTGGGATTTCAAAGCCAAGCGCCCTGTTCGTGACGGCGGCTTCGACCGGCCCCGCAGCGAAGAACAGCCACCGATAATAAGCGCTGCGGTCATCGAGCGCCGGAGCAAGATTGGCGGATGGAAAGGCATCCGCGAGATAGGCGCAGATCGCGGCGCATTCGGTGACGACGTGGCCATGGTGGACGATCGCGGGCACCTTGCCCATCGGATTGATCGCCAGATAGTCGGGTGACTTCATGCCGACGGCGTTCAGTATGACGACCTGGTAATCTACGCCGACTTCTTCCAGCATCCAGCGGACGATCTGACCCCGCGACATGGGGTTATGGTAGAAAATGATGCTATCGGCCATGCGGGTTGCTCCTCGGTCGGTCGTTGATCTGCGATCCGATCATATCGAGCCTGCGGGAGCCAGCCCTTTTTGCCTATTCGCGCGGTGCGAGGTTAATCCTATGGTCGGTTCGGGCGCTGGAACGCCCCATTGGCAAGGAAATGGAGGATCTGGCGGGCCACGGCGGCTCTGTAGATCATCGTCATATGTTCGACATGCATGACAAGATGATCGGTCTGACCGTCCGCATGGGTCGCGGCGACGCTGACCAGTCCGTCATGGGGCTGGGTAAAGAAGAGGCTGGCGAACGGGCCACCCAAGGGACGGTCGCCGGCGATGACTCCCAGGGGATAGTCGATCGCGCCAAGCAACGCCGTGACGCCCGGCTTGCGCGCCGTGCGCAGGAGCCGTCCCGCGCGATTGAGAAAGGGGCCGTGTAGGCGCAGACGATAGAGAAGGTCGGCCAGTTCGCTGCCGCCATGGGGCGTGCCCAGGGTCACGACATGGCCGAGATTATCGGGCCGTTGCCGCGCGATCGCAGCACGCGCGATAAGGCCGCCCATGGAGTGGCCGACGAAATGGATGCTTGAAACCTGATCGGCGAAGCGCGCGATTTTGGGCGTCAGATCATCTACGATTTTATCCACCGGCGAGTGCCAGGATAGATAATGTGGGTTGAGGATGGCGTAACCCGCACGTCGCAGCCGCTGTCCCAATAGCCCCATCTGTATGGGCGCGCCGCCAAAACCATGGAGGAGGACGACGCCGTCGGGCAGCCGTCCTCCTCCCTTTTCATCTTGAAGCTGCAACGACAGGGTGTCCTTATTTCGCCCGTTCGTCGGTTTTGGCCTTGCCGCCCCGCTTGCCCTTTTTCGGCGCGGCGGGGGTGATTTCGAAGGCGAGCGCTTCGTCCTTCATCCTGACATGGACCTCGCCGCCATGGACGAGCTTGCCGAACAACAGCTCCTCAGCGAGTGGCTGCTTGATCTTTTCCTGCATGAGCCGACCCATCGGGCGGGCGCCATACAGCTTGTCATAGCCTTTCTTGGTGAGCCAGGCCTTGGCCTCTTCGTCCAGTGTGATGTGGACGTCGCGATCGGCCAGTTGCAGCTCCAGCTGAAGCACGAACTTGTCGATCACGCGGGCGACGATTTCCGGCGGCAAATAGCCGAAGGGCACGATCGCATCGAGGCGGTTGCGGAATTCGGGGGTGAAGAGTTTCTTCACCGCATCCTCCTGCACATCCTCGCGGGTCAGTTCGCCAAAGCCGATCGATTCCTTCGCCATGTCCGATGCACCGGCATTGGTGGTCATGATGAGGATGGTGTTGCGGAAATCGACGGTCTTGCCGTGATGATCGGTCAGGCGGCCATTATCCATGACCTGCAACAATATGTTGAACAGATCGGGATGCGCCTTTTCGATCTCGTCCAGCAGCAGGACACTATGCGGCTGCTGATCGACGGCGTCCGTGAGCAGACCGCCCTGATCATAGCCGACATAGCCTGGAGGCGCACCGATCAGGCGGCTGACCGAATGGCGTTCCATATATTCGGACATGTCGAACCGCTGGAGCGGGATGCCCAGCAGGGTCGCGAGCTGGCGCGCCACCTCCGTCTTGCCGACGCCGGTGGGGCCGGAGAAGAGATAGTTGCCGATCGGCTTGTCGGGATCGCGCAGACCAGCGCGCGATAGCTTGATCGCGGACGACAGCACCTCGATCGCCTTGTCCTGCCCAAACACGACGCGCTTGAGGTCGGTCGTCAGCGATTCCAGCACGCTCTTGTCGTCGGACGATACCGTCTTTGGCGGGATGCGGGCCATGGTCGCGATGACCTGTTCGATCTCCTTGGGGGTGATCGTCTTTTTCCGCTTGGACGGCACGACCAGCATCTGCATCGCGCCGACTTCATCGATCACGTCGATCGCCTTGTCGGGAAGCTTGCGGTCGTTGATGTAGCGCGCCGATAGCTCGACCGCCGCTTTGATCGCGTCGGGCGTATATTTGACGTGATGATGCTCTTCGAACGCCGAGCGAAGGCCAGCGAGGATCTTGATCGTATCCTCGACCGTCGGTTCGTTGACGTCGATCTTCTGGAAGCGCCGGAGCAGCGCCCGGTCCTTTTCGAAATGGTTGCGAAATTCCTTGTAGGTGGTCGAACCGATGCAGCGGATCGTTCCGCCCGACAGGGCAGGCTTCAAAAGATTGGATGCGTCCATCGCCCCGCCGCTAGTCGCGCCGGCGCCGATCACGGTATGGATTTCATCGATGAAAAGAACCGCGTGCGGCATCTTTTCCAGTTCGGTGACGACCGCTTTCAGCCGCTCCTCGAAATCGCCGCGATAGCGGGTGCCAGCCAGCAACGCGCCCATATCGAGCGAATAGATCACCGCTTCCCTGAGCACATCGGGCACTTCGCCCTCAATGATCTTGCGCGCGAGGCCCTCCGCGATGGCGGTCTTGCCCACGCCCGGATCGCCCACATAGAGCGGGTTGTTCTTCGACCGGCGGCACAGGATCTGAATGGTGCGATCGACCTCGGCAGCGCGGCCGATCAGCGGATCGACCTTGCCGCGCGCCGCCTTTTCGTTGAGGTTGACGGTGAACTGGTCGAGCGCGCTGTCTTTCTTCCCCTTGCCGTCCTGCACCTTCTTTTCCTCCTCGGCAGCGCCCTTGGTCTCCTGACGTTCGGGTGCGGGGGTGCCCTTGCCGACGCCGTGGCTCAGGAAGCTGACGGCATCGAGGCGGCTCATATCCTGTTGCTGCAGGAAATAGACGGCATAGCTTTCCCGTTCGGAAAAGAGCGCGACGAGGACATTGGCGCCCGTTACCTCATCCTTGCCGGAGGACTGGACGTGGAGGATGGCGCGCTGGACGACGCGCTGGAAACCGCTGGTGGGGGAAGGGTCGCTGGCGCCCTCGACCTTGAGACTGTCGAGTTCGCTGTCGAGATACTGGGTGACGGCATCGGCCAGTTCGCCCAGTTCCACGCCGCAAGCCTGCATGACCTTCGACGCATGTTCGTCGTCGATCAGCGCGAGCAGCAGATGTTCGAGCGTCGCATATTCATGGCGGCGTTCGGACGCATGCGTCAGCGCATTGTGCAGGGTGGTTTCAAGGGCGGTGGCGAAAGATGGCATGTCCGTTCAACTCCTGGCCCGCAATGGGGCGGTGTGGAACCATATGTCGGCATTGCTCGACAACAGATCAAGGACAGAGTCCCGATCGCCGGAATTGCCAGACTGCCCGTGCCCGGTGAAGTCCTTGAGCGGACCGCAAAGGGCGGGGTGAGGGTTCATCGTCTGAATAACGCCTCGGCACTTGCCTTATGGTTAACGGCGCTTTCCAATTTCGATCTGGTGCGTTTTATTTCGCCTTCCAGGCTGATGATGCGCGCTTCCAGATCGGCTACGGACAGGGGCGCCAGATCCTGCTTCACCAGCCGGTCCAGCGGATCATCGGCCTTGCGTGGCAGATCATTATCCATGTCCATAGCGCCAATGTTGACCCTGCTTTGCAGTCTGTCAATAAGGACAAATGTTTGCCGGTCGATTTTCGGTGCGGTGCAGCATAGCGACAATCGGGGGCGGGCATGACGACTGACGACAGGCTACTGCCGGACGACATGGTGGCGATCGCCGTCCCGGTTCCGGGCGGGCCGGAAGCGCTGGTGGCCGAACGACGGCCGATGCCGGTGCCGGGTGCCGATGAAGTGCTGATCCGCGTCGCGGCCGCCGGGATCAACCGGCCCGATGTCATGCAGCGCATGGGCAAATATCCGCCGCCGCCCGGCGCATCCGATATTCCGGGGCTGGAAGTTTCCGGCACGGTCGTCGCGGCCGGGCAGGGTGCGGATATGCTGATCGGGCAACGGGTGTGCGCCCTGCTGCCGGGCGGCGGTTATGCGGAATATGCGGTGGCGTCTGCGGGCATGTGTCTGCCCGTGCCGGACGATTATGACCTTGTCGAAGCGGGGGCACTGCCCGAGACGCTGTTCACCGTGTGGACCAACCTGTTCGAGCGGGCCTATGTGCTAGAGGGCGACACCGTGCTGGTCCATGGCGGGACGAGCGGCATCGGCACCATGGCGATCACGCTGTGCCGGTTGTTCGATATCACGATCATCGTCACTTGCGGTAGCGACGAAAAATGCGAGGCGGCCAAGGCGTGGGGCGCGAGCCACGCGATCAATTATCGCTCGCAGGATTTTGTCGAGGAAGTGAAGCGGATCACCGGCGGACGCGGGTGCCAGGCGGCGCTCGACATGGTGGGCGGCGATTATGTGCCGCGCAATATCGAATGTCTTGCCGACGATGGGCGTCATGTTTCGATCGCGACGTCCGGTGGGCCGAAGGCGACCATATTCCTGCCGGCGCTGATGTCGCGGCGGTTGACGCTAACGGGATCGACCCTGCGGCCGCGCTCCGTCGCCTTCAAGAGCCTGATCGCCGACGAACTGATCCGCACCGTCTGGTCCTTTGTCGAAAAGGGCAAGCTGCGTCCGGCGATGGACAAGAGGTTCGCGCTGACGGACGCCGCCAAGGCGCATGCGCGGATGGATGCGGGCGAGCATTTCGGGAAGATCGTGCTGATCCCGTGACGGAAGGACGGCGCGAACTGTCGTATTTCCGTCATGTTCGGCGCGGAGTTGTCACACAGAGCGACTAGAGGCCTCAAAGGACAATAGCCCGAGGCTTTATTCATGAATGCCATCATGCGCCTGCCTTTCGCGGCGGATATTGCGGAGAGCATCACCGCACGGCCGCATATTCCCGAACGCGAAGAGGGCGAACGCCGCCGCTATCGCACCATCTGGATCTCCGACATTCACCTCGGCACGCGCGGGTGCAATGCGCGGATGCTGATCGATTTTCTGGACAGCGTCGACAGCGACACCATGTATCTGGTCGGCGACATCATCGACGGCTGGCGCCTTAAAAAGCGCTTCTACTGGCCGGCGACACATAATGACGTCGTCTGGCGGGTGATGAAGCGGGCCAGTCGCGGCACGCGCGTCGTCTATATCCCCGGCAATCATGACGAGATGTTCCGCCAGTTCACCGGCATGAGCTTTGGCGGGGTCGAGATACGGCGCAAGGCGATCCATCAGACTGCGGACGGGCGCAAGCTGCTGGTGCTGCATGGCGACGAGTTCGATACGATTATGCTCGCCCATCGCTGGCTCGCCTTTGTCGGCGACGCGGCCTATGGCGCGCTGATGCGGCTGAACGTCGTGGTCAATGCGGTGCGTCAGCGGATGGGGCTGCCCTATTGGTCGCTCTCCAAAATGGCCAAGCATAAGGTCAAGAACGCCGTGTCCTTCATTTCCCGGTTCGAGGAAGTGGTCGCGCATGAAGCGGGCGCGCGGGGCGTGGATGGCGTGGTGTGCGGCCATATCCATAATGCGGAAATGCGCGAAATCGGCGGCGTCGCCTATTATAATGACGGCGACTGGGTGGAAGGCTGTACCGCGCTGGTCGAGCATTATGACGGACGGATGGAGGTGCTGCACTGGGCCGACGAGATCGCGGCGCGTGCGCGCGTCGAACCCGCACGCATCGCAGCTTAGGGGCGTCCGGCATGCGCATCGCGATCGTCACCGACGCCTGGCTGCCACAGGTCAACGGCGTTGTCCGCACATTGCAGACGATGAAGGATGAGCTGGAAAAGCTGGGGCATGCGGTCAAGGTGATTTCGCCGGATCTTTACGGCTCGATCCCTTGTCCCACCTATCCTGAAATCCGCCTCGCACTGGTGCGGCCCGCCGTCGTTGGGGAGGCTATATCGGGCTTTCATCCCGATGCGGTGCATCTCGCGACCGAAGGGCCGCTTTGCCTTGCAGCGCGGCGCTGGTGCCTGCGTTCGGCAGTGCCCTTCACAACCGCCTATCACACGCATTTCCCGGATTATGTTGCGAGCCGCACGGGGCTGCCCGCCGCGTGGTTCTGGCGTTATATCCGCTGGTTTCATGGACCCGCGCAGGCGGTTCTGGTCTCCACCCGCTCGGTGATGGCGCAGCTTCGCGCGCATGGTGTCGCCCAGGTGCGCGAATGGGGCAGGGGTGTGGATCTGGACGCGTTTACGCCCGGGGCGGCCGCGCACGATCTATTCTCGACACTTGAGCGGCCCATCCAGCTCTATGTCGGCCGGATCGCGGTGGAGAAGAATCTGGAGGCGTTCCTCGCCAATAGCCATCCGGGATCGAAGGTGGTGGTGGGCGATGGGCCGGCCCGCGCGGCGCTGGAGCGGGCTTATCCCGACGCGCATTTCATCGGCCCCCTGTTCGGCACGGCGCTGGCGGGCGCTTATGCGGGCGCGGATGTGTTCGTCTTTCCGAGCAGGACGGATACGTTCGGGCTGGTGATGATCGAGGCGCTGGCCTGCGGCACGCCGGTCGCGGCCTACCCGGTGACGGGGCCAGTGGATATCGTGACCCCGCAGGCCGGTTCATTGTCCGAGAAACTGGAGGAGGCGATCGCCGCCGCCCTGCGCTGCGATCGCGCTGCTTGCGCTGCCTATGGCCGGAGCTTTAGCTGGGAACGCAGCGCTCGTGAGTTCCTGTCCGGCCTGCATGCCATCGACCAGCAGAGCCTGGATAGCGCCGCCTGACGCTTTTCCTTGCTCCGGCGGGCGTCATGGACTATCCCCGACGCATCGTGGCCGCCCTGCTTGGGCGGCCCTTATTATTTTTGCGTGCCGGAGAATGCTCGTGTCCCAGCCCCTGATGCCCCACGCGACCGCCAGCTGGCTGGTCGACAATAGCGCGCTGAGCTTTGACCAGATCGCGGAATTTTGCGGGCTTCACATCCTGGAGGTGCAGGCGATCGCCGACGATACCGCCGGGACCAAATATACCGGCCGCGATCCGGTGCGCGCGCATGAAATCACGATGGAGGAAATCCACAAGGGCGAGCAGAATCCGGATTACCGGCTTAAGATGCTCAAAGGTCCCGAGCCTGTCCGTCGCACCAAGGGGCCGCGCTACACGCCGGTTTCCAAGCGGCAGGACAAGCCCGACGGCATCGCCTGGATCCTGCGCAATCACCCCGAAATTTCGGACGGCGCGATCGGCAAGCTGATCGGCACCACCCGCACCACCATCGCCGCGATCCGCGATCGCAGCCACTGGAACATCTCCAACATCACCCCCAAGGACCCGGTGACGCTCGGTCTGTGTTCGCAGCGGGAACTGGACGGACTGGTCGCCAAGGCGGCAAAGAAGGCGGGGATCGAAGCGCCCACGGATTCGCGTCTGGACGGCGATCGCGCCGCGCTGATCGAAGAGCTGCGCCGCGAGCGCGACGAGGCTGCGCGTCGGGCCGAGGAAGCCGCGCTGAGCGGGGGCGACCTGATCTCGGAGGCCGCGAAAATCCTCGATCCTTTCAGTAACAACAAGGGTCATGTCTGATCGTTCGGCGTCTCCGGCCTGACGGCTGGAGGCGCGCGGATGGAGTCGGTATGATACCTTCCTTTACGCTTGCGTAAAGCAAAGCTGCGCCATACACTCTCCCGATGGAGAGCGAAGCAAAGCCGTGGATGGCCCATTATAGTCACCCGGTTCCATGGGATCAGACATTTCCGCCCTTGTCGGTCGTCGACATGGTGGTGCGGAGCGCGACGGCCAAGCCCGCCGCCATCATGATCGATTTCATGGGGCGCAAGATCAGCTACGGCGAAATGCTGCCCCATATCCGCCGCGTGGCGAAGGGGCTTCAGGCGATGGGCGTGCGCAAGGGCGACCGGGTCGGCCTGTATCTGCCCAACGTTCCCCATTATGTGGCCGCCTATTATGGCGCGATGATGGCTGGCGCCACGGTGGTCAATTTCTCGCCGCTCTACACCGCCGCCGAACTGGAGCATCAGGTCGAGGATAGCGGCACGAAAATCCTCTTCACGCTGTCCGCCAAGGCTCTGCTGCCGACCGCCATCGCGGTGCTGAACAATAGCAGTCTGGAACGGCTGGTCGTCGGCAGCGTCGCGCAGGCGCTGTCGCCGGCGAAGTCGCTGCTCTACCGCCTGTTCAAGCGGGCCGAAACCGTGGCGGTGCCGCATGATCCGCGCATCACCAGCTTTGCCAAGCTGGCCCATCATGGTGACGATCCCGCCCCGGTCGAGATCGACCCGGAAAACGACATCGCCCTGCTGCAATATACCGGCGGCACCACGGGGACGCCAAAGGGGGCGATGCTTTCCCATCAGAATCTCACGGCCAATGCCCGCCAGATCCGCATGATGGACCCGCATGTGGAGATGGAGGATCGGATCATCGCCGTGCTTCCCTTCTTCCATGTATTCGCCAATACCTGCACCCTCAACCGGACGGTGCTGAGCGGCGGCGAGATGGTGATGCTGCCCCGGTTCGAAGCGGTTCAGGTGCTCGCCGCGATCCAGCGGACGAAGGCGACATCGCTGCCGGGCGTGCCGACCATGTATCAGGCATTGCTGGACCATCCCGCGACCGCGAATATCGACTTTTCATCGCTGCGCGTCTGTATTTCCGGCGGCGCGCCGCTGCCGCTGGAGGTCAAGCAGCGGTTCGAGGCCGTGACCGGCGCGAAGCTGGTCGAAGGCTATGGCCTGACCGAGACCAGTCCGGTGGTCTGCTCCAACCCCTATGAAGGGCTGAACAAGAGCGGCACGGTCGGCCAGCCCGTCCCCGGCACGCATGTGCGGCTGGTCGATCGCGAGGACCCGACGCGCCCGGCGCCCGAAGGCGAACCGGGCGAGCTGGTTTTTGCCGGGCCGCAGATCATGAAGGGCTATTGGCAGCGGCCTGATGCCGACCGGGAGGTCTTTGTCGATGGATGGCTGCGCACCGGCGACGTCGGCCTGATCGACGCGGACGGCTATGTGAAGATCGTCGACCGGCTGAAGGACATGATCGCCGTGGGCGGGTTCAAGGTGTTTCCGAGCCAGATCGAGGCGATCCTCTATCATCATTCCGCCGTCAAGGAAGCGCTCGTCATCGGCGTCGCTGACCATTATCGCGGCGAATGCCCGAAGGCTTTCGTGACGCTTCAGGAAGGAGCGGTGGTCGATGGCGCTGCCCTCAAGGATTGGCTAAACCCGCAACTGGGCAAGCATGAGAAGGTGTGCGAGGTCGAAATCCGGCTCAATCTGCCCAAGACGCTGGTCGGCAAATTATCGCGCAAGGAACTGGTCGCCGAGGAGAAGGCGAAAGCGGCCGCCCGCCCCGCCGAGACTGGAATGCCGGCCTGATCCTTCCTATCTTGGCGGTTCCAAGGCATGAGGGATGATCGATGGCGCAGGAAATCGCGACGCTGGCCGGTGGCTGCTTCTGGTGCACCGAAGCGGTCTATCAGAATCTGAAAGGCGTCACGTCGGTCGAGAGCGGCTATCTTGGCGGTGCTGTCCCCGATCCCACCTATGAGCAGGTTTGCGCCGGCAGTACCGGCCATGCGGAAGCGATTCGGGTCGCCTTCGATCCCGATGTCATTTCCTATGGCGACCTGCTCGATATTTTCTTTGCGACGCATGATCCGACGACGCTCAATCGCCAGGGTAACGATGTCGGTACGCAATATCGTTCCGCCATCTTTCCCCATTCGCCCGAGCAGACCGAGGCTGCGGAAGCGGCCATTGTCCGCGCTGCCCCCGACCATGCCCGTCCGATCGTAACCAGTATCGAGCCGGACGCTCCCTGGTATCCGGCCGAGGATTATCACCAGAAATATTGGGATCGGGTCGGCGATCGCAACCCCTATTGCATGGCCGTCATCCCGCCCAAACTCGCCAAATTGCGCAAGGGTTTTTCCGAACGCATCGCAAGCTGATGGCTATTTTGCGGGCGCGCCGTAGGGTGAGGTTCATATCGGCCATGCCATGCATGCATCGATGTAAGCATGGGGGAATGGACGAATGAACAAGAGCTATCTGATCGCCGCGCCGTTGTTGATGCTGGCTCTGCCCGGATGCGTCAGGACCGTGGCCAGTGTCGTAACGGCCCCGGTGCGGGCGGGGTCGCAGGCGGCGGATTGGGCGACGACCAGCCAGGATGAGGCGGACCGCAATTATGGCCGCAAGATGCGCAAGCAGGAGGCTCGCGACGGCAAAGCGCGCAAGCAGGCGGAAAAGGATCGCCAGCGCCGCTGCCGTGACGCCGGCTATGGCGACTGTTGAACGGATCAGGCTGCGGCGCGGGCCAGTCTGTCGTTGATTGCCACGCCGATCCCTTCATGCGGGATCGGAGCCACCGCGATGCAAATGGCGTCGCTCGCATCGGCGATATGCAGGGCCGCGAACAGAGTGGCCGCCGCTTCCTGCAAATCGCCGGTGGGACTGAGGTTGAGGTCGCAGGGCATCGAGCCAAAGCCGATCAGATATTCCCCCGCCTGCGCCGTGATAGCCTGGAGGCGGAGCGGCTTTGCGGGCGCATAATGGCTTTCGAGTTGCCCCGGCGCTTCGATCCGCTTGTCATGCGCGCTCTCCAGCACCGGAACGCCGGTCGCTTCCTCCAGCATCGCGGTCGTCACCGGGCCGGGACGCAGCAGGCGCAGATGGTCGCTTTCCGGCGCGACGATCGTGGATTCCAGACCTTCGGCAGAAGGCCCGCCGTCCAGAATCATGCCGATCCTGCCATCGAGGCTGGCACGCACATGAGCGGCGCTGGTCGGGCTGATCGATCCGCTGCGATTGGCCGAGGGGGCTGCCAGCGGCCGGTCGCTCGCTTCGATCAGCGCGCGCATGACGGGATGTGCTGGCATGCGCAGCGCGACGGTTGGAAGGCCGGCGGTGACGAGCGGCGAGAGGCCGCTATCCGCCCGCACGGGAATGACGAGCGTCAGCGGTCCCGGCCAGAAGCGGTCCGCGAGCGTATCTGCCAGTGGCGAGAAATCAGCCAGCCGTCGGGCCATGGCGCGATCGGCCACATGCACGATCAGCGGATTGAAGGTCGGCCGGCCTTTCGCCGTATAGATGGCGGCGACCGCGCGGCTGTCGGTCGCGTCGGCGGCGAGGCCATAGACGGTTTCGCTCGGTACGGCGACCGGCTCGCCCGCATGGATGCGTCGCACCGCGTCCCGCAAGGCGCCGGGATCATAGGGTTGGATGATGGTGTCAAGGGTCTGGGTCACGGTCATGGCGCTATAGCCGCACCTTGCTCCACTGTAAAAGAACATAGGCGTCGCTTGCCGCTAACGCCTGCGAGAGCTAAGCGCAGTCGATGACCGACCCCGTCCTGATCCGCATTGCCGACGCGCTGGACCGGCTCGCGCCGCCGCCACTGCCGTCCGCCGACCTCGGCGCTTCGCGCGCCTATGTGTGGGACGGGGCCGCCATCGCCGGGGTCGAGGATTTCGATCCGGTGGACTATGCGCTCCTGTCGGGCATCGACGCGCAGAAATCGGCATTGCTCGAAAATACGCGGCGGCATGCCGCGGGCCACGCCGCACATGACGTCCTGCTCTGGGGCGCGCGCGGCACCGGCAAGTCCGCCAGCGTCGCCTCCGTGGTCGGCACATTGCAGGGGGAGGGCACCGATATTGCCCTGCTGCAATGCGCGATCGACGAACTGGCGAGCCTGCCCCGCCTCTTCACGCTGCTGCGCGCGACCAAGCGGCCTTTCATCCTGTTTCTGGACGACCTGGGATTTGACGAGGGCGTCGGCGATGCGCGCGCGCTGCGGTCGCTGCTTCAGGGCGGAACGGCGGCGCGGCCGGCCAATGTCCGCCTCTATGTGACGTCGAACCGCCGGCATATCGTGCCGCGCCATTTGTCGGAGCAGGATGATCCGGTCAATCCGCGCGACGTCGTGGATGACAAGATGGCGCTGTCCGATCGCTTCGGACTGAGCCTTGGCTTCCATGCGATGGACCAGCAGGCCTATGTCGATATCGTCGCCGGCTATGCCGCCAGCCTTGGCCTCGCGTTCGACCCGTTGCAGGCGATTCAGTGGGCGACGCAGCGCGGCAGCCGTTCGGGCCGGGTCGCGTGGCAATATGTGGTCGAACTGGCGGGACGAAACGGACTGCCGCTCTGATCCAGCCTCAGCGCGTCGGCGTGACCCGCCAGATGACTCCGCCGACATCGTCGCTGACGAGAAGGGCGCCCGCCGCGTCGATTCCAACATCGACCGGGCGACCGCGTGCGTCGCCCTTGCTATCCAGAAAGCCGGTCAGGACATCGGCAGGCTTGGCTTTGCCGACCTCGCCATTATCCTCGAAGGGCACGAACACCACCTTATAGCCTGCCGCCGGCTTGCGGTTCCAGCTGCCATGCAGACCGACGAACGCGCCGTTGCGGAATGAATCGCCGAGCTTCGCGCCGGTGGCGAAACTCAGGCCCAGCGGGGCAACATGATTGCCCAGCGCATAATCGGGCCGCTTGGTATATTCGCGGATTTCGGGACGCTGCGGCTGGACCCGGCGGTCCTCATACCCGCCCCAATAATTCCAGGGCCAGCCATAAAAGCCGCCAAATTCGACGCGCGTGAGATAATCGGGAACCAGGTCGCTGCCCAGCCCGTCGCGTTCGTTGACGACGCCCCACAGCACGCCGCTTTCCGGCTCGAACGCCAGGCCGACAGGGTTCCGCATGCCGCTCGCGTAAATGCGGTAATCGCCGGTCTTGGGGTTCACTTCCAGCACATTGGCGCGATTTTCCTCAAGCTCCAGCCCGTTCTCGCCGATATTGCTGTTGGCGCCGACGCCGACATAGAGCAGGCCGGACGGCCCGGCGACGAGGCTGCGCGTCCAGTGCATATTGGGGCCCTGCGCGGGCAGGTTCAGGATCTTGCGGCCCCTGGCGGTGATCCTGGTATCGTCCGCCTTGTAGGGATAGGCCATCAACGCATCGGTATTCGCGACATAGAGCGTGTCACCCACCAGCGCCATGCCATAGGGCGAATGCAGACCCGTCAGGAACGCGCTTTTCAGCTCCGCGCGGCCATCGCCGTCCGCGTCACGCAACAGGGTTATGCGGTCGGGGGACGGGACACCGGCGCCCGCCTTGTCCATCAGATAATTCATGACCCGGTTGACGATGCCACTTGTGGGTCGGGGCGGGCTGTTGGTTTCCGCCACCAATATATCGCCATTGGGCAGGCGCAGCAGCGAACGCGGATGCGCCAGCCCGTCGGCGAGGCGGCTGACGGCCAGACCCTTCGCCGGCGTGGGATGTTCGCCCGCCTTCCACGGCCGCGCATCCGCGACATTGATCGTCGGGATGATTTCGCTGCGTGGTTCGGTGAACGACGGCTCGCGTCCCACGTCGGCCCCTACGGGCAATTGGGCCGTGTCACCGCGCGACAGATAGAAGAGGACGCCGCCGCCGAGCAGGAGAAGGATCAGGCTGAACGCGATCAGATGCTTTTTCATGTTCCTCCCTTATGCTCGCAATGGCGGACCGGCAAGGTCGCGCGCTTATCGGCCGCGTTCGCGTAGCCAGAGGATGACCGCGATCAGGATGCCGATGCCGGCCCCCGCCAGCAGCCCGGCGCTCGGCTGTCCCAGCATCCCGCCGCCGATCGCGCCGGCCAGGATCAGGAAGGCGATGATGGCGCCAGCGCCCGTGGGCGGCGATTGTCTTGGGCTGTTCATCGCGGATCCTTGCCACGGCCGTCGCGCCAAGGCCAGTCGCTTGTTCCTGTCCCGTTGCAGGACGGACCGTCTCGTCACGATACGCCTGTGCCGGGATGGGACTTGGCTAACGGCTACTTTACCTTCGCAGGGGGCTGCAAAGCGCCGAAAGGCATAACTGGCATGCCGATTGAATGGAGTATCCCAATAATAAAGGTCGCAAAAATCAGGGGGTTCCATGCAACTGCCATATCTGTCGGGCCGTCAGAGCTTCGAAGATGCCGCCGAATTGATCGCCCATTTCGGGGACAATGCTGGCTATGAGGCCGCCGCCCGCGCCGACCGCAGCAGGGACCTGGGCAATCACATCCATTTTTGTCACTGGCGACAGATTGAGCGGCTGATCGTGCTGCTCGCTTACGACCATCCGCTCGGCACCGTCCACTAAGCGGACAATCGACATTCAGTCCTGACGGCCTGCAAATGTCGATTTTCCGCGCTTCCGGTGCTCACCTACTTTGCGTAGGGTGCGCTCCGGGTCACGGAAAACCGCCATTTTCGGCTCGTCATCCTCTGAATGTCGATCAGCCCTGAACGGACGGCATTATAGCCTCAGGCTAGCGGTCTCGGGCAGCCCGGCGAGGATGTTGAGATTCTGTACCGCCGCGCCCGCCGCGCCCTTGCCCAGATTGTCGAGTGCGGCGACCAGCCGGACCTGACCCGCCCCCTCATTGCCGAACACGAACAGCGCCAGCCGATCGGTGGCGCCGACATGTTCGATATGCAATTGAGCCATGCTGGCACTGTCCGCCAATGACGTCACGCTGACGATCGGGGAGCCTGCATAGGCTTCCGCCAGCGCCGAATGAATATCGGCCACCGAAGGCGCGCCGGGCAGGGCGCGCAAGTGCAGCGGCACCTCCACCAGCATCCCGCGATAGGCGGTGGCGACGGCGGGCGCGAAAAGCGGTGGCACTGAGAGGCCGGAATAGCGCAGCATTTCCGGCGCATGCTTGTGCGCCAGACCCAGGCCATAGGCGCGAAAGCCGGTGGGCGCGCCGCCCGGCGCCTCATATTCCGCGATCATGGCCTTGCCGCCGCCCGAATAGCCCGATGCTCCCGACACCGTGATCGGGAAATCGGCGGGGATCAGCCCGGCCAGCACCAACGGCCGCACCAGTGCAAGGAAGCCGGTCGGCCAGCAGCCGGGATTGGCGACGAAGCGCGCGGCGGCCAGCCGTTCGCGGTGCCCCGGTTCCAGTTCGGCAAAGCCATAGGTCCAGCCATCGGCGACCCGATGAGCGGTCGATGCATCGATGACGCGGGTGCGATCATTGTCGATCAGGGCCACGGCCTCACGCGCCGCATCGTCGGGCAGGCACAGGATGACGACATCGGCGTCGTTGAGCGCCGCCCTCCGGGCAATCGGGTTCTTTCGGTCCTTCTCATCGAGGATGATGAGCGACAGTTCCGCGCGATCCGCGAGCCGGTCCGCGATTTCGATGCCGGTCGTGCCGACCGCGCCGTCGATGAAAATATGGCTCGTCATGATCCCAGTCTCCGCCGCGCGACGATCGGCTCCGCATGATCGACCGCCAGCCGCGCCACGACATCCGCCAGCGGCTCGATCACTACCGCCATCCAATGGGCATTGGCGTGGAGCAGCCGATCGCCATCCACCATGATCCCGACATGGCCGGGGAAGAATAACAGGTCGCCCCGCCGCAGCGCCGCGTCGGCCGCCAATGGCGTGCCGATGCCGTCCCGTTGCAGGTCGGTGTCGCGAGGCGCGGCAATGCCGCACTGGCCAAGCGCCGCCTGCACCAGACCCGAACAGTCGATGCCGCGATGGCCGCGCCCGCCCCAGATATAGGGCTGCCCCAGATATTGCTCCGCAACGGCGACCCAGTCTCTTTGCAGCAACCCGCTCGTCGGAGTGCCGATCGCAGCGACATGGCGCTGATGAACAAAGCCCTCGCCCGTCGCGATGAAATCGCCCGCGACCTCGCCCGAAAATTGCGCGCCCATGGGCCAATAATCGACGATCGACGTCTTGATATCGGGAGCACTGAACAGTGGCGCGGTGGTTGCGATCACATAATGGGTCGGCGTCTCGCGCGTATCCAGCGCATCGCGGCGGATATAGCCGACATAGCCATCATGGCCGCAAAAGCCCCACGCCCATTGGGTCGTAATGTCGAGGGCATGAAAGCTCTCGCCGCGCAAAAGCTCGCTGACGGCGACGGCGTTCGCCGAGGGAGAGGCCAGCACAGGCGCGCCGCTGGCCACGCAGGTCAGCTCGATCGCACGCGCATAATGGGCGGAGAAGAGGATGCCGGCGAGGGATATATCGGCCAGATCACCACGCGCCGCGTGGATGCGGCTGTCCAGCGCAACAGAGCGTCCCTCCAGCCTGAAATGGGTTCGTTCGGTGGGCGCGCTACGCGCGGGAGGGATTGAGCCTTTCATCGCGGCCGGTTCCTGCGATGAAATTGTGAAAGGCGTCAAGAAATTCCGCCCCTTTGGGGGTCCGGGCGATGAAAATATTCCTGCGGTCGGCCGCATCGCGCTCCCGGCGCAGATAGCCGAGCGCGGAAAGTTTGTTGAGCGCGCGGGTGATGACCGGCTTCGAAACGTTCAGCACTTCCGCTAGTCCACGCACGGTATGGGGACCGGCGCTGATATAAACCGTCATCATCAGCGCCATCTGGCGATTGGTGAGGTCGGGCTTTCCGGATCGGACATAGTCGACCAATGTGCGCATCCACTGATTCAGTGGTTTCTGGCCCGGCCGCTCCGTTTGGGCGCCCTCGTCCTTTATGGCTTGCGCGTTCATGATCCCCCAAACGCGCCATGGCCAATCCGGTTGCGTAACGGGTCGCCAAACTTGCAGCTTTTCGTTCAGCGCGGCCGGTAGCGGTTTTGCAGCATATGGAACACGGACCGCAACCCCAGCGCATCCCCTCCCTTGGGACGGCCGGGCCGGGCGGCGGGCCTCCAGGCGAAAGTGTCGAGGTGAAGCCACGGCGTTCCGTCGGGCACGAAGCGACGGAGGAACAAAGCGGCGGTGATGGCGCCAGCGAAACCGCCTTCGCCCGCATTATTGATGTCCGCTACGTCCGACTTCAGCATATCGGCATAGCCGTCCCAGAGCGGGAGCCGCCAGCTTGGATCGTCTACCGTCGATCCCGCCGCCGCCATCTCCGCCGCCAGCGCATCGTCATTGGTGAACAGCGCAGGCAGATCCGGTCCCAACGCGACGCGCGCCGCGCCGGTCAGCGTCGCGAAATCGACGATCAGTTCGGGCGCATCCTCGCCCGCTTTGGTCAGGGCATCGCCCAGCACCAGCCGTCCTTCGGCGTCGGTATTGCCGATCTCGACCGTGACGCCCTTGCGGCTTTGCAGAATATCGCCGGGGCGAAAGGCGTTACCGGCGATCGCATTTTCGGCCGCCGGGATCAGCAGGTGCAGCCGCACCGGCAGCCGCGCGCCCATCACCAGCCGCGCCAGCGCCAATGCATGCGCCGCGCCGCCCATATCCTTCTTCATCAGGCGCATGCCCGCCGATGGCTTGATGTCCAGCCCGCCCGAATCGAAACAGATGCCCTTGCCGATGATGGCGACGCGCGGATGCTGCGGATCGCCCCATTGCAGTTCGATCAGTCGTGGTGCGAAGCCGCGATCCGCCGCCTTCCCGACGGCGTGGAGCATCGGATACCCCTGTTCCAGCTCGACGCCGCGCGTGACTATGACCTGCGCGCCGAACGCCGTGGCCAGTCCGGTCGTGGCCGCCTCCAGATCGGGTGGTCCCATGTCGGCGGCGGGCGTGTTGACGAGGTCCCGTACGAGCGCCACCGCCTCGGCCAGCCGGACCGTGGAGTCGATCCGGCCTGCATCCCGGCTGAGCAGGATGCGGGGACCGGCCGGCTGCTCATCCTTGCGGTAACGGTCGAACCGATATTGCGCGGTCAGCCAGCCCAGCGCCGCAGCGCCCGGTGACGAGTCGATGAGCCGATAGGCGCCTTCCGGCAGGGCTTCGGCTATTTTCGCAAGGCACCATGGGCCAAGGCTGTCGACCTTCGCCACGCCTGCAACCACCGACCAGTCGGCGGGCTTCTCTCCCGGCAATATGGCGAACTCATTGGCGCGCCCCTGGAATTTCTGGGCGGCGACGATGGCGCGATTTTGCTCGGGTTGTCGGCTGAGCCAGTTGTTCAGGCCCTCCGCGTCCACAAGGTGGATCGCATGGGCGCTTTGGTCGTTGTCGGCTTTCAGCAGGTCGGCAAAGTCGGTCATGCCCCGGATGTAGGTGAAAGCGCCACGCGATGGAAAGCGCAATATTCGTCCCACGTCCCGCCCGGTCAGCCGCGCTAGGCTTTGTATGTCGGATGAAGAAGGCGTAAAGTCGCTCGATCAATCGCGGAAGGAGAAGATCATGATCCATGCCGAAAATGAGGCGCTTCAGGCGCTGCGTGCGCGTGCCTATTCGCTGGCCGAGACCGGACAATTCGACGGCGCCCATGCCGTGGAGAGGGCGTTGATCGCGGAAGGCTGGCCCAATGCCGGCGAGGCGCTTCAGAGCGAATATTCCCGCAAGGCGATCAGCGAACGGTGCCAGGCCGCCAAGGCGCATTGATGCGATTGCGCGCCATTTTGCTTTGCACGGGGCCGCTGGTCATGGCGGCCCTTTCGCTGTCGGCGTGCGGATCTGCCGACCACGGCGGCTCCGGCCAGAATGCCGCCGCCGATGTGCAAGCGCGCAATTTCGCCGAGCGGATGACCGGCGCGTCCACTGCCGCGCCATCCGCCAAGGCATTCGAGAAATCCGAAAAAAGCGCGTTGCTTGAATTTGCCTATGCCTATCCGGCGCAGGCGGCGGCGGTGCCCGCGCTGGTGGCGCGGTTCGACAAGGATATGAGCGTCGGGCGCGCCGACGCGCTCAAAATGGCGCGAGAGGACCAGGAAGCCGCAAAACAGTCCGACTTCCCGTTCCACGCTCATAGTGCGGAGGTTCGCTGGACGGTGGCCGCCGACACGCCGCGCTTTCTGGTGCTCGAAGCGACCCGCTACGTCTTTACCGGCGGTGCGCATGGCATGACCGGCTATGACGCGCTATTGTGGGATCGCGAGCGGAAGCGCGAAACCAGCTTTGCGGCGATGATGACGTCGCCAGCGGCCTTCGCCGCCACGATCCGCGATCGCTTTTGCCGGGAATTGGACAAGGCGCGTGCCGAAAAGCGCGGCGCGGCGGTCGGTCCGGGCGATGACGACTTCACCAAGTGCATCGACCCGATGAAGGAAGTGCTGGTCCCGACCTCGCGCGATGGCAAGCTGATCGACGGCGTGACCGTGGTGGTGGCCCCCTACAGCGCCGGTCCCTATGCAGAAGGCAGCTATGATATCGCGCTGCCGGTCGACACGCCGATGCGCAAGGCGATCAAGACGGAATATCAGACCGCATTCGTCGGCGGCTGATAGTCAGGGCGCGACCGGCACCCCGTACAGATCATGCTCGTCGGCATCCTCGATCAGCACCTCGAAAATATCGCCGGGCTGGTGACCCTGGCCGACATCGCGCAGAAAGACGTTGCCGTCGATCTCCGGCGCATCCGCCTGACTGCGGGCGGTCGCGCCGACGGAGCCATCCTCCTCGTCCGGCTCGCCGACCTCATCGACGATGACGGGCAGGACGCGGCCGACCTTGGCTGCCAGCTTGGCTGCGCTGATCGCCGCCGTCTTTGCCATGATCCGCTGATAGCGGTCTTCCTTGACCTCTTCGGGCACCGCGCCCGGCAGATCATTGGCAGCCACGCCCTCGACGGGTTCGAACCGGAACGCGCCGACGCGATCAAGTTGCGCCTCGTCCAGCCAGTCGAGCAGATACTGGAAATCCGCTTCGGTCTCGCCGGGGAAGCCGACCACGAAGCTCGACCGGATCGCGATGTCCGGGCAGATATCGCGCCACTTGCGGATGCGGTCGAGCACTTTGGCTTCATTGGCGGGCCGCTTCATCGCCTTGAGGACGCTGGGCGCGGCATGTTGGAACGGGATGTCGAGATAGGGAGTCAGCAACCCCTCCGCCATCAGCGGGATCACCTGATCGACATGGGGATAGGGATAAACATAGTGCAGACGCACCCATGGCGGCGCGCCGTCCGGCGTGCGCAACTGGCCGAGTTCGCGCGCAAGATCGGTCATATGCGCGCGCACATCGCGACCCTTCCACGCCCGCGCCTCGTGCCGGGTATCGACGCCATAGGCCGACGTATCCTGGCTGATGATCAGCAATTCGCGAGTGCCTGCATGGACCAGCTTTTCCGCCTCGCGCAGCACCGCGTCCACCCGTCGCGACACGAGATCGCCGCGCAGAGACGGGATGATGCAGAAGGAGCAGCGATGGTTGCAGCCTTCGGAAATCTTGAGATAGCTATAGTGGCGCGGCGTCAGCTTCAGGCCGCCCTCGGGCACCAGATCGACAAAGGCGTTGGGCACCGGCGGCGAAGCGTCATGCACGGCGTTGACCACCGCCTCATATTGATGCGCCCCGGTCACGGCCAGAACCTGGGGGAATTTCGCGCGGATCATTTCCGCCTCATTCCCCATGCAGCCGGTGACGATGACCCGGCCATTTTCCGCGATCGCCTCACCAATCGCCTCAAGCGATTCTTCTTTCGCCGAATCGAGGAAGCCGCAGGTGTTGACGAGCACGACATCCGCGCCCGCATAGTCGGCCGACATCTGATAGCCGTCCGACCGCAGCTTTGTCAGGATGCGTTCGCTGTCGACCAGCGCCTTGGGACAGCCGAGCGATACCATGCCCACTTTGGGCGCTTGCGGAAATTTGGTTGCCATGATCGCCGCGCACATAGGGATTTTTGCGCGCAATGTCACGGGCCGCGCGGAAATGGCACGAATAGCCTATGGCGCGGGTGGTAGCTGCCCCAGCGGATTGACCGGCACGCGATCCTTGCGCAGCTCGAAATGCAGCTTGGGCTGGCTGGCATAGCCGGTGTCGCCCGACAGGCCGATAATCTGTCCGCGGCTCACCTTCTGCCCGCGCACGACATCGACCCGGCTGGCATGGCCATAGGCGCTGACCCAGCCGCCGCCATGCGCGATCAGCACGAGGCCGCCGAACACCGCCACCTTGTCACCGGCATAGGCGACCACGCCATCGGACGCGGCGCGAATCGCCGTGCCGTCGGGCACGGCGATATCGATGCCATTGTTGCGCGCGCCGCTTTCGCCCGGCCCGAACCGCGATAGAATCTTGCCGCGCAACGGCCACGCGAAATGACCGGCAAAGGCGCCGGGCGTCGCGATCGGCACGTTGGAGGGCAGGGGGCGGGGCTGACGCGAGGCGGTGGCGACGGGCGCATTATCCGCTGTCGCGGGCTGTCCGCCGGTCAGCACATCATCAATATCGATGCGGAATGCGGCGGCGCGCTCCTCCATCGTCGGCGGCCGGCGGGGCGTATTGTCGGGCAACAGCAGTCGCTGGCCCCGACGCAGGACAAAGGGCTCGTCCAGCCCGTTAATATCGACGATCCGGCTCCACTGCACGCCATAGGCGGCGGCGATGGCGATGCCGGTCTCGCCTTCCGCCACCAGATGATAGCGCCCGCCGGGGATCGACAGTTTCTGCCCCGCGCGCACGGTGAACGGTGCGGCAAGGCCGTTTGCCCTCGCAATGCTTTCCGATCCCGCGCCGGTGCGATTGCCGACGCCGCGCAGCGTATCGCCGGGCTGCACGACATAGGTGGATGTGGCCACGGTCCGGGCGTTCGCCACCACCTGCTGCGCCGTCCAGACGGGTTCCGGCTCGATCACATCGACGGCGGTCGCATCCGCATCCAGCCGGGGTGGCGGGGTCTCGCGCGGGCCTTCGCCACGATTGGGGATGCAACCCGCCATGAGCACGGGCGCAAGGCACAGGAGCGATTTTACGGTCTGGCGCGTCATCGCTTCACTCCTAACCCCAACCTGCCGCCGATTCCATCCCGCAGATCGGTCGGCGCGGCGCGCCGCTACGTCGCGGGCGTCAGCGCCGTGAGACCACCCATATAAGGGGCGAGCGCATCGGGCACGGTCACGCTGCCGTCCGCCTGCTGATAATTTTCCAGCACCGCGACCAACGTCCGTCCGACCGCGAGGCCCGACCCGTTCAGCGTGTGAAGAAAGCGCGTCTGCTTGGCGCCTTCCGGCTTGTAGCGCGCGTTCATCCGGCGCGCCTGAAAATCGCCGCAGTTGGAGACCGAACTGATCTCGCGATAGGTCTGCTGGCTCGGCAGCCAGACTTCGAGGTCCCACGTCTTGCGCGCGCCGAATCCCATGTCGCCGGTGCACAGCAGCATCTTGCGATAGGGCAGGCCCAGCGCCTGCAATATGCCCTCCGCCGCCGCGCTCATGTGCTCATGCTCGGCTTCGGAGTCCTCGGGCGCGCAGATCGTCACCAGTTCCACCTTCTCGAACTGGTGCTGGCGGATGAAGCCCCGCGTATCGCGTCCGGCCGATCCCGCTTCGGATCGAAAACAGGGGGTGAGCGCGGTCAGCCGCAGCGGCAGACTGCCTGTGGGCACGATCTGCTCGCGCACGAGGTTGGTCAGGCTGACTTCGGCCGTGGGGATGAGCCAGCGGCCGTCGGTCGTGCGGAACAGATCGTCGGCGAATTTGGGCAATTGCCCGGTCCCGAACAGCGCTTCGTCGCGGACCAGCAGGGGCGGATTCACTTCCTCATAGCCATTGTCGCTCGTCTGGCGATCCAGCATATATTGGCCAAGCGCCCGGTGCAGCCGTGCCATCGGACCGCGCAGCGCGGTGAAGCGCGCGCCCGACAGGCCAGCGCCCCCTTCAAAATCCAGTCCCAGCGCCGGGCCGAAATCGGCATGGTCCTGGGCCACGAAGTCGAACGCGCGGGGTGTGCCCCAGCGGGCGACCTCGACATTGGCGGCCTCGTCCTCGCCTTCTGGCACATCGTCTGCGGGCAGATTGGGGATCGCCGCGAGCATGGCCAGCAGGGCCTCGCCGGTCTCGCGATCTTCCGCTTCCAGCGCAGGCGCCGTTTCCTTGAGGGTTGCGACCTCGGCCTTCAGGGCCTGCGCCTTGTCCATATCCTTGGCGGCCATCGCCTGACCGATCGCCTTGCTCGCTTCGTTGCGGCGCGCCTGGGACTGCTGCAACTCGGTCTTGAGCGCGCGGCTCCGCTCGTCCAGCGCGAGTATGTCCGCGCTGAGCGGGGCAAGGCCGCGACGGCCAAGGCCGGCATCGAAAGCGCCGGGATTTTCGCGGATGAAGCGGATGTCATGCATGGCCTGCCCTATGCCGCCGGGGCGTGCGCCATGCAACCCCGTGCGCCCCGCGAATGACGGGCATGAAAAAGGGCGGGTCCTTGCGAACCCGCCCCATTCTGCCCCACGCAGGCAAATATTTTCAGGCTGCGGCCTGAACCTTGCCCCGGTCGGCGAACCGCTTGCGGGCGATCAGCGCTACCGCCGCCGCGCCGAACAACAGCACCATGGGCGGTGCAGGGACGTCGGTGCCGCCGCTGCTGCCCGAACTGCCGCCGCTCGAAGAACTGCTGCTCGACGAGGAGGAACTGGAGGACGAGGAACTGCTCGAACCCGAACTGCCCGTCGATCCGGTGCTCCCGGTCGATCCGGTGCTGCCGAAGCTCGACGATCCGCCGGACGAGGACGAACTGCTGCTCGAAGAACTGGACGAGGAGGAGCTGGAGCCGCTGCTGCCGCTCGATCCGCTGCTGCCCGAACTGCCGCTGCTACCGGAGCTGCCGCCATTGCTCGATCCGTGGCCGCCATGACCGTGATCCTTGCCGCCATGGTCCTTGCCGCCCGATCCGCCCGAACTGCTCGACGAAGATGACGAACTGCTCGACGAAGATGACGAACTGGAAGAGGAAGAGCTGCTCGTCACATTGCCGCTGGACGTGGACACGTTGCCGCTGGAGGTCGAAACCCCGCCAGTGGACGTGCTGACGCCGCCCGTGGATGTCGAAACGCCGCCTGTCGTTGAACTGGTCGAGCTGCTGATGCCGCCCGTCGAGCTGCTGGTCGAGGAAATGACGACGGACCCGCCACCGCTGCCGCCGCCACCGCCGCCGAAAAAGCCGCCGATGAAACCGCCGCCGCCAAAGCCGCCGCCGCCCATGACCATCGGCACTGCGCCGCCGCCGCCCGACAGGACCGGCATCTCGGCCGGCAGCAAGGGCGCGGGCAGAGGAATGGGGGCCGCCTGTGTGGTGACGGTCACGCGATACGGCGCACGGGCCGTCACCGTCTTGACCACCTTGCGCTTCACCGTGCGGACGGCGTAGCGCTTGCGCGGCTGCGCCTTGGCGCTCTTCACACTGTGGACCACTGCCGGCCGCGCGCTTTCAGCGACATGGACGGCACCGCCGCCGATGATCGCCCCGCCGCAGGTGCAGGCGCATAATTTTGCCAAGGCCATTCGAACCGACATAGGATCCACTCTTTAATTCTTACCGGCCTGATCCACTGCTGAAATATTCAGTCAAGGACAGGCTGATATTGCCTATGCACAAGAACGCAAAAGAAAGCGTTAACTGCAACGCCATTAACCCTGAAATACGGACGCAAGTCGATAGAATTCAACCCTTATCCTCAAACTATATGGTTAACGTCCCATAATGGAACGAAGCCCATGGCATAGGTTGCAGCCTTGCTGCGCCCGCCGCCTTTTTCGATCCGTTGTCGCCATCTCGCCGGTGCTCGCGGGAAAGGGTGGAGTCGCCGCGCGGCGACCGGTCCGTTTTGCCGCTGAACGGAAGAGATGGGCGCTTGTATCGGTTCGCCCCGATGGCTATTAGGCGCCCTCAATCACCAGTCATGGCGCGCCGAAGTCGCAGCGCCCAGGGCCAATCGAGTCGGAGAGCCAGATGGCATCGCTCCTGAATTCCGGTACGGACGGCGAAAACCCGCCCAAGCCCGCTATTGCACTGCCCTCGGATTACCGCCCCTCGCCTGACGAGGAGTTCATGAACCCGCAACAGCTCGAATATTTTCGTCAGCGGCTGTGGGATTGGAAAAAGCAGATATTGACCGAAGCCGAAGGTACGCTCGCGGTATTGCAGAATGAACCGCTGCGCGAGCCTGACCTCAACGACCGCGCGTCAAGCGAGACGGACTGGTCCATTGAATTGCGCACGCGCGATCGCCAGCGCAAGCTGATTTCCAAGATCGACGCTGCATTGCGCCGGATCGACGATGGCGAATATGGCTTTTGCGAAGTGACGGGCGAACCCATTTCTCTGGGTCGTCTGGAGGCCCGGCCGATCGCGACCATGACCGTCGAAGCGCAGGAGCGCCACGAGCGGCAGGAAAAAATCTCCCGCGACGATTAACCGTTTTTCCATCAAATCCTGACAATGTCGCTGTTGAATAAACAGCAGCATTTCGTGAGATTTACCTATGGACGGCGGGCAGGATAATTCCGATCGGGGACCGGCGCGGTCTGCGCCGCGCGACAGCCTGTTCCTTTTGACCAGCTTGCGAACGCCGGATGAGGCGCCGCTCGGAAAAGCGCGTGTACGAAATCTGTCCGCAACCGGACTGATGGCGGATTGCGAACGGGCTATTCCGGCAGGCACGCGCGTCATATTCGAATTGCGCGGTATTGGCGAAGTCTTTGGGGTCGTCGCCTGGGCGCGCGATGACAAGATCGGCGTGGCGTTCGACAAGGATATAAATCCGCAACTCGCCCGCAAACCTGTCACCAAAGCGGAGCGCTCGGTCGGCATGCCCGATTATTTGCGGTCTACCCAGCTTCATCGCCACTAAGAGCGCCGCACTCGCCCAGACGCTGGCAGCCGTCCTGCGTTCGAGCGGGCGACCTGCGTTCCCAGCAGCTAAATGCTTGCCATTTCGTAGCGGAATCCACGCGACCCGGACCTGACCGATGCGGCCATGCCCCCGCGTGTTCGAACCAGTCACCGGAAGCGCGGGACCGGGCTATTGCCAGCCGGTCCCGACAGCATTCCGGACTAGTCTCGGCTCAATGCCGTTCGGTAATTTCTTCCTTCAGCCGCAATTTCTGCTTCTTAAGGGACGCCACCAATATAGCGTCGGGCATGGGACGACTCGTCTCGGCCTTGATTCGCGCGTCAAGACCGGCATGCTTGGCCGAAAGAGCTGAAATGTGGGTATTTTCCATGACATTCTCCTCAAGAGGGTGATGGATGATCGAGTAGATCATGGATCGTTCCTGATGTCTCGCGGGGATTGGCGCTTTGCGATGATATTAAACAAATTCGCGATGGTCCGCGCCTTCCACTGCGGCTATCACTCCTGCATGAACGGGTCCGCGCTGAGAAGGCAGGTGTGAGTTGAGTCAGGAAGACATCATGCGTCGCCTGGAACTGTTGCGCGTGGAACATCGCGATCTCGACAGCGCCATCATGGCGCTGGTGGCGGCGGGGTCCGCCGACCAGATGCAGCTGGCGCGCCTGAAAAAGCGTAAATTGCGCCTTCGTGACGAGATCGCGCTGCTGGAGGACGCGCTGGTGCCGGACATCATCGCCTGACCCGGCGATCATGGTTAATAAATCGCTAACCGACCCTCTATGGGACAAGTGCCGCCGAGATGCGTAACGGGCCTGACAAAATTGCAGAATTGTGCGAGCAAGGTGCAATGAAGGTCGCGCCATTCCTCGATCATGGACTCCACCGCCGTCTGGTTGATGGTCTTTATCTCGAAGCCATGGTGATGGCTGACGAGGCGCGGTCCTATTTCGACGCGAGCGAGGCGGCGGAACATGGTCTAGACGATCCGCTGAAACGGGTCGCCTTCACCTGTGAATCGCTCAAGGTCACGACCCGGCTCATGCATGTCATTGCCTGGCTGCTCAGCCAGCGGGCGTGGGAGCGCGGCGAGATTGACGGCGCCGAACTGCTCGATGAAAAATACCGGCTGGGTCGGGCGACAGCGACCGATTACGCGCTGGTCGGGACCTTTCCTTTCGCCGCTCGCGCGCTGGTCGAGGCGAGTCAGGAGCTTTACGGACGGGTCGCGCGGCTTCAGGATCGCATGGATATGATGGCGGGTCCGGGCCGGCCAGCCGGGGCAGGGCCAGCGCGCGCCTTGATGGATCGCCTGAACACCGCTTTTTGAAGGCAGCCATTTTGCCATATCTTGACTGGCCTTTCGCCCGGCTATTGGTCTAGACCCGTGCATATGATTACCGGTTTGCGGACCCTTGGCCGCGTTTCAGGCTTGCCGTTCGCCGCCCGTTTCGTGCTGCTGCCCCTTGTGCTGGCGCCGGGCACGGGATGGACGCAGCCACCGGCTCCCTCAGTTGCGCCTGCTCCGGCCAATCAAGGGCTGGATTCGATGCCCGATATCGGGGTGGACTGGCCGGATATGGGGTCGGCGGACAGCGTCGTGCCGCTGCCGTCTGATCCGGCCGCTGGGCAGCCCGGCGACGCGGCGACAGCGGATGCCGCGCCCACGCCATCGGAACCGGCCGACGCCACCGCTGCCTTTGCCGATAATGCGGAAGAACGCCGCTATGGCGTGACGCTCAACGGCCTGGACGCGATCGCCGACAGCCAGTTCATGAGCCGTTTCGATGCCCTCTCCGTCTTGCGGCAGGGCGAGGGGAAGGCGGCGAACCTTGCCCAGATCAACCGGCGCATCAAGGAGGATAATGATGTGCTCGATCGCCTGCTGCGGGCGAAGGGCTATTATGCCGCGCGTATCCGAAGCGCCGTGACGGCGGCGGGCGACGGGCGGCTCGCCGTTACGTTCGATGTCATTGCGGGCACGCAATATCAGCTCTCGTCCGTCGCCGTCGAGGGGCTGGAATCCACGGGTGAGCGGGAAGCGCGGCTGCGGGCGGCCTTCCCGGTGGTGGTGGGCGATCCGGTCGATGCCGACCGCATTCTGGCGGGCCGGGACGCGCTGTCGGAAGTGCTGGCGCAGGGCGGTTTCCCCTTCGCGAAGGTCGGTGAGCCGGAAGTGCGGATCGACCATGAAGAGCGCAAGGGCGATCTCGATATCATCGTGACGCCGGGCGGCTATCGCAGCTTCGGCGCGATCCGGCTCAATGATGACTCGCTGTTCAGCGCGCGCCATCTGGAACAGATCGCGCGCTTTCATACCGGCGATACCTATAACGCCGCCGATGTCGAGGATCTGCGCCGGGCGATCGTCGCGACCGGCCTGGTCTCGTCCGTCAAGCTCAGCCCCAAGGATGCGGGCGACGGCGAGCATGTCGATCTGGCGGTCGATGTGGGGCCCGCGCCGTTGCGGACGATCGCCGGAGAATTGGGTTATGGCACAGGCGAGGGCTATCGCGCGGAAATTAGCTGGCAGCACCGCAATTTCTTTCCGCCCGAAGGCGCGATGACGTTTCGCGGCGTGCTGGGGACGCAGGAGCAGACCGCGTCGGCCACCTTCCGCCGCAGCAATTTCCGCGAGCGCGACCATGTGCTGACCGGCCTGCTGTCGGTCAGCAATATCAAGCGCGACGCCTATGACGCCCGCACTATCACCCTGTCAGGCGCGCTGGAACGCCAGACCAATATCCTGTTCCAGAAAAAATGGGTGTGGCGCGTCGGCGCGGAACTCGTGGCCTCCGACGAGGCCGATGCATTCAGCAACGGCAACCGGCGCACCTTCCTGATCGCCGCCGTGCCGCTCAGCCTGACCTATGACGGCAGCGACGACCTGCTCAATCCGACCACCGGGTTTCGTCTGGGCGGCCGGGTCAGCCCCGAATTGTCCTTCCAGAACTCGACCTTCGCCTACACCCGGGTGCAGGTGGACGGCAGCATCTACCAGCCGGTGAGCGATCGCGTCGTGCTGGCGGCGCGGACCCGCTTCGGCACGATTTTCGGGTCCACGGTCGACCGTATCGCGCCGTCGAGGCGTTTCTATGCGGGCGGCGGCGCGTCGGTGCGCGGCTATGGTTATCAGCGGATCGGGCCGCGCTATGGCGACAATGATCCGGTCGGCGGCAAGAGCCTGGCCGAATTTTCGCTGGAAACGCGCGTTCGCTTCGGCAATTTCGGCGTTGTGCCCTTCGTGGATGCGGGCAATATCTCGACCAGCTTTATGCCGCGCTTCCGCGACCTTCGCATCGGCGCGGGCATGGGGCTGCGCTATTATAGCAGCTTCGGTCCCATACGCCTCGATATCGGCACCCCGCTCAATCCGCAGGCGGGCGATCCGCGCGTCGCCGTCTATGTCTCGCTGGGGCAGGCTTTCTGATGGCCAAGCCGCTGCCCTTGCCGCGCAAGCGGGTCTGGGATGGACCTTGGCAGCGTCGACTGGCGGCCGTCCTCGGCGCGCTGTTGCTGATCCTCGTCGCCGCGCTCATGTGGCTGGATACGGGATCGGGGCACCGCTTTCTCGTCTCGCGGATCGTCGCGCTCCACCCGCCATCCGGCCTGCGTATCGAGGTGCGGGATATCGAGGGCAGCATCTACCGCAAGGCGGTGTTGCGCGGGGTGGCGTTGTCCGATGCGAAGGGCCGCTTTTTCGAAGCGCCCCGCGTGGAACTGGACTGGTGGCCCTTCGCCTGGTTGTCCAACCGCCTCGACATCGACCGGCTGGTGATCCCCCGCGCGACGCTGCACAAGCTGCCCCGGCTCAATCCCAGCACGCGGCAGGGGCCGATCCTGCCGGGCTTCGATATTCGCCTGATGCAGTTTTCCGTGGGTCGGTTGTCGATCGACAAGGGCGTGGCGGGGCGTGCACAAACGGCCAGCCTTTCGGGCGACGCCGACATTCGCGGCGGCCGGGCGATCATCGATCTGTCGGTCCATGTAACCGGCAGCGCCGACTCGCTGCAATTCGCGCTCGACAGTCGGCCGGATGCGGACAAATTCGACCTCGACGTAACAGTGAACGCGCCCGCCGGTGGGGTATTGGCGAAGATGGCCGGGCTGCGACAGGACGGCAATCTGCGCATTCAGGGCAAGGGCAGCTGGACGCGCTGGGACGGGCATCTGGCGGCGATGCTCGATGCCCGCCCTGCCGCCGACCTCACCCTCGCGGTGCGCAGCGGCACCTATTCGGCCAGCGGGTCGATCGAAGGGGCGGCGATCGCCGGGAACGGCCTCGTACGCCGCCTGTCCGACCCCCGCCTCACCGTGCGGGCGGACGGCACCCTGGTCGACCGCATCGTCAAGGGGCGGGTCACGCTTCGGTCGCAGGCGATGGATGTCAGCGCCAACGGAGCGATCGACCTGCGCAACAATGCGCTCGACAATCTGCTGTTCGATGTGAAGCTGATCCGGCCCGGCGCGTTGCTGAAAAACATGGGCGGACGTGACGTCGCGGCGCGCATCCGGCTCGATGGTCCGATGGCGCGACCGGGCTTTGAATATCTGCTGACCGCACGCCAGATCGCATTCGGCAAGACCCTTATCAACGATGTCCGCGCGGACGGAAAAGGCCGGCGAGCGGCGGAAGGGCCGGCGCTCATTCCCCTGCGACTGCGCGCCAGAACATTGGATGGGCAGGGGCAACTTGTCGGCGGCATCGTCCGCAATTTCGCGCTCGACGGGGTATTGCAGGTCCGGGGGCAGCAGATCATCAGCAATCCCATGCCGCTGCGCTCCGACAAGCTGCGGGGCAAGCTGATCGTGCTCGCCGATCTCAGGACCGGCCGTTATGATCTGGGTCTCGACGGGCAGATTATCGGCCTTGCCATTCGCGGGCTGGGTATCGTCGACGTCACGTCGAAGCTGCGGGCGGTGCCCGGTCCGAACGGCGCTTTCGGCCTCAGCGGCAATGCGCTGGCGCGGATGCGCCGGCTCGACAACGCATTTCTCCGATCGCTGGGCGGGGGGCTTCCGACATTGCGCAGCGCGCTGGCGCTCCGGCCGGACGGGCAACTGGCGCTCACGAACATGACGCTCGACGCGCCGCTGCTGACGCTGTCGGCCGATGGCGTCCGCCGCCGCGACGGCAGTTTTCATATCGAAGGCACGGGGCGTCACATCCGCTATGGACCGCTCACCCTGACGCTGGATGGCAAGATCGAGCGGCCGACCATCGACGTGCTGCTGGCGCGCCCGATGGATGCGCTGGGCCTGCGGGATGTGCGCGCGCATCTGGCGCCCAACGAAGCGGGCTATGCCTTCACCGCGCAGGGCGGATCGACCCTTGGCCCGTTCGAGGGCGATGGCGTCCTGCTACTCCCTCCCAATGCGCAGGCGATCATCCGCGTCGCCCGTCTCGCGGTGTCGGGCGTCACCGCGCGCGGGGATATTCGTCCAGTCACCGATGGTCTCGACGGCCGTCTCGACGTCGCAGGGCCGGTGACGGGCACGGTGGGGCTGACGCCGGTGCGGGGTATGCAGCAGGTGGCGCTAAAGCTCGACGCCACAAACGCCAGCTTCGATGGCCCGACCCTCATCTCGGTGCGGCGCGGAAAACTGGATGCGACGCTGCTGCTCGATCCGGCCGGAACATCGATCAATGCGACCGCACAGGCGCGGGGCCTGCGCATCGGTGCGGTGCAGCTCGGCCGGGTCGCGCTCAATGCCGATCTGATCGATGGCGCGGGCAAGGTGCGCGCCAGCCTGTCCGGCCAGCGCGGCCGCCTGTTCGACCTTCAGGGCGAAGCGGCGGTCGAGCCGGATCGCGTGGCGGTTTCGGCCACCGGCACGATCGACAAGCGCCCGATCCGCCTGACCCGCCCGGCGCTGTTCCTGCGCACCGACGATGGCTGGCGGCTGTCCCCGGCGACGATCAGCTATGCGGGCGGATCCCTGCAACTGGCGGGCGCGCGTGGCAATGATCTGACCAGCGTCGAGGCACGGCTGGATAAGCTGCCGCTCAGCCTTCTCGATATCGCGTCCGACGGTCTCGGGCTGGGCGGCGTGGCGACGGGATCGCTCAGCTATGCTCAGCCGCGCGTCGGGATGCCGACCGGCAAGGCGGAACTGCGGGTTCGCGGCCTGTCACGCTCGGGACTGTCGCTCAGTTCGCGGCCCGTCGATGTCGGCGTCAACGCGATTCTGACCCAGGATCGGCTGGCGACGCGCATGGTTTTCGTCGCCGATGGCCAGACGATCGGGCGCGGGCAGGCCCTGCTCTCGCCGCTCGGCAATCAGGGGAGCCTCGTCGACCGGCTGAACCGCGCGACATTTTTCGGGCAGTTGCGCTACAGCGGCACGGCGGACACGCTCTGGCGGCTGACGGGGGTCGAGATTGTCGACATATCGGGACCCGTGACCGTGTCGGCGGATGCGCGCGGCACGCTCGGCGATCCGGTCATCACCGGCCAGCTGGCGACGGATAATGCGGCGCTCACCAGCCCCGTCACCGGCATGCGGCTGAAAGGCGTCAAGGCGCGGGGCAGTTTTTCCGGCGCGCAACTGGTGATTTCCAGCTTTACAGCAACAGCGCAAAATGGCGGGTCGGTGACGGGTTCCGGGCGGTTCACGTTCGCCGGTATCGGGGGCGTGGACATGGACCTGTCGCTCGACGCCGATAATGCCACCCTGCTGGAAAGGGACGATATCGCCGCCACCATCACCGGGCCGATATCCCTCAAATCCAGCGGTGTCGGCGGCACCATCGCGGGCGATCTGCAACTGAACAAAAGCCGCTTCACGCTGGGGCGGGCGGCTGCGGTCGCGCAAATTCCCGAACTCAAGACCATCGAAATCAATCGCGGCGTCGAGGATTTCGACCGCTTGCGCCCGAATGTCCCATGGGCGCTGGCGATCAAGGCGCACGCCCGCAACCGGCTGACCGTGACGGGCCTTGGCCTCAACAGCGAATGGCGGGCCGATCTCGACATCGGCGGAACGGTGAACAGTCCCGCCATCGCCGGCACCGCCCAACTGGTGCGCGGCGGCTATGAATTTGCGGGCCGACGTTTCGAATTGCGCGAAGGCAAGATTCAGTTCGACGGCAAGACCCCGACCAACCCGACACTCGATATTCAGGCGGAAGCCGACGTCAACGATCTGTCGGCGACGATTCAGGTCGGCGGCACCGGCCTTGCGCCGGAAATCACCTTTACCAGCGTGCCCGCCCTGCCGCAGGACGAACTGCTGTCCCGCATCCTGTTCGGCACGTCGATCACCAGCCTCTCCGCGCCCGAAGCGCTTCAGCTCGCATCGGCGGTAGGATCGCTTCAGGGCGGCGGCGGGCTGGACCCGATCAACGCGGTGCGCAAGGCGGCGGGTCTCGACCGGCTGCGCATCATCGCCGCCGATCCGACCCAACAACAGGGCACGGCCATTGCGGCGGGGAAATATCTGACCCGCAAGACCTATGTCGAGCTGATTACCGACGGGCAGGGCTATTCGGCGACCCGCATGGAATATCAGGTGACGCGCTGGCTGTCCCTGCTCGGCGCGATATCGACCCTCGGTCGCCAGAGTGCGAATGTCCGGGTATCGAAGGATTACTGACCGCTCCGGTTCCAGATGACCTGCTTCAACTCATCCAAATTGAGGCACGGCTTTGCGACCAACGGTCCGATCCTGTGACAGATTCATCACATAAGTTCTTGTTTATCTGAGGTTCATGCAACCCTTGGCGTTCCCCTGACTTCATCGTCACTCCCTCGCGGGGGAGCGAATGACGAATGGAGTGAAACATGTATAAATTGATGGTCGCAACCCTTCTCGCCGGCGGCGTCGCCGCTACCCCGGCCATGGCGCAGGACCCGGCCCCCACTTTTACCGGACCGCGCGTCGAGGCGATCCTTGGCTATGATCATGTCGGAGCGGGCAGTTCGGTCGACAACAATAATGGCCGTGACGATCAGTCGATCGACGGCCTGCTTTACGGCGTCGGTGCGGGCTATGACGTAAATCTCGGCAGCGTCGTCGTCGGCGTCGAGGGTGAATTTACCGATTCCACCGCCAAGAGCGATCGCCGTGATCCGACCGACACGTTCGGTTTTGGTCGCGTCAGCCAGGGGCGTGATCTCTATATCGGCGCTCGCGCGGGCATCCTCGCCAATCCGGCCACGCTGGTCTACGTCAAGGGCGGCTACACTAATTCGAAGCTCAACGTGCTGGCCGGTGACACCAATCAGACCACCGACACCGCCTTCAAGCTCGACGGCTGGCGGATCGGCGGTGGCGTCGAACGGGCGATCGGCGAACATAGTTTCGCCAAGGTCGAATATCGCTATTCGAAATATGATGACGGCCGGATCAACTTCGCCAACGGCGCGACCAGCAGCCGCTTCGACGTTGATACCGATCGCCATCAGGTCGTGGCGAGCGTCGGCTATCGCTTCTGAATGAAAAGGGGAGGGGCCGTGTCATGCGGCCCCTTCACTTTAGAGTGCATTTCGGAGGGCCGGTGCGGCAACCCCCTATAACGTCGCTTCGATCGCGCGCGCAGCCATGTCGGGGTCGTCCGCCAGGCTAATCGGGCGACCGACCACCAGAATCGATGCGCCCCGGTCGAGCGCTTCACGCGGGGTGACGGCCCGCTTCTGATCGCCCATCGCCCCACCGGCGGGGCGAACCCCCGGCACCACGAAGAAACCATCAGGCCACGCTTTTTTCGCCAGCGCGACTTCCTCGCCCGAACAGACGATCCCGTCGAGGCCCGCGCTGCGCGCCAGATCGGCGAGCCGCGCGACCTGATCCTGCGCCTTGCCGCCAACGCCGATGTCCAGCAGGTCGCTATCGTCCAGGCTGGTCAGAACCGTCACGGCGACGACCTTGGTATTCACGCCCGCCGCCGCCTTCGCATCCTCCAGCATCGCCCGCCCGCCAGCGGCGTGCACCGTCAGGATCGCCGGTTCCAGCAGGTGCAGCGCCTGCACCGCCTTCGCCACCGTGTTGGGGATATCGTGCAGCTTGAGGTCGAGGAAGATCGGCAGGCCGAACTTCATCATCTCATGCACGCCATGATGCCCGTTCGCGCAGAAAAATTCGAGGCCAAGCTTCAATCCGCCCACATGATTGCGCACCTGCCGTCCAAGTTCCTGCGCCTTGGCAAGGTCGGGCGTGTCGATGGCGACATAGATGGGGCTGCTCATGCGGGACCTGTCGAAACTGGAGGGCTTTGCGTCGATTCTGAGTCTGTCACGACCGGCATGGTCGGCGCCGCGGTAAGGGCGGCCAGCGCGCGCTCGGCGCTTTCAAGACGGCGTTTGAGCCGCCAGCGCGTGGCCCGCGCCATGATCCAGAAGGGGATCGCGCCGAGCAGAAAGGCGATCAACATGGGAAACCAGATACGGGTCTCCCAAATGATGTCGCCCCAGATCTTGATCTCCATGGGTCGATTGTTCGCCTTGCAGAACAGGGCGATCGCGACGGCCATGACGACCCAGAAGGCGGTCCGCAAAAATTGCATCTTCATGGTCTCTAGCTGCTGATTTTGCACAGCCTAGGCGATTTTGGCGGCAGGCGGAAGCAGTTCGTGGGACGAACCGATGCGGCAGCCCATGATCGGCCTCGCCGGAACCGGCAATGCCGCCGCGCATTGAGCCAGGCAGGGAGTGCAGGAACATGGCGGCGCGCGCATATTGGCAGGGACAGATCAGGCTGGCGCTGGTGTCGATTCCGGTCGAAATCTATGCCGCCACCAAATCCGGTGCGCAGATCGCCTTCCACCAGATTCACGAACCGTCCGGCAAGCGCGTGCGTTATGAAAAGACGGTGCCGGGCCTTGGCGCGGTGAAGCCCGAAGACATCGTAAAAGGCTTCGAACTGTCCAAGGGCGACTATGTCCTGCTGGAACCCGAAGAGATCGATGCGGTAAAGCTGGAGAGCAAGAAAACGCTCGAACTCACCCAGTTCGTCGACGCGAGCGAGATCGACGTCCTCTATTATGAGCGGCCCTATTATGTCGTCCCCGCCGACGATCTGGCCGAGGAAGCCTTCATCGTCCTGCGCGAAGCCCTGCGCCGCACGAAGAAAGTGGGGCTGGGCCAGTTGGCGATGCGCGGCCGGGAATATGTCGTCTCGCTCAAACCCTGCGGGCGCGGCATGGTGCTCGAAACGCTGCGCTATGCCGACGAGGTCAACCGCGCGCAGAGCTATTTCCGGGATATCGATGATGTGAAACCCGATGCCGACCTGCTCGACCTTGCCGAAACGCTGATCGAAAAAAAGACCGCGACATTCGAGCCGGACAAGTTTCACGACCGCTATGTCGATGCGCTGCAAAGGCTGATTGAAAAGAAGAAAAAGGCCAAGGGGCGGCGGATCATCGAGGATGATGATAGCGCCCCGGCCAAGGCGGGCGGCAATGTCATCGATCTGATGGCCGCGCTCAAAAAATCGGTCGGCGGCAGCGCTCCGCCGCGCGCGGCGCCGAAAAAGGCGGCCGCCGCCAAGCGCCCGGCCAAATCGCCGCCGCGCAAGCGGGCATGATCCATGGTCGCCGATCCGCTCAGCGACTATAATCGCAAGCGCGATTTCACCCGGACGAAGGAACCGGCGGGCAAGCGCGGGCGCAGCGCCGGTAACAGTTTCATCGTGCAGAAGCATGACGCGACGCGCCTTCATTATGATTTCCGGCTTGAGATCGACGGCGTGCTCAAAAGCTGGGCGGTGACGCGCGGTCCCAGCGCCGATCCCGCCGATAAGCGGCTCGCCGTCAGGACCGAGGATCATCCGCTCTCTTATGCGCGGTTCGAAGGGGCGATTCCCAAGGGCGAATATGGCGGCGGCACCGTCATGCTGTGGGACGAAGGGACGTGGGAGCCACTGCCCGGCAAAAGCGCGAAAGATCTGGACAAGGGCCATCTCCATTTCATCCTCCACGGCCAGCGGATGAAGGGCGAATGGCTGCTGATCCGGCTGAAACCGCGCGGCGGCGAGAAGCGCGAAAACTGGCTGCTTCGCAAGATTGACGATGCGTATGCGGGCGGCGCGGACGATCTGGTGGCGCGCGAACTGACCAGCATCCGCAGTGGCCGCACGATGGGCGAAATCGCGGCGGACGCGCCTGCCGTGTCGCTCAAGGGCAAGAAGGGCAAGGCTTTCGACGCGGCGATGAAGCAGGCGGATGGCGCGATCCCGGCCATTCGCCCCAAAAAGACGGGAACGCGAGCGGGCGCTCTGCCCGCCTTCCGCGCGCCGCAACTTGCGACGCTGGTCGATGAAGTCCCGAACGGCAGCGGCTGGCTGCACGAAATCAAATATGACGGTTATCGCTGCCTGCTGGCGGTGGCCGGGGACAAGGTAAAAATCTTCACTAGGAGCGGGCTGGACTGGACCGACCGTTTCGCGGCGCTGGCCGCAGAGGCGGCGGAGATGGGCCTGCCCGCCGCGCTCATCGATGGCGAGATCGTCGCGCTGGACAGGCGGGGCAATCCGGACTTCTCGACCCTGCAAAAGCGCCTGAAGGGCGAGGATGAGGGCGTACTCGACCTGTTCGCCTTCGACCTTCTCGAACTGGACGGCATGGATCTGACCGATTTGCCCAATATCGCCCGCAAGGAAAAGCTGGCGGGCCTGTTGGGGAAGGGCGGCCCGCATATTCATGTGTCGGATCATGTCATCGGCGCGGGCGAAAAACTGTTCACCGCCATGTGCGGTGCGGGGCAGGAGGGGATCATCTCTAAGCGCGCCGCCGCATCCTATCGCGGCACGCGCACGAAAAACTGGCTCAAGGTCAAATGCACGCGGCGGCAGGAGTTCGTCATCATCGGCTGGACCCCCAGCAGCGCGAGTGGCCGCGCGATCCGCAATCTGCTGCTGGCGCAATATGACGGCGAAAATTTGGTCTATGCCGGCAAGGTCGGCACCGGGTTCAACGCGGGCAATAGCGAGAGGCTGATACGCGAACTCGGACATCGCGCGCGCAAGGAGGCCCCCGTCGCCGTTCCGCGCCCGGAGGCCCGCGGCGCGCATTGGGTCCGGCCCGAACTGGTGGCGGAAATCGCCTTCGCCGAATTCACGGCGGAAAATGTCGTGCGCCATGCCAGCTTCCTCGGCCTGCGCGAGGACAAGGAAGCCGCCGACGTCACAAGGGAGGAACCGATGGCGACACCCGATGACCATAGCGATGTCCGCATCAGCAACCGCGACCGGCTGATCTTTCCCGAAGCGAAGATCACCAAAGGCCAGTTGGCGGATTATTATGAGGCTGCGGGCGCCTGTCTGCTGCCCTGGATCGCCGCCCGCCCGATCAGCCTCGTCCGCTGTCCGCAGGGGCGGGCGAAGAAATGCTTTTTCCAGAAGCATGACAGCGGCAGCTTCGGCGACCATGTGAAGCATATCCCCATTGCCGAAAAGGACGGGGGGAGTGAAGATTATCTCTATGTCGAAGGTATCGACGGCCTGCTCGCCTGCGTGCAGATGGGCACGATCGAATTTCACGGCTGGGGCGCGCTGATCGCGGATGTCGAGCGGCCCGACCGGCTGGTGTTCGATCTCGACCCCGATGAAGGGCTGGACTTCGAGGATGTGAAAAAGGCCGCGCGCGACATCAGGCGGATGCTCGACGATATCGGTCTGGTCAGCTTCCCGCTGCTTTCGGGCGGCAAGGGCGTCCATGTGGTCGTGCCGCTCACGCCGCAGGCGCAATGGCCGCAGGTCAAGGATTTCGCCGACCGTTTCTCACGGGCGCTGGCGCAGGCGGAGCCTGACCGCTTCACCGCGACGATGAGCAAGGCCAAGCGCAAAGGGCGCATCTTCATCGACTGGCTGCGCAACCAGCGCGGCGCGACCGCCGTCCTCCCCTATGTCGTCCGCGCGCGCGAAAATGCGCCGGTCGCGACGCCGGTAAGCTGGGACGAACTGGAGGATGTGACGGGCGCGGGCATATTCACCATCGCCGATGTGGACAGGCTGATCGAGCGCGCGGCGTCTCGCGCCCTGCGGGGCTGGGGGCAGGCGGATCAGCTCTTGCCCGACATCTGAATGCGATGAACATTGTTCGTCCGGTCGACTTCGCTCTTTTCCGGCCAACGGGATTGGCTTAGACAGGAAGCCATGAGCAAAATCAAAGATCAAGCGCCCGTCAGCGGTGCGGAATCCGCCGACGCCACGCCCGCAGCGTCCCCTGCAATTCGCCCCGCGGCAGCCCGCAAATCGACCGGCAAGGCGGTCTGGATGGGAACGGCGGTAGGGATCGGTTCGGCCGCCATCGTCGCGGCCCTGCTTTACACCGGCCGCAATAAGGGCTGAGGCGCAAAAAAAGAGGCGGCATGGCTTTTATTCCATGCCGCCCCGGTGCGACCCGTGAGGGTTCTTATGTCCTGACTTCGTGACACAGGACAATCGGTATGCAGATCAGGCGCCGCCGCTCAGATAGGCGATCAGTTCCGGCTTGCTGACGGACGTGCTCTTGTCCTTGTCAGCCGTCGTGAACGCGCCGCTGGCCCAGGCCGTAACCTGATCGGGGGACAGGGTTTTGCCCGTCGCCTTCACTTCCTGATCTTTCAGCGCCACCATCCAGCGCGAAAACTCCGACTGGTCGAGTTGACCGTCCTTGTTCGCGTCATAAGCGGGAAATTCCGTATCCACGATCGCCGCAACCGCATTGGTGGCGCTCTGCGGCGAAGCGGGCTGCGCGGCGGAGGATTGCGGCGCGGCGGGCTGTGCCTGCGCGCCACTCTGCGTCGGGGATTGAGACGTCGCCGTGCCCTGCGCCAATGCAGGCGCAGTAATGGTCAGCACCGTGGTGAATAAAATCGTACGGATCATCGCAATCTCCTGAAACCGTGTCGAAGCCGGTTCAACTTCGTTCCTTCGAAACTCAGAGGTAACAATGAACGATAATCCGGCTTGTTTCATGAATATTTATTCATGTTGATCGGATCACCCGACAAACTCGGTCATCTTGTCCCCATAGGCAGCTAATTTTGCGATGAGCTGCGCCAGCGGATCGGCTTTTGCGCGATTTGCCCCAGCCTCGCGACGCTGCTACGCGCCCCGCCATAGCCTTTCTCTCATCATCAGGATTCGCCATGGTTCCGCGCTACGCCCGCCCGCAAATGACCGCTCTGTGGGAGCCGGAAGCCCGCTTCCGCATCTGGTTCGAGATTGAGGCGCACGCCACGGAGAAGCTCGGGGAACTGGGCGTCGTTCCGCCCTCCGCGGCCAAGGCCCTGTGGGACTGGTGGGGCACGAACCCCACGATCGACGTTGCCGCCATTGACGCGATCGAGGCCGTGACCAAGCATGACGTCATCGCCTTCCTCACCTGGGTCGCCGAACAGGTGGGCGACGAGGCACGCTTCATGCACCAGGGGATGACCTCCAGCGACGTGCTCGACACCTGCCTCGCGGTGCAGCTTGCGCGCGCGTCGGACATTTTGATCGAGGATCTCGACAAGCTGCTCGACGTCATCAAGCGCCGCGCGTTCGAACATAAATTGACGCCGACGATCGGCCGCAGCCACGGCATTCATGCCGAGCCGGTAACTTTCGGCCTCAAAATGGCGGAAGCCTATGCCGAATTTTCCCGCTGCCGCACCCGCCTGATCGCGGCGCGCGCCGAAGTCGCGACCTGCGCCATTTCGGGCGCGGTCGGCACCTTCGCCAATATCGATCCGCTGGTCGAGGAGCATGTCGCGCAAAAGCTCGGCCTCGCCATCGAGCCGGTCTCGACCCAGGTCATTCCGCGTGACCGCCACGCCATGTTCTTCGCGACGCTGGGCGTCATCGCCAGCTCGATCGAGCGGCTGTCGGTCGAGGTTCGCCACCTTCAGCGCACCGAAGTGCTGGAAGCGGAGGAATATTTCTCGCCGGGGCAGAAAGGCTCGTCGGCGATGCCGCACAAGCGCAATCCGGTGCTGACCGAAAACCTGACCGGCCTAGCCCGCATGGTGCGCAGCTATGCGATGCCGGCGATGGAAAATGTCGCGCTGTGGCATGAACGGGACATCAGCCATTCCTCGGTCGAACGCTATATCGGTCCTGATGCCACGATCACGCTCGACTTCGCGCTCGGCCGCCTGACCGGCGTGATCGACAAGCTGCTCGTCTACCCTGAGCGGATGATGAAGAATCTCGACAAGATGGGCGGCCTCGTCCACTCGCAGCGCGTGTTGCTGGCGCTGACGCAGGCCGGCGTCTCACGCGAGGACAGCTATCTCTATGTTCAGCGCAACGCGATGAAGGTGTGGGAATCGGACGGCCAGCTTTCGCTGCTCGAACTGCTCAAGGCCGATCCCGATGTCTCGGCGGCGCTGACGGCGCAACAGATCGAAGAGAAATTCGACCTCGGCTATCATTTCAAACAGGTCGATACGATTTTCAGGCGCGTTTTCGGCGAAGCCTGAACGGGTCCGGCGGGCGTGAATGGCGCGGCGTCAGGCCGCGCCGCTTATTTCCGGCCCGGCTTGCCCGGCACGGCGGCATTGTCCGCCACAGCGCCATCCGCTGCGTCGTCCTTGGGGGCGAAGATACGCAGGCTGTCGAGCACCTTCTGCGCGATCGGTCGATATTGTTCGCTCAGCATCTCGGGATAGACGAAGGTCGCGGTGACGATCGACCCGTCCGGCTGCTTGAGCAAGCGCACGGCGACATTATTGCCCTCGCCGTCATTGGCGGTGCCGCGATATTCGTTCGCGCCGACGAAATCGCCATCGACGGTGTCCGATCCGCTGCTGACCGACTCCACGATCTCCTGCAACGTCTTGTCATTGTCGTTCGCCTGCCAGAAGATACGGACGTCCGCACCCGCGCCGGGATCCTGAAACACCACGCCTGCGTCCGTGCTGGAACTCGCGTCCTTGACCCAGCCTTCGGGTAGCGTGGCCGAAAATCCGTGCACGACATTCACATAATTACGGCTTTCCGCCGCCTCGTCGGCGCGCGCACCGGCATTGGCCAACGCGCTCGCCGCCGCCGCGTTGGCGGCCGCGGCCAGCTCATTCTGGCTCGGCATATCCTCGACAGGTTCGGCCCTGCCGCAGGCGGCGAGCAGAAGGAAGGGCAGGAGCGGGGCGAGCGAAGCGGTTTTCATCCCCGTTCAAAAGCATAGGCGACCGCAATTATCAACGCTGCTGCGGTGCCGTGTCGCTGCCGATGGACGGAAAATCGCCTACGGGCCGGTGCGGCCTTCGCAATGCGCCCTTTCGCGCATTTTCAAACAGATTTTTACTCAGGCCGCGCTGTCGATGCCGAGTTCGGTCAGCTTGCGATAGAGGGTGGAGCGGCCGATGCCCAGCCGTCGCGCCACTTCGGTCATGCGCCCGCGATAATGGCCGATAGCGAGGCGGATGACATCGGCCTCGATTTCCGCCAGTTGCCGGACATGGCCGTCGCCTTCGAACAGGGTGATGCCCGCGCCTTCCTGCGACCGATGCACCACGGGGCTTCTAGCGCCCATGGGTTCGCTCTGCCCGCGAATCAGGATGTGCGCCGCGATCTGCGGAAAATCCTGCGGCGTCAGGGCGTCGCCCTCGCACAGCACCGCCGCCCGGAACAGGGCGTTTTGCAGCTGGCGGACATTGCCTGGCCAGTCATGCTGCATCAGCAGGTTGAGCGCGTCGCCCGTCAGGCCAAGGCTGCGCAATCCCGGCTGGGCCGCGATCCGCGCCAACAGGTGACGGCTGAGCGCCGGAATGTCGCCCATCCGCTCGCGCAAGGGCGGTACGGTCAGTTGCACGACATTGAGCCGGTAGTAGAGATCTTCGCGAAAACGCCCCGCTTCGACTTCTTCCTGCAATCGCCGGTTCGTGGCCGCGATCACCCGCACATCGACATGGATGGGACGGCGCGCGCCGATCGGCTGCACCTCGCCATCCTGCAAGACGCGCAGCAGCTTGACCTGCGCATCGAGCGGCATTTCGCTCACCTCGTCCAGAAACAGCGTGCCGGTGTCGGCGGCCATGAATTTGCCGACATGGCGCTCGAACGCGCCGGTAAAGGCGCCGCGTTCGTGACCGAACAATTCCGATTCGACGAGGTTGGCCGGGATCGCGCCGCAATTGACCGTGACCATCGCCTGTTTGTGACGCGGTGAGGCGGCGTGGATGGCGCGGGCGATGACATCCTTGCCGACGCCGCTTTCGCCCTCGATCAGCACGGGGATGCGCGCCCGCGCGGCCTTGGCGGCGATGGCGAGCGCCGCCCGGAACTGGGGCGCCGATCCCACCACATCCTCGAATGATAACGGAGCGCTTATCTTTTCGGTGAGCGGTCGCAACTCGCCATTAGCTTCATCAGTCAGCGTGGCGTTCAGCGCGGCGAGAATCCGTTCCGGCGCAATCGGCTTGGACAGATAATCGGTCGCCCCCGCGCGCATCGCTTCCACCGCGACGGCGACATTATTATGCGCCGTGAGGATGAGGATCGGCAAGGCGGGCCGTCGCGCGCGGATTTCGCGGATCAGGCCGGACGGTTCGTAATCCGGGCTCCACTGGTCGAGGACGATAGCGTCGAGCCGCATGCCGTCCTGCGTCCCCAGCATGGCGATCGCCGTTTCGCCATCGCTGGCGAGCAGCGTGCGCCATCCGGCACGCGCCGCGAGCGCCGCGACGAGCCGCCGTTGGGCGGGTTCGTCGTCTATCAGCATCAGCATCGGAATGCCGTCGCGCGCCATGGGTCCCCTCATTTCGGCCAGATCCGGACATTAGCGCCAAGGGGGTAAAGAGCGCCTTAATCTAAAAGGAATTTCTTGGACGCTGCGACTTGAGGGCCAGCCGCCTTGACGATATGAGGACGCCCGGAGATTGCATTAAGGGGATATGATATGGCGTCCGACGGTAACATGAAGAGCGCGACCCAGACCTATTCGAGCTTCATCTCGGTCATGAAATGGGGCACGATCGCGAGCGTGGCGGTGGCGGCGTTGGTGGTGTTGCTGATTTCCTGATGATCGCGGGCGGGTCTGTGCGCCGGGCGATGTCAGCGACGGTTCGCGTCTCGCCCAAGGCCCGGCTGCCCCTCCTGATATTATGCGGCATGCTGTGCGGGGTCGTCCTGCTCGGCGGGCTGATTGTTCTGGCCGAGGCGGGGCAGGTGGTCGCGCGCTATCTCGGACTGGCCTCGATCTTGTTGGCATCGACCGGCCTTGTCGGCGGTTTCGTGACGCTGGAGCGATTCAGCGGGTCCTTGCCGCAAGAATGCGATGAATGAGTGACGCCGCGCTTGCCTCACCGCTGATCGCCCTATGCTATGGGGTCGCGGGGGTCCTTTTTGTCCTCGCGCTGGTGACCATGGCGATGGCGCCGCGCCTGCTGGCGGGACGCATGGCCATGGCCGGTCTTTTGCTCGCATTTTTGACGACCCTTTGCACGCTCGACGCCCTCAACCTGCCGGAAATGATCGGTACGACGCTATGTGGCGCGGGTCTGGGTTGGTTGATCGCCCGGCGGCGGGCGGATGACGGACTTGTCAGCCTCGCGGTCGGCTTCCAGGGGCTGATCGGCCTCGCGCTTCTGTTTCTGGGCAGCGCCATCGCGCTCGATCCGGATTCGCTGGGCATTGTCCCCGGCGTGATCGGGCAGGTGGAAACGATCTTATGCGCTGGTCTCGGCGCGTTGGGCGCGATCATCGCCGGCTTCGCCTTGCTCAAGGGCATTGCCCCGCTGGCGCCGCTTTCCTTCTGCTCCGGGGCGGGGGCTATGGCGGCCGGCCTGCTGCTTGCCAACTGGGCCATGGTCATGGCTGGCGTACTGGTCATCATGCCCGCGCTGATCGTGATGATGCGCCCGGCGGCAGGAAGGGGCTTGCCCATCGTGCATCCCATCCCCTAACCCGATCCGGGTATCGGGCGAGGCATTTCGCTCTTATGTCAGGGTGAAGCGGGTAAGATGCACAAGCTAGGTTTGATCGGCGGTCTCAGCTGGACCTCCACCGCTCGCTATTATCAGCTCATCAACGAGGCGGTGCACCGCGCCAGAGGCGGACAGCATAGCGCGCCGCTGCTGATCGAAAGCCTCGACTTTGCCGAGATCGGCCGGTCGAGCAGCGAGGCGGACTGGGTCCACGCCGCCGATGTGCTGATCGGTTCGGCCCGGCGGCTGGAACAGGCGGGGGCGAGCGCGATCCTGATCTGCGCCAACAGCATGCATCGCGTCTATGATCTGGTGCAGGGGGCTGTCGCGATCCCGATCATCCACATCGCCGATACGGTTGGCCGCCGAATGAAGGCGGATGGCGTGGAGAAGGCGGCGCTCATCGGCACGCGCAATGTGATGACCGAGAAATTCTATCGCCAGCGGCTGGTGTCGCACGGCATTTCACTGCTGCCCGCCGACCCACAGTTGGCCGAGCGGATCGACCGTATCGTCTATGACGAACTGACAATCGGCAAGATCAGCCGCGAGTCGGAGCGCTATATGAAATCGGAGCTGACCGACATTGCGAAGAAAGATGTGCAGGCCGCGATATTGGCCTGCACCGAACTGGAACTGATCGTCGACATCAAGGCCAATGTCCTGCCGATTTACGATGGCACGTCGATCCATGCGAAGGCCGGGGTTGACGTGATCCTGGGGCAGTAGCCGGTCGTTATCAGAACGCCTTGCTGATCGAGCAGGCCGCCGGACCCAGAATGACCACGAACAGCGTGGGCAGAATGAACAGGATCAGCGGCACCGTCATGATCGCCGGCAGGCGCGCGGCCTTTTCTTCCGCCCGCATCATGCGCTCATGGCGGAATTCCGCGGATAGCACGCGCAGTGCGGACGCCAGCGGCGTACCATATTTTTCGGTCTGGATCATGGTCGTGACCACGCCCTTCACCGCGTCGAGCTTGACGCGGGTAGCCAGATTTTCAAACGCCATGCGCCGTTCGGTCAGGAAGCTGAGTTCGATGGCGGTAAGCTGGAATTCATCGCCCAGCTCGGGATAGGCCTTGCCCAGTTCACGCGCCACGCGATTGAAGGCGGCGTCGACCGTCAGCCCGGCCTCGGCGCAGATGACCAGCAAATCGAGCGCGTCGGGAAGCCCCTTGCGGATGGCGGCGGATCGCTTTTGCAGCTTGTTGTTGATGAAGATATCTGGCGCTTTGTAGGCGAGCAGAAGCGCGATCGCGAATGCCGCGAAACGCTTTCCGCCACCCCAGTCGGGCATCGCGCCCACGCCATACAGCATGATGGCCGCAAAGCCGCCCACAACGATCGGCAGGATCATGCGACCGAAGATGACGGCGACCGCCCAGTCCTTCGAGCGGATGCCGGCCTGCGCCAGGCGAATCTGCGCGTCCTTGAGCTGGTCGTCCTGCAACACTTTGAGGCTGGAGAGGAACGACCGCATATTGTCCGTGGTCTGGTTCTTCTTGACCAGCTTCGCGCGGCGCTTGGCGGTGGATGCGGTGATCCCGGCCTTGAGCTGCTCCCGGCGTTCGTTCAGCGCCTTCACGCGCTTGGCCATCGGATCGCGCACCGTCATGACGGCATAGAGCGCGAACAGCGTCGCAAGCGTCGCCAGCGCGGCCAGCAGCGTGCCGAAATCGGTCGCGGTCAGGCCGAACAAAGTGCCGGTGGGGGTGGGGCCGTCCATGATCTCTGCGCTCCCCGTCAAATTTCGAAATTGATCATTTGGGACATGATGAAGGCGCCGATACCCATCCAGCACATGCCGCCGATACCGATGATCTGCATCAGGCTAAGCCCGAAGGTGCCCGCCGGGTCCGGTGTGTAGAACGAACTCATATAGTTGAAATTGATGTAGCTGATCATGGCGAACACCAGAAAAGGCAGGGCGCCGATAATATAGGCCGACGCTTTGGATTCCGACGACATGGCGCGGATTTTGAGCTTCATCTGCGCGCGCTGACGCAACACCGTGGCGAGGTTGGACAGGGTTTCGGCCAGATTGCCACCCGTTTCCCGCTGGATCGCCAGGGTGATGACAAAGAACTGGAATTCGGCCGTGCCCAGCCGGTCGGCGGTCTCCTGCAAAGCCTGCTCCATCGTCCGGCCGATCTTGATGCGTTCGGTGATGAGCTTGAACTCTTCGCCAAGCGGCCCCGGAACCTCGCTGGAAACGATGCCGAGCGTTTCGGCGATCGGCAATCCGGACCGCAGGCCACGCACCAGCAATTCCAGCGCATCGGGGAACTTGGCGTTGAATTTATTAATCCGTTTGGCGATCATCCGCCCGACCCACCAGTGCGGCAGGCCGAGACCGGCGGCCAGACCGAGCATCACCGCGAACAGCGGCGGGAAACCGCGGATCATGAGCAGCGCGGCGACGCCAAGGACAATGGCGGCGCTGGCCCCCATATATTGGCTGAGCGTCCACTTCTTGCCCGTCATGCGGATGCGTTTGGCCAGATTTTCGGGGTTGGGGATAAGCGACACCAGCATCGTGGCGTCCGCGCCGGTGGCCCGGTTGGAGATCGCCTTGCGCATGCGCGCTTCCAGAAGGGCTTCCGCAGAATCGCTGTGACGGCCCCGGATCAGCGCTATCCGGCGCTTGCGCGCCGCTTCGGGCGAGGGACCGGCGAAGGCCATGTAGATCAGGCCCATAAGAGCCATCACCAGTATCGCCATCAGGATGATCTTGCCGTCCATAAATCCGCCCGTCCGCTGGGGAAATCACGCCGCCTTGTGGCGGCGCGCCCGGTCAATCTTCCAGTGCGCTGGCCTTGCGCCGCGAAGGGATCATTCCCCTGAAGTCGCCGATCTTGCCAAGCAGCGAGTCGCTTTTCTTACGTGCGACCTTTGCGCCTCCGGCAGAATTCTCGTCCACGCTCACACCGGCCACGGCTTCAAACAGCGTGGTGCAGGCCGCACCGACCTTGCTGCCCTTGGCGGTTTCCGCCAGCGTCTTGCCCAGTTTCGCCGCCTGAGCGGCGATGCGGAGGTCGAACGGAATGACGACATCGACCTTGCGTTCGATCGACTGTTCGAAATCCTTGCGCGTGATTTCGGGCGCGCCGGGATGCACCCGGTTGGCGACCACCAGCACGCGCGATTGCGGGGCGTGCGTTTTCAGCCAGGACAGGATGCGGATCGAATCGCGCGCCGCAGCCAGGGTCAGTTCCGTCACGACCAGTGTCACATCGACGTCGTTCGCGAGGTGCGGGTGCTGGACCAGCATATTGCGCGGCAGATCGATGACGCTGCATTCGAATGCGGCGCGAAATTCCTCCAGCAGCTGATAGAATGCGCCACCGTCGGTCAGTATCGGCTGGCTGATCGGCGCTTCGGCGGACAGGATCGCCAGCGTATCGCTCGCCCGCACCATCGCGCGCTCGATGAACAGGCCGTCGATGCGGCTGGGATTTTCGATCGCGTCGGTCAGGCCACGACCCGGCTCCAGGTCCATCGCCAGCGCGTTGGTGCCGAAATGGACGTCGAGGTCGAGCAGCGCCGTGGCGCGCTTTTTCTTTTCGCTCATCATCCAGGCAAGCGATGTTGCGATGCTGGATGCGCCGGTGCCGCCGCGCGTGCCGATGACAGCTACGGTCATATGCGGCCGTTCCGGTGCGGCGTCGCGCGGTGCCAGAAACACGGCCTGCGCCTGCGTCAGCGCATCGCGGACCTGATCGGCGCCGAAGGGCTTGAGCAGATAATCCTGAATGCCGCTCGCGACGAGATCGCGATACAGACGCACGTCATTGACCTGCCCGGCGGCGATCACCACCGTCCCCGGCTCGCACACTTCGGCAAGGCTGTTGATGTCGTTCAGCGGATCGCCGCTTTCGGACATATCGACGAACAAAATCTGCGGGCTTGCGGTGATCGACAGGCTTTGGACGGCATTGCGCATGCCGCCCTTGTTCACCTTTTCAGGCGCCCAGCCGAGATCGGCCGCCACCGAGCGCAGCACATCGAAGCTGTGATCGTCGCAGACGAAGGCATGGAAGGGATCACGCGGTCCGGCATGGCCAGGCTTCCAGGGAGCGTTCATCTCACTTGCCTCCTTCGATTGTCTTGAGGTCGCCGGACCCGGTCGGCGTCTTGTCCCGGTAAGTGGCGATCGCGCGGTTCGACGTGGCGGTGCGCAGCTCGCTGTCACTGGTCTGGCCGCGCACGAGATCTTCGGGGTTGGCGACCATGGCGGCGAGATTGCTGTTCACGCCGCAGCCGAAATTGGACGAAGTGCCAAGCTCCGGATCGGTCTCGCTCTTCGTGCTCCAGTCGGGGCAGCCGGGCACCTTGGCGCTCGCACGGCGAACGATCAGGCGGACGGCGCCGTCAGGTGCAGCGCCGGCCGCCGCCGAACTGTCCTCTCCCACGAGCAGCCCGTGCCGCGCCACCAGATCGGCGATGCCATCGCGCAGGCCGGAGCTATATGTGCCGCTGTCGGTCACGATCGCGATCTGGTCGCCATAGGACAGGTTGATGGAGGCGAACCAGTCGTTGAGCCGCCGGGCTTCGTAAGACGGCAGATTGCCGTCGCGGCCCGACATCACGTCGAATGTGTAGGATGTGTAGCTCACCACCGGCTGGTGGATCGATTCCACGCTGCGATTGACGCTGGTCTCGCAGGCCGCGAGCGGCAACGCCAGAAGGGCGAGCGCACCGATGCGAAGAGTGGTCATGCCGGACATAGAAATCATCTCTTTCGTCCTTCGGTCAGAAGCTGAAGCCGGGGGCGGCGCCGCCCGACTTGCTGGAGCGCTTGCCTTCGTCGCGCACGGCGACGGGCGGCAGCGCTGCGGAAGCCTGCGGCCCGTTCGATATGGGAACTGGCGAACCCGGCGCGCGCGTCGGCTTTTCACCCTGTTTGCCGCTGACGCCATCGGACCCCTGCTGAAGCAACAGGCCCTGGCCGATATCGGCGTTGCGGAACCCGTCGGTCGGCAGGCGCACGTCCGAAGCATTCATCGGCTTCACCAGATAGGGGGTGACGACGATGACCAGTTCGGTCTCGTTGCGCTGGAAAGACCGCGACTTGAACAGGCTGCCTAGGATCGGGATGTTGCCGATGCCCGGCACCTTGCTGATCGCGTTGCTGCTGTCGTTGCTGAGCAGACCGGCGATCATGAACGCCTGACCGGAACCCAATTCGACCGTGGTTTCGGCCGTGCGGCTCTTGAGCGCAGGAACGGTCGCGCTGACCGTGAAGTCGAGGCTGGACACGGTCGGACGAACCCGCAGCGAAATGCGGCCGTCGGCCAGCACGGTCGGCGTAAACGCGAGTTGCACGCCATATTGCTTGAATTCGATGCTGTTACCCGACGAAGGACCGTTGTTGACCGTGTACGGATATTCGCCGCCTGCCAAGAAGCTGGCCGTTTCGCCTGACAATGAGGTCAGGTTGGGTTGAGCGAGTGATGTTGCAAGGCCGCTATTCTCGGCGAGATCGAGCGCGCCTGCGACATCCATACCAAACAGCTTGGCCAGAAAGCCGACGGTCGTGGAACTGTCGTTCGGCTGATTGAAAGTGACCGAGCGCGTGATGTCACCCGGTAAGCCAGGTACACCGCCATTGTCGGTGATAGCGCCGCGGGTGGAGCGCCCCAAATAGCCGGAAAAGCTGCCGGAACCCGTGCCCAGCCCGGTGACATTTGTGCCAATCTTGTGAACCAGATCGCGCGATACCTCGGCGATCTTGACCTGCAACATCACCTGCAATGGCGTCGCCATCAACAGACGGCTGACCACGGTCACATCCTTGCCGACGAAGGCCTGCGTCAGACGCTCGGCTTCGGCAGCGTCCTCGGGCGCCTTGATCGTGCCGGTCAGCAGGACCATGCCGTTCATCTTGTTGACCGCGATGTTCGCGCCAGGCATCGCCAGCCGCAGCATATCATCGATGCTGGTCAGGTTGTTGCCGACGCGAACCGTGCCGGAAAACAGCACCTTGCCATTGGTCGCCGTCGCGAACACGGTGGTTTCACCGGGCTTTTTGGCGATCAGGTAGAGCTGGTTCTGCGAGCGGACATGAACGTCGACCACATCGGGATTGCCGATCACCACGTCCGACATTTTCGCGGACAGGTTGATGACCCGGCTGCCGCCGACCGACATCAGGATCGCATTGTCCTGCGTGGAGGATGGGGCGGCGTTGAGCGCCGTTGTGGGTATCGCGGTCAGCGCCATGGCCAGGCTTAGTGCAATCGCCGGACCGACGATCGACTTGGCCTTGCGTTGGGCCGGGCGCCGGGCGAATGTGTGGATGGTCTTCATCTCATTTCCCCCCGACCGAAACTTCGGTCACGTTGGTGCCGCGAGCGATGCGGATGACTGGTCCCCTGGGCGGGGCCGCGCCGACGATCGGGCCATTGGGACCCATCATCGGGGGCATGGCCGCGTCCGGCTTGGCGGGGACGGAACTGCGCTGGTAACGCGACACGTCCGCGCCGGTGGAGAAGGTTGACCCACGATCCACGGGCCGCGAAGCCAGCTTGGCGATGATCGACTTTTCCGCCTTGGGATCGCTGCCGTCGGGCAGCGGCACGTCGCTTCCAGCGATCGCGGCATCCAGATCGGACGCCGTATCGGCGATGGACCGCAGCGACAGCGACAGCGAGCCGACCGTCTGAGCGACCGCGATCTTTTCGGCGATCTTGGGCGTCACTTCGATGGTGACGTTGGAATAGGTCTGCACGACGGGTTTGCCGTCCGGCCCCATCGCATCGGTGCGCTGGTCGGTCGCCAGAACGCGCAGGTTGCGCAGGATGGTTTCGGACACTTTAAGAGGAGAGCCGTCGCCGCCGCCCGTCACGCTCTGCGTCAGGACGAGGTCGACACGGTCGCCGGGAAAGACGAAGCCCGCGACCGAGCTTTGCGCGGACACGGGCACCGTCACGGCTCGCATGCCGGGGCCAAGCGCCGCCGCCAGGAAGCCACGGTCGCCCGGCTTGATGACCGATCCTTGCGTCACCGGCTGACCGGCGGAGATCGCATTGCGCACGACGCTGCCGGCGAGCTTGCTGGGATCGGCCTGACCCTTGAGATAATAGGCCTGTTCGATCAGGTCCTTGGGCCAGGGCTGGAAGCGGAAGCTTTCCGCGTCAAGGATGGTGCCGACCGGCAGCGCCTTGGTCGCGACCAGCACATGCGGCTGATCGGCATCCGGCATCGCCGCGGCGCTTACTTGCGGCGTGCTCGAAGAACTGAGCATGCTGCGCGCCAGCAGAGCTGTAGTGATCGCTATGATAAGCGCCCCCACCAACAGCACGATTTTCTTTGCATCCATGACGAAATTCGCCTCCCTCAAGCGGGTACAGTGCCCCCTAGCACCCACTCATCACGCAAAATGGTTAAAATAACGTTCGCCAAGCAGCCACAGGGCCGCCAGGGAAATAGCCACTCCATACGGAATCTCGGGCTGACCCAGCCTTTTGGTCAGGCGGTGGTGGATTACGGTGACGATGGTGACGACGCCGCCAAGCACCGCCATCAGCACCAGCAGCGACACAACCGCCTGCCACGGGAACCAGAGAGCGAGAGCGCCAAGCAGTTTTACGTCGCCGCCCCCCATCCATCCGAGCGCGAACAGGCCCGCGAACAGGCCGAGTATCACAAGCCCGGTCAGGATTTGCGCCGCGATGCCGGGCCAGAGCGGCAAGCCACAGGCAAGCCACCAAAGCGGCGCAAGCAGCGCGATCACGATATTCAGCCGGTTCGATATGATCCGCGACCGCAGATCGGTGACCGCCGCGATTATCAGCAGCGCGACAAGAACGCTCATCAGCGCCAGCTTGAAATATTCCGCGATCATGGGGATTGGGGTCTAGACCATATGACTTACCAAAGCGTAACCATGCCGCGCATGGATTCGCCCGCGTCCTTTTCCCCGACTTTCGCCGCATCTGTTTTCGACCGGCGAGCCTGGCCGATGGGAGGGCGGCTCGACTATTGGCTGGCGGGCGATGGCTGGCCGCTGCGCCGCTACACGCTCGGATCGGGCGCGCGGGGGCGGATGCTCATTCTGGGCGGTCGTGGCGACATGATCGAAAAATATCTGGAAGTCATCCATCATTGGGCGGAACGGGGCTGGGCGGTGACGAGCTTCGACTGGCGGGGGCAGGGCGGCTCCGGACGGCTGACCGACGATCCGCTCACCGGCCATATCGCGGATTTCGGCCAGTGGATCGGGGATCTGAACGCCTTCGTCGCGGACTGGCGAGCGGCCGGGGATGGTCCCACCGCGATCGTGGCGCACAGCATGGGCGGACATCTGCTGCTGCGGGCGCTCGCCGAAGGGATGGTCGCGCCGGATGCCGCCGTCACGGTCGCGCCGATGCTCGGGCTGCATACGGCCCCAATGCCGCGCTGGGTCGCGGTGGCGCTGGCCGGGCTTATGTGCCGGCTTGGCTTTGCCGCTCGAAGGGCCTGGACCCAGAATGAAACGTCTGAGCGCCAGAGGGCGCTGCGCCAGAAACGCCTGACCCACGACCCCGAACGCTATGCGGATGAACTATGGTGGCGGGACCATAGCCGTGAGGTGGCCCTTGGGCCTCCCAGCTGGACCTGGGTCGCGCAGGCGCTCGATTCGACGCACGCGCTGGAGGCCGGTGGCGGCCTGAGGCGGATCGCAACCCCGTTGCTCGTGCTGGCGACGCGGGCGGACCAACTGGTCTCGACCGCTGCCATCGAGCGGATGGTCCGGCACATTCCCGATGCGCGCCTGCACCTTTATGGCAAGGAAGCGGCGCACGAATTATTGCGCGAACTCGATCCGGTTCGTCTCAACGCCTTGGCGCGCATCGACGCCTTTCTGGACGATGTTGCGCCTTGAGGCCCGATATCGTCATCATCGGTGGCGGCATAGCGGGGGCGAGTCTTGGCGCGATGCTGGCTCAGGATGCGAAGGTGATGATCCTCGAAATGGAGGACAGCGCTGGCTATCACGCCACCGGGCGCTCGGTCGCCTTCTGGGAAGAAACCTATGGCGGTCCGGCCATCCAGCCACTGACGAGCGCCTCGGAAAAAATGCTGTCCTCGCCTGATCCGGCTTTTTCCGAGCGCGGCTTCCTGTCGCCGCGCCGGACCCTGCATATCGGGCGCGACGATGATCGCCCTGCCTGTGAGCGGCTGTTGCGGGATTATGCGGGCAAGGTCGATCTGCTGCCGGTCTCGCCGCGCCAGATCGTGCCGGGATTGCGCCCCGCATGGACGATCGGGCTGCTGGAGCCAAGCTGTCAGGATATCGATGTCCATGCCTTGCATCAGGCCTGCCTGCGCGGCATCCGCCTGCTGGGCGGAGAGATCAGGCTGGCGACCATGCTCCATCGCGCGCGCGGCGGTGCGGATGGCTGGCGTCTCGAAACCAGCGGCGGGACGATCGAATGCGGCCTGATCGTCAATGCCGCCGGGGCCTGGGCGGATGGCGTTGCCCGGTCATGCGGCGTCGAACCCATCGGCATCCGGCCGCTACGCCGCACGGTGGTCCAGTTGCGCGTGCCGTCCATGCCGACGCCCGATCTGCCGCTCGTCATGGATCTCGCCGGTGGCTTTTACTTCAAGCCCGCGGGGGAGGGGCGCATCTGGCTGACCCCACATGACGAAGCGCCCGCCGAGCCGGGCGATGCCGCGCCGGAGGAACTGGCCGTGGCCGAGGCGATCGAGCGGTTCGGCACAGTGGTTGATTGGCCGATCGCGGCGATAGAACATAAATGGGCGGGCCTCCGCAGCTTCGCGCCCGATCGCGCGCCCGTTTATGGATACGATCCGGTCGTACCCGGCTTTTTCTGGTTCGCGGGGCAAGGCGGCTTCGGCATCCAGACGGCCCCCGCCGCCGCGATGCTGGCATCCGGCCTGATGACAGGGACCGCACGTACGCCGGCGATTGCCAGCCTCGACGCCGCGCTCTATTCTCCGGCGCGGTTTCTGACGTGACGGCAAGGAGCATGACCATGGCGCACAAGTTCGTGATCGAAAAGAACAAGGCCGGCGAGTTCGTCGCCAAGTTCAAATATAACAGCGAAACGATCTTCTGGACGGAGGGCTATGCCAGCAAGGCTGGCGCCCGGAACGCCATCGATTCGGTGCTGAAGAACGGCCCCGGCGCGCCGGTGGAGGAAGCGGAGTAAATCCGCCTATCGCAGCGTCCCCTTATTGACCGAAGCGGGCGCTGCGGGCCAGTTCGACGGCTTCGTGGGCGGCGGCGAGCAGGGCGCGGCTCTTTGCCTCGCATTCGCGCTGTTCATATTCGGCCGTCGAATCGGCGACGATGCCCGCGCCCGCCTGCACATGCATGACCCCATCCTTGAGGACGGCGGTGCGCAGGACGATGCAGCTGTCCATATTGCCGTCCGGCCCGAAATAGCCGACGCCGCCCGCATAGGCGCCGCGCGTTTCCGGTTCCAGTTCGGCGATGATCTCGCACGCCCGCACCTTGGGCGCTCCCGATACCGTGCCTGCGGGGAAGCCCGCGAACAGCGCGTCGAGCGCATCCTTGTCCGGCGACAGGCGACCGACGACGTTGGACACCATGTGCATGACATGGCTGTAAAATTCGATGCCATAGCTGTCGGTCACGGTCACGCTGCCCGCCGTGGCGACGCGGCCGACATCGTTGCGGCCCAGGTCGAGCAGCATCAGATGTTCGGCGCGCTCCTTGGGATCGACCAGCAGGCTCTCGCGATGGGCGGCATCCTCGACCGCATTCCTGCCGCGCGGACGGGTGCCGGCGATCGGCCGGATCGTCACTTCGCCATCCCGTGCGCGGACCAGAATTTCCGGGCTGGACCCGATCAGCGCGAAGCCGGGCAGGTCGAGATAATAGAGGAAGGGCGAAGGATTGATGCGGCGCAGCGCGCGGTACAGCGCGATCGGCGGCAGGGTGAAGGGGCTGGTGAACCGCTGGGCGAGGACGACCTGAAAAATATCCCCGGCGACGATATAGTCCTTCGCGCGCTCCACCATCGCGGCGTAGCGGCCTGGCTCCAGCATGGGTGTAACCGCGATGTCGGCGATCTCGGCCGGGAGTTCCTGCGCCGGGATCGGGGCGGCGAGCCGCGCTGCGGTGGCGTCGATCCGCTCCAGCGCCTCGTCGATGGCCCGCTCGATCCCCGCTTCGCTCGTATCGAAGCTGCCCTTCCACACCGGCGCGACGAGGAACAGCGCATCGGCAAGCCGGTCGAAAACGAGGATGACGGTCGGCCGCACGAACAGCATGTCGGGCAGCGCGATCGGATTGGGAGCAGGGCGCGGCAGTTTTTCGACTAGCCCGACCGTCTCATAGCCGAAATAGCCCACCAGACACGCCAAGGCGGGAGGAAGCGCGGGGTCGAGGTGAGCGCTGCATTCGGCAACGAGCGCGCGCAACGCATCCAGAGGGGGGCGTCGCTCGGCCACGAAGGCGTCGCGATCCGTCGCCCACTGGCGATTGATCTCCGCGCTCGTTCCGGCGGCACGAAAGACGAGGTCGGGGGCAAGGCCGATCAGGCTGTAACGGCCGCGCACCGCGCCGCCCTCCACCGACTCCAGCAGGAAGTCGCCCCGATCCGGCTCGAACAGCTTGAGCGCGGCGGAAATGGGGGTATCGGTGTCGGCGATCTGCCGCCGCCAGATGAGCGCCGAACGGCCCTCGCCCAGCGCGGCCCGCGCAGTCACCAGCTCATCGCCTCCCATCTGCGGCTCCTTATTGCGCAGGATTGCCGGTCGCGCCGAGCGCGCGTTCCACGTCCGACAGCGCGCTCGCCCGGCGCGTGACGCCAAGCTGCTTTTCGATGGCGCGCTCGAACTGCTGGCCATATTCCTGACCGACCACCTCGCCCAGCTGATCGCGCACCTGGCCGAGCAGGGCAGGCTGGCCACCGGCATCGCCGCGCTTGATGGCGTTGAGCTGGACAACGAACGTGCCGCGATCCTGCCCGATCGGCAGGGTCTTGACCGTGTTGGGCGCCATGGCGAAGAGGATCGCGACTTCGGCGGGCGGACGCTTGTCGCCGCGCATGATGTCGGCCCGGCGACCGCCGACCATTTGCGGCGCGGGCAGGCGCACCCCGGCGGCGGCGATGGCGTCGGCCAGCTTCGCGCCCTTGGCCACCTTGGCCCGGATCTGCTCGGCCAGCGCCTTGGCTTTTTCATTGCCAAGGTTGAGTTTATACTGGGCGATGACCAGCGGCTTCACCTTCGCGAGCGGCGGTGGCGCGGCGGCGATGATGTCCCCCGGCGCGGCCAGCGCGTAGCGCTTGTCCGCCACGATCGGCAGCAACTGCGCGTCGTCATCCGCGCTCATCGAAAAGACGGGGCCGAGCAGCGGCCGGATGTCGGGCGATGCCTCATAGGCCGGATTTTCCACCTGCTTGCCGTTCGCCACCAGCGCCGGAGTGGTTTCCAGCTTCAGGCCATTATCCTTCACCACCTCGTCGAACGTGCCGCCATTGGCGATCTGGTCCTCGATCTTGCCGGTAAAGTCGGTGAGCAACTGCTTTTGCTTCTGGGTGCGAAGGGCCTCCACAATCTCGCCACGCACCGCGTCCAGCGATCGCGCGGGCGTGCCCTTGATCGCCGTGACGCGCAGCACCACCCAGCCGAGCGAACCGCGAACCGGCCCGACCGGCTCACCCTGCTTCGCGGTGAAGGCGGCGGTCGCGACAGCGGCGGAAGCAGCCGTGGTCAGCGCCTCACGACTCTGGTCGGCGAAGGTCGCGACGGCGAGGCCCGCACCCTGCGCGGCGGCGGCGAGGCTCTTTCCGCCCTTTACCTGATCGGCGACGGCCTTGGCGGCGGTCTGCGTCGGCAGCACCAGCTGTTCGATGCTGCGGCTTTCCTTCGCGGCGTACCGCGCCTTGTTCTGATTATAATAGGCCGCGATCTCCGCGTCGGTCGGCTGCGCGGCCTGCGCGAAACGTTCGGCGTCGATCACCGCATAGCGAATCTTGCGCTGTTCGGGGATGGTGAAACGCGCGGCGTTGCGCTGATAAAAGTCCGCGAGCTGAGCGTCGGTAGGATCCTTGCCGTCGACGAACGCCATGGCCGGGATCGCGGCGATCATGCCTTGACGCGCTTCGAGCAGCAGGGACGCATAGGGCAGCACCAGACTATTGTTCAGCTTCACGCCGACCGCGACCGGCCCAAGCATCTGCTTGGCGAGAATCTCGCGCGCGATATCGTCGCGCAGGGCCTGTTCGGTGATGCGTTCGCGCAGCAGTAACTGACGAAACAGGTCCTGGCTGAAATTGCCCGCCGCATCCTGAAACGCCGGGATCTGCGCGATCTGCGCATCGACCAGCCGCTTGCTGATATGGACGCCCTGATCCTTGGCATATTGTTTGAGCGTCAGCGATGCGACCATCTGGTCAAGAACTTCGCGGGCGCCGCCCTGGGCCAGGAAATCGCCGATCTGCATGCCGGGATTGGCCTTGCGCGCATTTTCGAACACGCGCTGCACCCGGTCCTGAAATTCCGCTGAGGAAAGCCGCGCGCCGCCGGCTTTCGCCACCGTGTCGCCGCCGCCGATCGATGCGCCGAACTTGCCGCTGCTAATATCCCCGGCGATGAATGCGAACGCGATCACCCCCAGGAAGAGCAGGGCGGCGAAGGCACCATATTTGGATCTGACGAAGCGGCGAAAGACTGAAAGCATGAAACGTCCGAACCTGCGGAGATGTGGCGGCACGCTTTAGGCGGGGATCGGCGCGGCGGCAAGTGCGCCATGACGCGCGATCTGGACAAATAGGTTCGGGCCGTCCATCGCGCGGGCAGATGAGTGGCAACAGGGATGGACGGGCAATGAGCAGGCGCAAGCTGGTGGTCGGTAACTGGAAGATGAACGGGATCCGCGCGCATCTGGCCGAAGTGGAGGCGATCGGCCGGGTCGCGGCGGCGCATCCGGCGGTAGAGGTCGGGCTTTGCCTGCCGGCGACGCTGATCCTCGCGGCGACGCAATCCAGCGGCGGCGCGTTCATCGGCGGTCAGGATTGCCATATGAACGAAACCGGCGCGCACACCGGCTGCCTGTCGGCGCGGATGCTCGCCGAAGCGGGCGCGCAATGGGTCATCGTCGGCCATAGCGAGCGGCGGCAGGATCAGGGCGAAACCGACGCCCATATCGCGGCCAAGGCGCTGGCGGCCAGGGCAGCGGGCCTCAAGGTGATCCTGTGCATTGGCGAAAGTCTGGACGTGCGCGATACCGGCAATGCCGAAGCGGTGGTGTCGGCGCAGTTGCTCGCATCGCTGCCGCAGGGCGCGGCGGCGGACTGGCTGGCGATCGCCTATGAACCGATCTGGGCGATCGGCACCGGCCGTATTCCGACCATGGAGGCGGTGGCGCAGATGCACGCCGCGTTGCGCGCGGCGCTGGCCAGCCGGATCGGCGCGGAGGCGGACAAGATGCGGATTCTCTACGGGGGGTCGATGAACGGCGACAATGCCGCCGAGCTGATGGCGATCGGCGATGTCGATGGCGGGCTGGTCGGCGGCGCGAGCCTGACCGCCGCAAAGTTCGAGCCGGTGATCGCCGCGGCGGGCTGATTTTCGGCGGGATGGGCCGGGCAGGTTGAACCGCTGGCCCATCCCCGCTATGTGCCCGCCATCACTTCATTGTCCCGGACCCGACCGACCCCATGTTCACCTTCCTCCTCGTCGTGCAGGCCATCATTGCCGCCTGCCTCGTCACCGTCATTCTGATGCAGCGTTCGGAAGGTGGCGGTCTGGGCGTGGGTGGCAGTCCGGCGGGCCTGATGTCGGCGCGCGGCGCGGCGGATTTCCTGACGCGCTCGACCACGGTGCTGGCGACGATTTTCGTCACCCTGTCGGTCGCGCTGGCGGTGATCGCCTCGACCCGCCATGCGCCGAGCACGATCGACACGTCGCTGGTGAAGCCCGTGACCACCGCTCCGGCTGGGCCGCAGCCCGCGCCCGGCAGCGTCGATCCGCTGGCCGGCGCGGCCAGCTCGGTCGGCAATGGCGCGGCGTCCAACGGCGCGGTTCCGCTCGCCAACTAAGTTTTCGTCGCATCCGGCGATATTTTTACGGGCGTGCGGATTCGCGCGCTTGCCCTACTCGTTTGTATAAGGCTAAGCCTCACCCCCCATGGCGCGGTATATTTTCATCACCGGCGGCGTGGTCTCCTCGCTTGGCAAAGGCCTTATGGCCGCCTCTCTTGCAGCCTTGCTGCAAGCGCGTGGATATCGCGTGCGAATCCGGAAGTTCGATCCCTATCTCAACGTCGATCCGGGCACGATGTCGCCCTATCAGCATGGCGAAGTCTATGTAACCGACGACGGCGCGGAAACCGATCTCGACCTTGGCCATTATGAGCGCTTTACCGGCGTGTCGGCGCGCCAGTCGGATAATGTGACGCAGGGGCGCGTTTACCAGACGATCATCACCAAGGAACGGCGCGGCGACTATCTCGGCGCGACGGTGCAGGTGATCCCGCACGTCACCGACGAGATCAAGGCGTTCGCCACCGCCGACACCGACGACCTCGATTTCGTGCTGTGCGAAATCGGCGGCACGGTCGGCGATATCGAATCGCTGCCCTTCATGGAGGCGATCCGCCAGCTCCATAACGATCTCGATCGCGGCCAGTCGATCTTCGTCCATGTGACGCTGGTGCCCTATATCGCGGCGGCAGGCGAGCTGAAGACCAAGCCGACCCAGCATAGCGTGCGGGAACTGACATCGCTCGGCATCCAGCCCGATATCCTGCTGTGCCGCTGCGAAAAGCCGCTGCCCGACAGCGAGCGGCGCAAGATCGCGCTGTTCTGCAATGTCCGCCCCGAAGCGGTGATCCCGGCGCTCGACGCCCGCAGCATCTATGCGGTTCCGGCGCAATATCATGCCGAAGGGCTGGATATCGAAGTGTTGCGCGCCTTCGGCATCGAGGGTGCGCCAAGCCCTACGCTGGATCGCTGGGCCGATATCATGGATCGCCAGCAGAATCCGGAAGGCGAAGTGACGATCGGCGTAGTCGGCAAATATGTCGGCCTGCCGGACGCTTACAAGTCGCTGCACGAGGCGCTGACCCATGGCGGCTTCGCCAACCGGGTGAAGGTCAATGTGAAGTGGCTCGACGCCGAACTGTTCGAGGATGAGGGCGAGGATATCGCCTCCCGGCTGGAACCGATGCACGGCATCCTCGTACCGGGCGGGTTCGGCGTGCGCGGTTCGGAGGGCAAGATCGCCAGCGTCCGATTCGCGCGTGAACGTGGCGTGCCCTTCTTCGGCATTTGCCTGGGCATGCAGATGGCCTGCATCGAAGGTGCGCGGAACACGGCGGGCATTGCCCAAGCCTCCACCACCGAATTTGGCGAGACGTCCGAGCCGGTCGTCGGCCTCATCACCGAATGGATGAGCGCGGAAGGTTTGCAGAAGCGCACCGCGGAAACCGACCTTGGCGGCACGATGCGGCTCGGCGCCTATCCGGCGAAGCTCGACGGCAACAGCGTCGTGGCGGGCATCTATGGCGCGGGCGACATCAGCGAGCGGCACCGCCATCGCTATGAGGTCAATGCCGGCTATCGCGAGCCACTGGAAAAGGGCGGCCTGATCTTCTCGGGCATGTCGCCCGACGGCATGCTGCCCGAAATCGTCGAGCGGCCCGATCATCCCTGGTTCGTCGGCGTCCAGTTCCACCCGGAACTCAAGTCCAAACCGTTCGACCCGCACCCGCTCTTCGCGAGTTTCATCGAGGCGGCGGTAAAGCAGAGCCGGCTGGTCTAGGAAACGGGCGGGGGCCGCGCCGCACGAATAATCTTGCAGACGGCGTGCTTGCCGCCTATAGCGCCCTTGCTTCCTTACATCGTCAAACATGTCAGGGTCGCGGGCCAACAGCTCGCGGCGGCGACGAGCAGTTATTGGCCGGAGACATGCATGGCGGACATCGCCGAACTGACAGCGTTGATCGAACCCGAGGTAAAGGCTTTGGGCTTTGATCTCGTGCGCGTGAAGCTGTTCGGGTCGGGCGACGAACGCACCTTGCAGATCATGGCCGAGCGGCGCGAGACGCGGCAGCTCGTGATCGAAGATTGCATGACGATTTCGCGCCGGCTGTCGGATCTGTTCGATGAGGTCGATCCGATCGAGGAAGCCTATCGGCTGGAGGTCAGTTCGCCCGGCATCGACCGGCCGCTCACCCGCATTCACGACTTCGTCGAATGGGGCGGGTTCGAAGCGCGGATCACCGTGACCGAGGCGATCGGCGGGCGCAAGACCTTCAAGGGCGTGCTCGGCGGGGTCGAGGGCGAGGATATCCAGTTCAAGGATACGAAGGTGGGCGATGTCGTCATCCCGTTCGCACTGATCGAGGGCGCAAAGCTGGTGCTGACCGACGCGCTCATTTCTGCTACCATGCCGCTGTCTTCCGAAGGCGCGGACGAAATCGAAACCGAAGGATAAGGGTTTACAACTCATGGCCAACGCCATTTCCGCCAACAGGGCCGAACTGATCGCGATCGCCAACAGCGTCGCATCGGAAAAGATGATCGACAAGGCGATCGTCATCGAGGCGATGGAGGACGCGATCCAGCGCGCGGCCCGTGCCCGCTACGGCGCCGAAAACGACATCCGCGCCAAGCTCGATCCGGACAGCGGCGACCTGCGCTTGTGGCGCGTCGTGGAAGTGGTCGATACGGTCGAGGATTATTTCAAGCAGGTCGACGTCAAGGCGGCGCAAAAGCTGCAAAAGGGCGCCGTCGTCGGCGACTTTATCGTCGATCCGCTGCCCGCCATCGATCTGGGCCGCATCGACGCCCAGTCGGCCAAGCAGGTGATCTTCCAGAAGGTCCGCGATGCCGAACGCGAGCGCCAGCATGAGGAATTCAAGGACCGCGTGGGCGAGATCATCACCGGCGTCGTCAAGTCGGTCGAATTCGGCCATGTCGTCGTCAATCTCGGCCGGGCCGAAGGCGTCATCCGCCGCGACCAGCAGATTCCACGCGAAGTCGTCCGCGTCGGCGACCGCATTCGCTCGGTCATCCTCAATGTGCGCCGCGAAAATCGCGGGCCGCAGATTTTCCTCAGCCGCGCGCATCCCGAATTCATGAAGAAGCTGTTCGCGCAGGAAGTCCCCGAAATCTATGATGGCGTCATCACCATCATGGCCGCTGCCCGTGATCCGGGGTCGCGCGCGAAAATCGGCGTCATCAGCCGGGATGGCAGCATCGATCCGGTCGGCGCCTGCGTCGGCATGAAGGGCAGTCGCGTGCAGGCCGTCGTGCAGGAAATGCAGGGCGAAAAGATCGACATCATCCCCTGGTCCGAAGATACGGCGACCTTCGTCGTCAACGCGCTTCAGCCCGCTCAGGTCAGCCGCGTCGTCATCGATGAGGAAGAGGAGCGGATCGAAGTCGTCGTTCCCGACGACCAGCTCAGCCTCGCCATCGGCCGTCGCGGCCAGAATGTCCGTCTCGCCAGTCAGCTGACCGGCAAGGCGATCGACATCATGACCGAAGCCGACGCCAGCGAGAAGCGCCAGAAGGAATTCGTCACCCGCTCCGAACTGTTCCAGAGCGAACTGGACGTGGACGAAACGCTGTCGCAGCTGCTGGTCGCCGAAGGCTTTGGCGAGCTGGAAGAGGTCGCCTATGTCAGCATCGACGAGCTGGCCTCGATCGAAGGCTTTGACGACGATCTCGCCGCCGAATTGCAGAACCGCGCGCAGGAAGCGCTCGATCGCCGGGAAGCCGCCGCGCGCGAAGAGCGTCAGGCGATGGGCGTCGAAGATGCGCTGGCGGAAATTCCGCATCTGACCGAAGCGATGCTGGTGACGCTGGGCAAGGCGGGCATCAAGACGCTGGACGATCTGGCCGATCTCGCCACCGACGAACTGGTGCAGAAGAAGCGCGTCGACCAGCGCCGCCGCAAGACCGAAGCGACCGAGGACAAGGGCGGGGTGCTCGCCGCCTATGGCCTGTCGGACGAGCAGGGCAATGAGATCATCATGGCCGCCCGCGCGCATTGGTTCGAGGACGAGGAAGCCTGATCCCCATGCCGTTCGTCGATATCCGTCTGGCTGGCACCGCCACGCGCAAGCAGAAAGCCGCGCTGGTCGCCGACGTCACCCGGTCGCTCATGGAGCGGCTCGGGAAGCCGGCGGCTGCGGTGCAGGTCACCATTACGGAAGTGTCGACGGAAAATTACGGTGCTGGCGGTCAGTTGCTCGCCGATCGCGCGCCTGCCCCCCATCCAGGGCCAGACCTCCAGCCAAGGGAGGACGCCAATGCTGCGGTCTCTCCCCAATGAGAGGTTAGGCGCTCTCGACAGCTTCGGGGTTGCATGGTCGTCCGTTAACGCGGAGGGACAGGCATGACCGAACGCAAATGCATATTGACCGGCGACCGGGCCGACCCGGACATGCTGGTCCGGCTGGCGGTGGGACCCGAGGGACAGGTGCTGCCCGATATCCGCGCCAAGGCGCCGGGGCGCGGCGCGTGGATCGGCGTCACACGCGCCGAACTCGAAACCGCGCTGGCCAAGGGCAAGCTCAAAGGGGCGCTCGCCCGTTCGTTCAAGACGGGCGACCTGCATCTTCCCGATGGACTGGCCGACCTGATCGAAACGGGCTTGCGCAAGGCGCTGCTCGACCGGCTGGGGCTGGAGGCGAAGGCGTCCATGCTGCTCACCGGATCGGAAAAGATCGAGGTGGCGTGCCGCAAGGGCATCGTCCATCTGCTGCTGCACGCGGGCGATGCGGCGGCGGACGGCAATCGTAAATTGGATCAGGCGCTGCGTGTCGGACAGGAAGCGGAGGGCACGGATCTGGCCGGCCTCGTCTTGCCTGTGGACCGCGACGCCCTATCTATGGCAATGGGGCGCGATAATGTCGTCCATATCGCGGTGACCGACTCGCGCGCGGCAATGCGTCTGCGCGCGGCCCTGGGCCGTTTGGAAAGCTATCTGGGTTGCGCTACCGAGGCGCCCGTGCAGGGGGAGCAGGACTCCGCCGATGCGCCGGGCGCCAAGGTTGCATGAAATGATGCGTCGGCGGACATGCCGGCCGGTGATGCAAGTGAAGGGTTAAGTTCAGTCGTATGAGTGACAGCAAGGAAGACAAGCCGGTTCTGGGTCGCAAGCCGCTGGGCATCAAGCGGACCGTGGAATCCGGTCAGGTGCAGCAGCAGTTCAGCCATGGCCGCAAGAATACGGTCGTGGTCGAGGTGAAGCGGCGCCGCATCCTGGGCAAGCCCGGCGAAGCGCCAGCCGTCGCGCCCCAGCCCGATCCGACGCCCGCGCCCGTCGCCGCCGCGCCCGTACCCGCCGCGCCGCCGCCGCGCGCGCAGCAGCCGGCCCCCCGGCCGACGTCCGCGCCCCAGTCCAGCCTGATGTCGCGTCAGGAATTGCAGGCCAAGCTGCTGCGCGAGGCCGAAGAGTCGCGCATGAACGCGCTCGAAGACGCGCGTCGTCGCGAGGATGCGGCGCGTCTGGCCGCCACCGAGGATGAAAAGCGCCGCAGCGAGGAAGCTCGTCAGGCCGCGGAAAATCCGCCTGCCGAAAATGCGAAGGTCGAGAGCGCGCCCGCAGCCGTAGAAGCGCCAGCCGCTCCTGTCGCGCCCGAGGCTGTTGCGGCTCCCGCTGCTCCTGTGGTCGAGGAGGCTGCCGCTCCGGAGGCGGCACCGACGACCGCATCCACCACGCCGCCGCCGCGCCGCTTCACGCCCGTAGCGCCGATCAAGCGGCCCGAGCCACCCAAGACCGATCGCGCCAAGCGTGGCGAAGATAATCGCCGCCAGGCCGGCAAGCTGACCGTGACGAAGGCGCTCGCCGACGACGACAGCGCCCGCGCCCGCAGCCTCGCCGCGCTCAAGCGTGCGCGTGAAAAGGAACGCCGCGCCCATTTCGCGGGCGGCGCGCAGCAACGTGAGAAGCAGGTGCGCGACGTCGTCGTGCCGGAAAGCATCACGGTGCAGGAACTCGCCAACCGTATGGCCGAAAAGGGCGCGGATCTGGTCAAGTCGCTGTTCAAGATGGGCACTGCGGTCACGCTTAACCAGCCGATCGATCAGGATACCGCCGAACTGCTGGTCGAGGAATTCGGCCACCGCATCCAGCGCGTGTCCGAAGCCGATGTCGAAGCTGGGATTGAGGGCGATGTCGATGCGCCCGAAACGCTCAAGCATCGTGCGCCCGTGGTCACGATCATGGGCCATGTCGATCATGGCAAGACCAGCCTGCTCGACGCGCTGCGCGGCACCGATGTCGTGGCCGGCGAGAGCGGTGGCATCACCCAGCATATCGGCGCCTATCAGGTGACGACCAAGAATGGCGATGTCATCACCTTCCTCGATACGCCGGGCCATGAAGCGTTTTCGGAAATGCGCGCGCGTGGCGCGAACGTCACCGATATCGTCATCCTCGTGGTGGCGGCCGATGACGGCCTGATGCCGCAGACGATCGAGGCGATCCGCCATACCAAGGCGGCCGGTGTGCCGATGATCGTGGCGATCAACAAGGTCGACAAGCCCGAAGCCAATCCGCAGAAGGTGCGCGAGCGCCTGCTGAGCGAGGAGATCGTGGTCGAGGATATGGGCGGCGACGTGCAGGATGTCGAAGTATCCGCGCTCAAGAAGACGGGTCTGGACGAGCTGATCGAAAAGATCCTGTTGCAGGCCGAAGTCATGGAATTGTCGGCCAATCCCGATCGCCCCGCCGAAGGCAATGTGATCGAAGCGCAGCTCGACCGGGGCCGTGGCGCGGTCGCGACCGTGCTGGTCCGCAAGGGTACGCTCAAGGTTGGCGACACCTTCGTCATCGGTGCGGAAAGCGGCAAGGTGCGCGCGCTCGTCAACGACAAGGGCCAGAATATCAAGGTCGCGGGTCCTTCGACCCCGGTCGAGATCCTTGGCCTGTCGGGCGTGCCGATGGCCGGCGATCAGCTGAGCGTGGTGGAAAATGAGGCGAGAGCGCGCGAAGTCGCATCCTATCGTCAGGAACAGGCGACCAAGAAGCGGACGACCAACGCGCCGACCAGCTTTGAACATATGTTCTCGGCGCTGAACACGACGATGATCGAGTATCCGGTGGTCATCAAGGGCGACGTCCAAGGGTCGGTCGAGGCGATCGTCAATTCGCTCAACCGCATCTCCACCGACGAGATCAAGGTGCGCATCCTGCATTCGGGCGTCGGCGCGATCACCGAGAGCGATGTGACGCTGGCCGCCGCCAGCCGTGCGCCGCTGATCGGCTTCAACGTGCGTCCCAATGCCAAGGCGCGTCCGCTCGCCGAGCGGGACAAGGTGTCGTTGCGCTATTATGACGTGATCTACGACCTGATCGAGGAAGTCCGCAACGAAATGGCGGGCCAGCTCGCGCCGGAGCGGATCGAAACCATCGTCGGCCGCGCCGAAGTGTTGCAGGTTTTCCCGGCCGGCAAGAAGGACAAGGCCGCCGGTCTGCTCGTCAAGGAAGGCATTATCCGCAAGGGGCTCAACGCGCGCCTCACCCGCGACGATGTCATCGTGTCCAAGACCGTCATCCATTCGCTGCGGCGCTTCAAGGACGATGTGTCCGAAGTCCGCGCGGGCATGGAATGCGGCGCGGTGCTTCAGGATACTAACGACATCAAGGCGGGCGATACGCTGGAACTGTTCGAGGTCGAAGAGCGCGTGCGGACGCTGTGATCCATTCTGGAACCCCTCCCTTGGCGGGGAGGGGGGAGCGGTAAAATATGGCCCATCAAGGCGAAGGTCCGTCCGTCCGTCTGCTTCGCGTCGGCGAACAGGTGCGGCATATATTGTCCGATATCCTCGCGCGGGGCGACGTGCATGACGATGTGCTGGCAAAGCATGTCGTCAGCGTCACCGAAGTGCGCATGTCGCCCGACCTGCGCCACGCGACCATCTTCATCAAGCCGCTGCTGGGGCGCGACGAGGACGCGGTGCTCAAGGCGCTGCGCACCAACACCGCCTATCTCCAGCGCGAGGTGGCGCATCGCATGGCGCTCAAATATGCCGCCAAGCTCAAATTCCTCGCCGACGACAGTTTCGACGAGGGCAGCCATATCGACAAGCTGCTGCGCGATCCCAAAGTGGCGCAGGATTTGACGACGCCCGACGAGGAATGACATCGACAGCGACGGTCCGCCGCCGCTACCATCGTCTTTCCCGCAGGCGATCCATTGGGGGATAAGGCGATGAAGCAGCTTAAGACACTGGCGATGGCGCTGGCCCTGCTGGCGGGACCAGCGGCGGCGAAGGAGCCGCCGGTGCATCCCGCCGTCATTGCGGACCCGGCGCCCGATGCTGCCTATCCCGCTGGCATGGACGCCTTCGTCATCCCCGTGGATGGCGGCGCGATGAACGCGGTGATGTATCGCGCAGCGGGGGCGGGCACGCATCCGACGCTGCTGCTGCTCCACGGCTTTCCCGGCAACGAGCAGAATCTCGATCTGGCGCAAGCGGCGCGGCGCGCGGGATGGAATGTGCTGACGCTCCATTATCGCGGCTCCTGGGGCAGTCCGGGTGTCTTTTCCTTTACCCACGCCGCGCAGGACGCATGGTCGGCGTTGCTGTTTCTCGAACAATCCTCGACGGTGGTGAAATATCGCATCGATACGAGCGCGATCGTCGCCGCCGGGCACAGCATGGGCGGCTTCATGGCTGCCGACGCGGCCGCTGCCGAGCCACGAGTTGCGGGGCTGTTCCTGATCGACCCGTGGAACCCTGCGGAAACGGCGGCATCGCTCGCCACGCCGCAGGGCGAGGCCGCCTGGAAAGCGGAGGTCGCGGGCGACCTGCCGCCGCTGGCGGGCGCGACCTATGACAGCCTGACCGCCGAGATCAGGACGAACGCCGAGAGGTTCGATCTCGCTCGTCGTCTGGTCGCCTATGCCCGTCGGCCGCTGACCATCGTCGGGGCGGAGCGGGGGATCGGCGCAACCGCGCGGCGGCTGGCGGCGGAAGCGCAGGGCGGCAATCCGGATGCGCAACTGATGGTCTGGCCGACCGACCACAGCTTTTCCGACAAGCGCATCACGCTCGCCGACGCGCTGGTCCGATTTCTCAAGAGCGTCGCCCCGACCGCGCGTTGAACCGCGAATGAAGGGCTGACACGCTCATCGCCGCGCGATAGGGGCGGGCGATGCACGGCTGGATCATCCTTGATAAACCCCATGGCCTTGGCTCGACGCAGGCGGTCGCGGCGGTCAAGCGCGCGCTGCGGGAAAGCGGCGCGGGCAAATGCAAGGTCGGGCATGGCGGCACGCTCGATCCGCTGGCGACCGGTGTCCTGCCGGTGGCGATCGGCGAGGCGACGAAGCTCGCCGGACGGATGCTCGACAGCGACAAGATTTACGATTTCACGGTGGCGTTCGGGGCGCAGACCGATACGCTCGATCTGGAAGGCGCGGTGGTCGCGACCAGCGATCATCGCCCTACGCTGGCGGAGGTGGAGGCGATCCTGCCGCGCTTCACCGGTCCCATCGAACAGGCGCCGCCCGCCTATAGCGCCATCCTGATCGACGGCCAGCGCGCCTATGATCTGGCGCGCGCCGGGCAGGATGTGGAGATGAAGCAGCGGTCGGTGACGATCCATGCGCTGAGCGCGCATAGTCCAGCCGAAGCAGGCACCCTCGACTCGCTTACCCTCACCGCGCACGTGTCGAAGGGCACCTATATCCGCAGCCTCGCCCGCGACATCGCGTTGGCGCTCGGTACAGTGGGGCACGTCACCATGCTTCGCCGCGTCAAGGCCGGTCCGTTCGGGCTGGACATGGCAATTTCGCTGGACAAATTGCGGCAGGCTGCTAACGAGCGCGCCATCGGCCAGCTTTTGCTGCCGTTGACGACAGGGCTGGACGACATCCCGGCTCTGTCGGTGAACCCCGATCAGGCGCTGGCGCTCCGCCAGGGGCGCATACTGGACGGGGCGCGCATCGCCACTGGTCTCCACCTCGCCATCGACGGGATTGTCCCGGTTGCCCTGGTGAATGTGGAAGCCGGAGAAATCCGGGTGGTGCGCGGTTTCAACCTGATGTCGAAGGAAGAAGAATAGATGACGATTACGGCTGAGCGCAAGGAAGCGCTGATCAAGGAACATGCTCGCGCCGAAGGCGATACGGGTTCCCCCGAGGTTCAGGTTTCGATCCTGACCGAGCGGATCGTAAACCTGACCGAGCATTTCAAGGGTCACCACAAGGATAATCACAGCCGTCGCGGTCTGTTGATGATGGTCAACAAGCGTCGTTCGCTTCTGGACTATCTCAAGAAGAAGGATCAGGCGCGGTACACCGACCTGATCGCCAAGCTGGGCCTGCGCAAGTAACGCGGACCTTCAAAGGGACGGCCCCCATGCGGGGCCGTTTCTGATTCCGGGACATGGGCAATTCGGCACCATGTTCCCCACAGGGGCCAGATGACTGCCCCACACCGCCGCAGGCCGGTTTAGCCCGCGACTACAGGCCCCGCCCGGCAATAGGGCCGATGCGGGCAAAGGAAAAATCTATGTTTGATGTCAAGAAAGTTTCGATCGAGCTGGCCGGCAAGACGCTGACCCTCGAAACCGGCCGCATCGCGCGTCAGGCCGACGCCGCCGTGCTGGCCACCTATGGCGAGACCGTGGTGCTGTGCGCCGTGACCGCCGCCAAATCGGTGAAGGACGGGCAGGATTTCTTCCCGCTGACCGTTCACTATCAGGAAAAATATTCGGCCGCCGGTCGCATTCCGGGTGGCTTCTTCAAGCGTGAGCGCGGCGCGACGGAAAAGGAAACGCTGGTTTCCCGCCTGATCGACCGTCCGCTCCGTCCGCTCTTCCCCGAAGGTTTCTACAACGAAATCAACGTCATCGCGCAGGTGCTGTCGTTCGATGGCGAAAGCGAGCCGGATATCGTCGCGATGATCGCCGCTTCGGCTGCGCTCACCCTGTCGGGCGTGCCCTTCATGGGTCCGATCGGCGCGGCGCGCGTCGGCTATCAGGATGGCGAATATATCCTCAACCCCTCGCTGGATCAGGCGAAGGCCGGCGAACTCGATCTGGTCGTCGCCGCCACGCATGACGCGGTGATGATGGTCGAATCCGAAGCGAAGGAGCTTTCGGAAGAGGTCATGCTGGGCGCCGTCCTGTTCGCGCATGACGCCAGCAAGAAGATCGTCGAAGCGATCATCAAGCTCGCCGAAAAGGCCGCCAAGGAGCCTTGGGACATGGCCAAGGGCGATGATCTTGGCGATCTGAAGGGCAAGCTCAAGAAGCTGATCGGCGCGGATATCGCCGCCGCCTACAAGATCACCGACAAGTCTGCCCGCTCCAACCTGCTGAACGAAGCCCGCGCCAAGGCGAAGGCATCGTTCACCGCCGAGGGTCTCGACGCGCAGACCGTCATGGCCGGCATCAAGCTCACCAAGAAGCTGGAAGCCGAAATCGTGCGTGGCGCGATCCTCAAGGACGGCAGCCGTATCGATGGCCGCTCGACCACCCAGATCCGTCCGATCGAGGCGATGGTCGGCTTCCTGCCGCGCACTCATGGTTCGGCGCTGTTCACGCGCGGCGAAACCCAGTCGATCTGCACCACCACCCTGGGCACCAAGGAATCGGAGCAGATGATCGACGGCCTGACCGGCCTGCATTATGAAAACTTCATGCTGCACTATAACTTCCCGCCCTATTCGGTCGGTGAAGTCGGCCGCTTCGGCGCGCCGGGTCGTCGCGAAGTAGGGCACGGCAAGCTCGCCTGGCGCGCGCTGCACCCCGTGCTGCCGACCAAGGACGAGTTCCCCTATACGATCCGCGTCCTCTCCGACATCACCGAGTCGAACGGTTCGTCCTCGATGGCGACGGTGTGCGGCGGTTCGCTGTCGATGATGGATGCGGGCGTGCCGTTGAAGCGCCCCGTTTCGGGTATCGCCATGGGCCTGATCCTCGAAGGCAAGGACTTCGCCGTCCTGTCCGACATTCTGGGTGACGAAGATCATCTGGGCGATATGGACTTCAAGGTCGCGGGCACCGAAGTCGGCATCACGACGATGCAGATGGACATCAAGATCGCCGGCATCACGCGGGAAATCTTTGAAGTCGCGCTCAACCAGGCGAAGGAAGGCCGCGCGCACATCCTTGGCGAAATGAGCAAGGCGCTGTCCTCGACCCGCACCGAGCTTTCGGCCCACGCCCCGCGCATCGAGACGTTGCAGATCGACAAGTCGAAGATCCGCGAAGTCATCGGCACCGGCGGCAAGGTGATCCGCGAAATCGTCGCCGAAACCGGCGCGAAGGTCGACATCGACGACGAAGGCCTGATCAAGATCAGCTCGTCCGATCCGGCGCAGATCGAGGCCGCGCGCAAGTGGATCCTCGGCATCACGCAGGAAGCGGAAGTCGGAAAGGTCTATGACGGCAAGGTCGTCAACATCGTCGATTTCGGCGCGTTCGTGAACTTCATGGGCGGCAAGGACGGCCTCGTCCACGTGTCCGAGATGCGCAACGAGCGTGTCGAAAAGCCGACCGACGTCGTGTCGGAAGGCCAGGAAGTGAAGGTCAAGGTCCTCGAAATCGATCCGCGCGGCAAGGTGCGCCTGTCGATGCGCGTCGTCGATCAGGAAACCGGCGCCGAGCTGGAGGATACCCGTCCGGCCCGCGAACCGCGTGAACCCCGTGGTGATCGCGGCGACCGTGGTGATCGTGGTCGTGGCCCGCGTCGTGACGGCGGCGGCCGTGGTGGCGAACGGGGCGGCGATCGCGGCCCGCGTCGCGAACGCAGCGAGCGTTCGGACACTGGCGGCAAGAATGACGATGACGGCTCCAACGCGGGCCTGCCCGACTTCCTGACGCAGGACTGATCGGCTTCGCCACACAAAAAAGGGGCGTCCGGTTTCGACCGGGCGCCTTTTTTAATGCCCGGCGTCCCATGCTGATTTTGATCAATGGTCACGGAGGAAAGTTTTGATAGGGTAACGATCGGTTGGGGGGAAATATGCAACGCAGTAATGATCGGTTCGCCGAACGCCTGCCGCTGGTGCTCCACCGGCCCGGGCTGGCCTATCTCTTCACGACGCTGCTGTGCGTCATCGCTGTGGCGCTGCGTCTCACGGCGATGACGATCCTGCCGATCGGCTATCCCTTCGTCTCCTTCTTTCCGGCGGTCATCCTGGCCGCGTTCCTGTTTGGCGTCAGGCCGGGGATTTATGCCGCCATCCTGTGCGGCCTGCTGTCCTGGTATCTGTTCATTTCCCCCGACCGCAGCTTCGCCTTCAACCCGGCCGTCGCGCTGGCGCTGTGCTTCTATGCCGGGGTCGTGGGCGTCGACATCGCCCTCATCCACCTGATGCAGCGCGCCAATTTCAACCTTGCCATCGAACGTGAGCGCAGCCGTGCGCTGGCCGAAAATCGCGAGCTGCTGTTCCACGAATTGCAGCATCGCGTGTCGAACAATCTTCAGGTGGTGGCCGCGCTGCTCTCGCTCCAGCGGCGGAATATCGATGACGAATATGCCCGCAAGGCGCTGGACGAGGCGTCGGCGCGGCTTGCGCTGGTCGGCAAGATCAGCCGCGCGCTCTATGATCCGGCCGGGCCGGGGCAGGCGCTCCGCGCGTTCCTTGCGATGCTGGCGGACGATATTCTCGCCGCGAGCGGGCGGAGCGATATCCGCCTGTCGATCGACGCCCCAGACGAGCTGGTGCTGGACCCGCATGTCATGGTGCCGGTGGCGCTGATCGTGACCGAAGCGATGAGCAATGCGATCGAACATGGCTTTGCCGCGCGCGGCGGCGCGATCGGCCTGTCGGTGAGTCACGAGGGCAAGGATCTGGCGCTGCGACTGGCCGATGATGGCCACGGCCTGCCGGATGGCTTCGATCTGGGCGGGAGCGAGAGCCTGGGGCTGCGGATCGCGCGGGCGCTGGCGGCGCAGTTTGGCGGTCATTTCAGGCTGGATCGGCGCGCCGAAGGCGGCACGATCGCCTGCCTGACCATGCCCGCCACCCGCGCCGGTACGCCAGCCGCATTCTGACGCTTGGCGCGGGCGATCCGCTCGGCTATGACCCGGCGCATGCTGACGAAAACCATGACGCGCATCGGCGCGGCCACCGCCCTGGTCCTGCTTTGCGCCCCTGTGCTGACGGGGTGTGCGACATCGAAGAACAAGTCCGACACGCAATATGTCGCGCGCGATGTGTCGACCCTCTATAATAGCGGCAAGGCGCGGCTGGATCGCGGCCAGTATAAACTCGCCGCCGCGCTGTTTGACGAGGTGGAACGCCAGCATCCCTATTCGCCCTGGGCGCGCCGCGCGCAGCTGATGGCCGCGTTCAGCTATTATATGAATCGGGACTATAATGAGTCGATCGCCGCGGCGCAGCGCTTCCTGTCGATCCATACCGGCAGCAAGGATGCGCCCTACGCCTATTATCTCGTCGCGCTGTGCTATTATGAGCAGATCGCCGACGTCACCCGCGACCAGAAGATCACGCAGCAGTCGCTCGATTCGCTGGGCGAACTGATCCGTCGCTATCCCGAGACGCGCTATGCCGCCGATGCGCGGTTGAAGCTCGATCTGGTCAACGACCATCTGGCGGGCAAGGAAATGGAAGTCGGCCGCTTCTATCAGCGCCGTGGCCAGTGGATCGCGGCGACGCTGCGCTTCCGCGTCGTGGTCGACAAATATCAGACCACGACCCATACGCCCGAAGCGCTGGAGCGGCTGGTCGAAAGCTATCTCTCGCTCGGCATCCCCGAAGAGGCGAAGAAAGCCGCCGCCGTGCTTGGCGCCAACTATCCCGGCTCCAAATGGTATGAGCGGTCGTTCAAGCTGATCCGGGAACATGGCGCGAAGGCCTGATCCCCGCCATTTCTTTCGTGTGTCTCTGAGTCTGTTTGGAAATGCGCGAAAGAGCGCATTTCAGTTTGCGGATGCGCCAAAGGCGCATTTCCAAACCAACTCTTAACGGGTAGAAGCGCGGCATGCTGACCGCTCTTTCGATCCGCAACATCGTCCTCATCGAGGCGCTGGATCTGGAATTCGGGCCGGGCCTTGGCGTGCTGACCGGGGAGACGGGGGCGGGCAAGTCGATCCTGCTCGACTCGCTCGGGCTGGCGCTCGGCATGCGGGCGGACAGCGGCCTGGTGCGCAATGGCGAGGCGCAGGCGAGCGTCACCGCCACTTTCGACGCGCCGCCAGCCCGCCATCGCGCGATCGCGATGCTGGCCGACAACGCCATCGACCTGGAACCGGGCGAGCCGCTCATCATCCGCCGCGTGCTGAAAGCCGATGGCGGCAGCCGCGCCTTCATCAACGACCAGCCCTGTTCGGCGGCGCTGCTGCGCGAACTGGGCGGTGCGCTGGTGGAAATCCATGGTCAGCATGACGACAGGGGCCTGCTCAACCCGCGCGGCCATCGTGCCTTGCTCGATGCCTATGGCCGCTGCGATACCGCAGCCGTCAGCGCGGCGCATGGCGCATGGCGCGCGGCGGAGGCTGCGCTGGCGGAGGCGCGGGCCACCGTGGAAACGGCTGCACGCGACCGCGATTACCTGACCCATGCGGTCGAGGAACTGACGCAATTCGGCCCCGAAACGGGAGAGGAGGCGACGCTCGCGGAGGAGCGCGCGACGATGCAGAAGGGCGCGCGGCTGGCGGACGACCTGTCCGCCGTGACCGATTGCCTGACCGGATCGGACGGCGGCCTCGCCCAGTTGCGGCAGGCGGCGCGGCGGCTCGACCGGATCGCGCCCGACTATGCGCCGCTTGCCGAAGTGCTGGCCGCGCTCGACCGGGCCGTGGTGGAGGCGGGGGAGGCGGAGGATCGTCTGTCCCAGGTCGCCGAGGCGCTGAGTTTCGATCCGGCGCGGCTCGACCGGATCGAGACCCGCCTGTTCGACCTGCGCGGCCTCGCGCGCAAGCATCAGGTGCAGGCCGACGATCTGGCGACGCTGCGCGACGAGATGGCGGCGCGGCTGGCGGCGATCGAGGGCGGGGCGGAGCATGTCGCTGCGCTCATAGACGCGCTCGCGACGCGGGCGGCGGCCTATCGCAAGGCGGCGCAGGCGCTGTCGGGCGAGCGCCAGCTGGCGGCCGGCAAGCTGGACGTGGCGGTGGCGGGCGAACTCGCGCCGCTCAAGCTCGACGCCGCGCGCTTCCGCACCGTGGTCGCGCCGCTCGATGCAGCGCAATGGGGTCCGCAGGGCATGGACCGGGTGGAGTTCGAGATTTCCACCAACCCCGGCGCGCCCTTCGCCCCGCTGGTCAAGATTGCGAGCGGCGGCGAATTGTCACGCTTCATTCTGGCGCTCAAGGTCGCGCTGGCGGAGCAGGGCGGGGCCGACACGCTGATCTTCGACGAGATCGACCGGGGCGTGGGTGGCGCGGTCGCTTCGGCGATCGGCGAGCGGCTCGCCCGGCTGGCGCAGACCAACCAAATTCTCGTCGTCACCCACAGCCCGCAGGTGGCGGCGCGCGGCGCGGCGCATATGCTGATCGCGAAGGCGAGTGACGGCGCAGTGACGCGCACCGGCGTCCACGCGCTTGCGGAGGTGGAACGGCGCGAGGAAATCGCGCGCATGCTCTCGGGCGCGGAGATTACGGCGGAGGCGAGAGCGCAGGCGGAGCGGCTGCTGGAAGTGTAATCGCTTCCTTCGTCGCGGCTTCGGTGGTTATGAGGGCCTATGACCGACCCCGCCTCCCTGACCGACGCCGAAGCCGCCAATCGCCTGATGCGGCTGGCGAAGGAGATCACCCGCCACAACCGGCTCTATCATGATCGCGATGCGCCGGAGATCAGCGACGCCGACTATGACGCGCTGATCCGCGAGAACAGCGCGATCGAAGAAGCCTTTCCCCATCTCGTCCGCGCCGATTCGCCAAGCCGGCAGGTCGGGGCCGCGCCAACCTCCGCGCTAAAAAAAGTCGCCCATGCCCAGCGGATGATGAGCCTCGACAATGGTTTTGCCGACGAGGATATCGCCGAGTTCATCGCCCGTGTGCGCCGCTTTCTGGCGCTGGCGGAGGATGTGCCCGTTGCGCTGACGGCGGAACCGAAGATTGACGGCCTGTCCTGCTCGCTGCGCTATGAACAGGGCGCGCTGGTGCTGGCGGCGACGCGCGGCGACGGCGCGACCGGCGAGGATGTGACCGCCAATGTGCGCACCATCGCCGATATCCCGCAGCACCTGACCGGCGCGGACGTGCCCGACCTGTTCGAGATCCGGGGCGAGGTCTATATGGCCAAGGCGGATTTCGCCGCCCTCAACGCCCGGTTGCTGGCGGAGGCGGACGAGCCGGACAAGGCGCGCCAGTTCGCCAATCCGCGCAATGCGGCGGCGGGGTCGCTGCGGCAGAAGGACGCCGCCGTCACCGCCAGCCGGCCGCTGCGCTTCCTCGCCCATGGCTGGGGCGCGCATTCGGCGGTTCCGGCGGATACGCAACTTGGCGTCATGCAGGCGATTGCGCGCTGGGGTCTGCCGGTGTCGGACATGCTGACCCGCGTCGACACGCTCGAAACCCTGATCGCCCATTATCGCGGCATCGAAGCGGTGCGCGCCGAACTGCCCTTCGATATCGACGGCGTCGTCTACAAGGTCGACCGGCTCGACTGGCAGCAGCGGCTGGGCTTTGTCGCCAAGGCCCCGCGCTGGGCCATCGCCCATAAATTCCCGGCGGAACGGGCGCAAACCACGCTGGAGGCGATCGATATCCAGGTCGGCCGCACCGGCAAGCTGACGCCGGTGGGACGGCTGACCCCGGTGACGGTGGGCGGCGTGGTCGTCTCCAACGTGACGCTGCACAATGCCGACGAGATTGCGCGGCTGGGCGTGCGCCCCGGCGACCGCGTCGTCGTGCAGCGCGCGGGCGACGTCATTCCGCAGGTCGTGAAAAATCTGACCCGCGACGAGCCGCGCGATCCCTTTCTCTATCCCGATCATTGCCCGGTCTGCGGATCGGAAGCGGTGCGCGAGGAGGGCGAGGTTGATATTCGCTGCACCGGCGGCCTTATCTGCGCGGCGCAGCGGTTCGAGCGGCTGCGCCATTTCGTCAGCCGCGGCGCGCTGGATATCGAGGGTCTGGGGGAAAAAACGATCCAGGAGTTTCTCGACCTCGGCTGGATCCGGGAGCCTGCCGACATCTTCCGCCTCTCCGCCCATCGCGTCGAATTGCTGACGCGCGAGGGGTGGAAGGAAAAATCCGTCGACAATCTGCTCGCGGCGATCGAGGCCAAGCGATCGCCCGATGGCGCACGGCTGCTGTTCGGCCTCGGTATCCGCCATGTCGGCGCGGTGACGGCGCGCGATCTGCTCAAACGCTATGTCAGCCTGCGCGCGGTCGAGGCGCTCGCGCGCGACATCATCGCCCTGCGCGACGCGACCGTGCCGCTGGAGGGCGAGGAGCCGCATCGCTTCCATAACAGGCTGGACAAGGCGATCGCGGAGCGGATCGGCGTGGAAAATGTCGGCGCGGCGGTCGGCCATGCGCTCGCCGATTTCTTCCACGAACCGCATAATGTCGAGGCGTGGGACGACCTGCTGCGCGAAGTGTCACCGCCCGACACGGTGGTCGAAACGCAGGCCAGTGAAGTCACCGGCAAAACCGTGGTGTTCACCGGCAAACTCGAAACCATGAGCCGCGACGAGGCGAAGGCGCAGGCCGAGAGGCTCGGCGCGAAGGCGGCAGGATCGGTCAGCGCCAAAACCGATCTGGTGGTGGCCGGGCCGGGGGCCGGTTCCAAGCTCAAACAGGCCGCCGCGCTCGGCATCGCGGTGATCGACGAAGCGGCCTGGGCGGAGATTGTGAAGGCGGCGGGGTAAGCGCCGCCTTCAGGTTTCACGCCGCGCTCGGTTCCAGCTTGTCCTGCGTCCGGGTGTCGAAGTCGCTCGCGTCATGCCGCTCGTGCAACTGCTCTTCCAGCGGCCCGAACGCCTTGTTGACGATGCGGCCGCGCTTGACGGCGGGGCGGGCGGCGATCTGTTCGGCCCAGCGCACGACATTCTTATAGCTTCTCACGTCGAGAAACTCCGCCGCTTCATAGACATTGTTCAGGATCAGACCGCCATACCAGGGCCAGATCGCGATATCCGCGATCGAATATTCCTGGCCCCCGACATAGTCGTTTTCCGCCAGCTGCCGGTCCAGCACGTCGAACTGACGCTTGACCTCCATCGCATAGCGGTCGATCGGATATTGCCATTTTTCCGGGGCATAGGCGTAGAAATGGCCAAAGCCGCCGCCGAGAATCGGCGTCGCCGCCATCTGCCAGAACAGCCAGGACAGCGCCTCCGTCCGCGCCGCCGGATCGGTCGGCAGAAATGCGCCGAACTTTTCCGCAAGATACAGCAGGATCGATCCGGACTCAAAGACGCGCTGCGGCGGGGAGACGCTGTGGTCGACCAGCGCCGGGATCTTGCTGTTGGGGTTGGCCGACACGAAACCGCTGCCGAACTGGTCGCCCTCGCCGATGCGGATCAGCCAGGCGTCATACTCCGCGCCCGCATGGCCCGCCGCCAGCAATTCCTCCAGCATGATGCTGACCTTCTGGCCGTTGGGCGAGGCGAGCGAATACAGCTGAAACGGATGCCGCCCCACCGGCAGCGCCTTGTCATGCGTCGGCCCGGCGATCGGGCGATTGGTGGCGGCGAAAGGCCCGCCCGCATCCTTGTCCCAGATCCACACGCGCGGGGGAACATAAGCGCTATCGGTCATGCTGAGCCTTTCTGAACGGTGACGCGCGAGAAATAGGGGCGGGCAGGGGCATCGGCAAGGCGTTGGCCGCGCTGCGGACGCCTTCTGCCCCATATCGCTGGACCTGTCGCCGCCGCCGCGACAAAAAGCGCGCTCATCCCCCTTGACCCCGCGATCGATCGCGCCATATGTGGCGGCGCTGGCACTCTCCATGAAGGAGTGCTAACAAACACAGGTTCATCGGGAGAAGGGTGGGCGAACGGCAGACAGGTGGACATTCCGCCGCCGCGCGCTCCACCGATCCCAAAATTGAAGGGAAAGGCAATCAACATGGCATTTCGTCCATTGCACGACCGTGTTCTCGTCCGCCGCATCGAAGCGGAAGCGAAGACCGCCGGCGGGATCATCATCCCCGACACCGCCAAGGAAAAGCCGCAGGAAGGCGAAATCGTCTCCGTCGGTTCCGGCTCGAAGGCCGAAGACGGCAAGGTCACGCCGCTCGACGTCAAGGCCGGCGACCGCGTGCTGTTCGGCAAATGGTCGGGCACCGAGGTCAAGGTCGACGGTGAAGATCTGCTCATCATGAAGGAATCCGACATCCTTGGTGTTGTCGCCTAAAGGCGACGGACTGGGCCTGAGGGCCTGATCTATCGGACTTTCTTCTTCCCCTAATTTGCAAAAAAGAGGTTTTTACCCATGGCTGCAAAAGACGTAAAATTCTCCCGCGACGCCCGTGAGCGCATTCTGCGCGGCGTCGACATCCTGGCCGACGCGGTCAAGGTGACGCTGGGTCCAAAAGGCCGCAACGTCGTCATCGACAAGAGCTTCGGCGCGCCCCGCATCACCAAGGACGGCGTCAGCGTCGCCAAGGAAATCGAACTTAAGGACAAGTTCGAGAATATGGGCGCGCAGATGGTCCGCGAAGTCGCTTCGAAGACCAACGACATCGCCGGTGACGGCACCACCACCGCGACCGTTCTGGCTCAGGCCATCGTGCGCGAAGGCATGAAGTCGGTCGCCGCCGGCATGAACCCGATGGACCTCAAGCGCGGCATCGACCTCGCCGTCGTCAAGGTCGTCGATGATCTCAAGGCACGTTCGAAGCCCGTTGCCGGGACCAAGGAAATCGCCCAGGTCGGCATCATTTCCGCCAATGGCGATACCGTCGTCGGCGAAAAGATCGCCGAAGCGATGGAGCGCGTCGGCAAGGAAGGCGTGATCACCGTCGAGGAAGCCAAGGGTCTCGAGTTCGAACTCGACGTCGTCGAAGGCATGCAGTTCGACCGTGGTTATCTGTCGCCCTATTTCGTGACCAATCCGGAAAAGATGGCCGTTGAACTGGCCGATCCCTACATCCTGATCCACGAAAAGAAGCTCAGCAACCTTCAGTCGATTCTGCCGATCCTCGAAGCGGTCGTGCAGTCGGGCCGTCCCCTGCTGATCATCGCCGAGGACATTGAAGGCGAGGCTCTGGCCACGCTGGTCGTCAACAAGCTGCGTGGCGGCCTCAAGGTCGCCGCCGTCAAGGCGCCGGGCTTTGGCGATCGTCGCAAGGCGATGCTGGAAGACATCGCCGTCCTGACCAAGGGCGAAGTGATCTCGGAAGACCTCGGCATCAAGCTTGAGAACGTCACGCTGGCGATGCTGGGCACCGCCAAGCGCGTCACCATCGACAAGGACAACACCGTCATCGTCGATGGCGCTGGCGACCATGACTCGATCAAGGGCCGCACCGAGCAGATCCGTCAGCAGATCGAGAATACGACCTCGGACTATGATCGCGAGAAGCTCCAGGAGCGTCTGGCGAAGCTGGCCGGCGGCGTGGCCGTCATCAAGGTCGGCGGCGCTTCGGAAGTCGAAGTCAAGGAGCGCAAGGACCGCGTCGACGACGCTCTCCACGCGACCCGCGCGGCTGTCGAAGAAGGCATCGTCCCCGGTGGTGGCACGGCGCTGCTCTACGCAACCAAGGCTCTCGAAGGCCTCAAGGGCGCGAACGACGACCAGACCCGTGGTATCGACATCATCCGCAAGGCGATCGAAGCGCCGCTGCGCCAGATCGCCCAGAATGCTGGTGTCGACGGCGCCGTGGTCGCCGGCAATCTGTTGCGCGAAAATGACGAGACCAAGGGCTTCAATGCTGCGACCGACGTCTACGAAAACCTCGTGGAATCGGGTGTCATCGACCCCACCAAGGTGGTTCGCGCCGCGCTTCAGGACGCTGCTTCGGTGGCCGGCCTGCTGATCACGACGGAATCGGCGATCGCCGAACTGCCCGCCGACGACAAGGCGCCGATGGGCATGCCCGGCGGCGGCATGGGCGGCATGGGCGGCATGGACTTCTAAAGCGGTCGCATGCGGGCGGGTTTCGGCTCGCCCGCGAAGCGATCGTGAGGAACGTCTTGCTATCCTGACGACAGGAACGGGGCTGGCGGAGCGATCCGCCGGCCCTTTCTTTTGCGCGGCATGTGCGTCTCCCTAATCATGACCTGGCGGCTGGGGATAGACGGGGCTTGCAATCCTGGGCTGGACTGCGGGCAACCCCGACCGAAGCGCCGTTGTCGCATCATTTGTAAAATCCGTAATTTACCAAATGGAAATCATGTTCCGCCAAGGTTGGCGAGACGTGTCACGCTTTCTTCGCCATTGGAGCGCAAAATTGCGCGCGCGCCTTGCGCCCGAAACTCAGCAGAGTGCTGAAGTAGAGGCGAGTCTCGTCAAATCGCTCTATGCGTCCCCGGCATCGCTGATGATCGGCGCGGTCGCGGGCGGGGCGCTCAGCATGGTCGTCGCCTACCATGCCGCTCGGCCCCCGATCACGACGATCGCGATCCTGATCTGTATCGTCGCCGTGTCCCGATCGATCTCGGCCGTCTATTTCCAGCGGCAATATGCGCATCAGGAAGGCGGGATTAAGCAGTTTTGGGGCCTCGCCTATGAACTGGGCGCCTGGGGCTATGCCGCATTGCTGGGACTCCTTGCCTTCGCGACGCTGTTCCTGACCCACGACGCATCGCTGCATATTCTGAGTGTCTGTCTGGTCGCCGCCTATTCGGGTGGCATTTCCGGTCGCAATGCGGGACGGGTCCAGGTGGCGATAGGCCAGACGTGCTTCGCGCTGCTGCCGACGGTCCTTGGCCTCGCCGTGGCGGGCGGTCTTGGCTATCGCGTGCTGGCGGCGATGCTGTTCCTCATGGTCTTCGCCATGGCCGAAATCACGCGCACCACCCACCGCATCGTCGTCGAGGCGTTGCAGGGCAAATATGAAAAATCGCAACTCGCCACCAAGTTCGAGCGGCTGGCCCGTTTTGACAGCCTGACGGGCGTGGAAAATCGCATGGCGATGCAGATGCGCCTGCGGGAATTGTCGGAGCAGCGGTGGACCGATCAGGACCCGATGTCGGTGTTCTGGATGGATCTCGATCGCTTCAAGGAGATCAACGATTCGCTCGGCCACATCGTCGGCGACCAGCTTTTGTGCATGGTCGCCGAGCGGCTGTCGCGGGCGCTCGACGGTCGCGGCCATGTCGCGCGCTTCGGCGGTGACGAATTCATCCTGATCTGTCCCGACGCCGATGCCGTGATCGCCGAGCAGATCGCACTCGATGTGATGAGCGAATTCACCTATGATTTCGAGGTCGGAAGCTATCATCTGACCGTGACGGCCTCGATGGGCATCGCCGTCGCGCCGGAAGACGGGCGCGAGAGCGACGAACTGCTGCAAAATGCCGACATGGCGCTGTATAAAGCCAAGAATGCCGGCCGGAACCGGCACGTTCGCTTCGACTGGTCGATGAAAGAGCGGCAGAACCGCACCTACGAACTGGAAATGGGCCTGCGCAACGCGCTCGCGAACGACGAGCTGGTGCTGCATTATCAACCGATCTTCGACACCGTGACCGGCCGGATTTCGATTTGCGAGGCGCTGATGCGCTGGGAACATCCGACGCTGGGCCGGATATCGCCAGCCGAGTTCATACCGATTGCGGAAAGCAGCGCGCTCATAGAACCGATGACCGAATGGGCGCTCGACCGGGCCTGTCGCGACGCCATGGAATGGGATGACGATATTCGCGTGGCGGTGAACATATCGCCGGCGCTCATCAAAACCGACGGTTTACCGCGCGCCGTGATCGGCGCGCTCCTCGATTCGGGGCTGAAGGCGCGCAGGCTTGAGCTGGAAGTCACGGAATCGATCTTCCTCGAAGATGGCGGCCGCACCAACATCATCCTGTCGGAACTGCAACGGATCGGGCTGCGGCTGGCGCTGGACGATTTCGGCACGGGCTATTCCAGCCTCGCTTATCTGCGCGACTACAGCTTCGACACGATCAAGGTCGACCAAAGCTTCATTCGCGGTGTCGGGATAAATTCGCGTGACCGCGCCATCGCCCAGTCGGTCGCCTATCTGGCGCGCGCGCTCGATGTCGAAACCGTGGCGGAAGGAATCGAGACCGAGGATCAGCTCGCCTATGCCCGCGAGGCCGGATTCACCAATGTTCAGGGCTTCGTGCTGAGCCGGCCCATCCCGGCCGAGGCCCTGCTGGAGATGATGGCGGCGATGCGCGAACCCGAACGCGATATCGCCTGGCTCATGAGCCGAAGCGCCTGACCCGGTTCGGCCGGCGCTCCGCCTGGCATCAACTGTGCAGCCGCGTCTGCGCTGATGCCAGCCGCCGCATCAGCCGCAAGTCCCTGGGGTTGAGCTTCAACGCGGTTTCCGCCCAGTTTTCAACGATATCCACTAGTTCCTGATAGTCGAGCGGGTCCACTCGCCGTCCGGCCTGGAACACGCCGACATGGCCGGCGTGATGGGCATTGTTGGCGGCGATGTAATTGCGCACGGCCTCCTCACCCTCGCCATTTTCCGCCAGGATGGTGACGACACCCATGTCGTACATTTCCTCGGCGCTATAGACCTTGCCGGACAGGATCATGCGTTCGGCCATGCTGCGGCCCAGCTTGCGGGCGAGAATGGAATAGGCGCCCATGCCGGGGAACAGACCGAACAGCATTTCGGGCAAGCCGAAGCGCGCCTGCCGTTCGGCGACCACTACGTCGAAGCACAACAGCGCCTCGAACCCGCCGCCCAGTGCGTCGCCCTGCGCCAGCGCGACCGATACCACCGGCATGTCGGCGTTGCGCCAGGCGCGATGGACGACATCGATGCAGGAATGGCCATAGCGCACGAGGCCCGGCAGATCCGCCCGTTCGATACAGGCCGCGAACAGTTCGAGATCGCCGCCCAGATTGAAGACGCCGGGGAAGCGCGATCCGAGTACCATATATTTGAGCGGCAGGTCGCCCCGGTCGAACAGCCGTTTCGATTCGGTCTGCCAGCTACGGATGTCGCGCAGCATGCTGAGGTTGTAATTGGGCCGTTCTTCGGGGGTCATGAAGGCCCAGAGCGTGCTCGAAGGCGTGTCCCAATTGACCTCGATCTGGCCCAGATCGAACAGGGTGGACTGCCCAAGCTCGCTGGCAAGCGCGGCTTCCGTAGCGGCAATCGAAAAATCATCGGCGTCGTCCGACAGTCGTGGCGAGGACATTGCTTCCGCTTCCTCTCTCCCGGTGTGAAACCGGCCTGAATCTATCATCTGACGTACCCCTGTCTTGATCGTGCGCCAAGAGAACAGCCTTCCGATTCCGATGCAATGTCCCTCGCGGATCGGGGCCTCCGTTAACGATTTTTTAATGGTAACTGTTGCCGTAATGCAGCCAGAAATCGCCGGGAAATCGCGATGGCGTGACGATTATGCAACAAAACATACTTTCGGTCGTGATTTAAGGTTCCGCCGCAGGGCTTTGTTAACCTTTATTAATTACCTTTGGTGCCATGCACGCATATCGATCCGACCCGAAAAGAGTCACTCTCTCGCTCCAGACCGCCGACGGGGGCATCTGGCCCCTCAGCATGTCCGCGGATTGCCTGCGTTTTGTCGGCCGTTACCGGCGCGTCGATGGCTTCTGCATCGATGCCACGACCTTGTTCGAGGGCGTGCGCAAATTCGGCTGACACCGGGCGCGTCCCGCACCGGGGCGCTTGTGCCGCGGGCTTTTCGATCCTAGAGCGCGCGCGTGACCGGGCCACGCTTTTCCTTTTCCATCGCCGCGACGGACGGCAAGGCCCGCACCGGCGCCATTGCCATGCGCCGGGGCGAAATCCGCACGCCTGCCTTCATGCCGGTCGGCACCGCCGCGACGGTCAAGGCGATGCGCCCGGCCGAAGTGCGCGCGGCGGGTGCCGATATCATTCTGGGCAACACCTATCATCTGATGTTGCGGCCGGGCGCGGAGCGGATGGCCCGACTGGGCGGCCTGCATGGCTTCATGGCGTGGGACCGGCCGATCCTGACCGACAGTGGCGGCTATCAGGTGATGAGCCTGTCAGCGCTGACGAAGATCAGTGAGCAGGGTGTCGCCTTTTCCAGCCATATCGACGGGTCCAAGCATATGCTCAGCCCGGAGCGATCGATGGAAATCCAGCGGTTGCTCGACAGCGACATCGTCATGGCGTTCGACGAATGCACCAAAAATGGCTGCACTCACGAGGAGGCTGGCCGTTCGATGGAACGATCGATGCGCTGGGCCAAACGCTCGCGCGACGCCTTTGACGCGGGCGGCGACCATGCGGATCGGGCGGCTTTGTTCGGCATCCAGCAGGGATCGCTGGATGAAGCATTGCGACGAGAATCGGCGCAACGGCTGATCGAAACCGGGTTCGACGGCTATGCCGTGGGTGGCCTTGCGGTGGGCGAGGGGCAGGAGGCGATGTTCGCGACGCTCGATTTCGCGCCGGACATGCTGCCTGCGGATCGCCCCCGCTATCTGATGGGCGTGGGCAAGCCCGACGATATCGTCGGCGCGGTAGAGCGCGGCATCGACATGTTCGATTGCGTGCTGCCGACCCGATCGGGGCGCAATGGCCAGGCCTTTACCTGGGGCGGGCCGCTCAACATCCGCAATGCCCGGTTCGCGGAAGATCAGGGACCGATCGACCCGCGCTGCGGCTGTCCGGTGTGCACGACATGGGGCCGGGCCTATCTGCATCATCTGGTGAAGGCGGGCGAAATGCTCGGCGCGATGCTGATGACGCAGCATAATATCCATTTTTACCAGGATCTGATGCAAGCCATCCGCGCCAGCATCGCCGAGCAGCGCTTCGCAGGCTTTGCCGCCGATTTCCGGCGCGATTACCAGCGAGCCTAAGTAATCAGCTTAAGCAACCACCGTTATCATGATGCTGTAATCGCCGATTTCCGCATCATGATCGAGCGGCGCGCGCAACTGGCGTGAAAGTCCGGTCAGGACCCGGCCATAGCGATCCTGAAGATGCGCGGCCATGTCGTCCGATGCGCGCAGCGCGCCGGACGTGACGCGCAGCAGGGCACGGTCGGCCACCTCCGGTACGCGATGGGCGGAAATTCGCATCGATGCGTGCGGATCGGACAGCATCGCCAGCTCGACCAGCTCGGTTAGCAGGAAGGCGACCGGCACGGCGACATCCTGGCTGATATGCAGATCGTCGCAATCGAGCTGAATGCCGAAACGGCGCGCCTGCGCGGGCGCCGTGCTGCGAAGGCTGGCGGACAATTCGCTGATCAACGGGCGCACGCCGACGCCGCGATTTTCCTCCAGTTCGGCGAAATGATTGCGGTGAACCACGGACAGGGCGTCGACGCGGCGCTGGATCGACGCATAAGCCTCCACCGCCTCCGCCTCATGCGCCGATCGCGCATGGAGGTTGATGAGGCTGGCGATGATCTGGAGGTTGTTCTTGACGCGATGATGGACTTCGCGGGTCAGCTTGCGCTGGGTGTCGAGCGCGGCGGCCATCTCCGCCTCATGGGTGGCGACATCCTCGCTGATTTCGCGGAAGGTGTCGCCCAGCGCCGCGATCTCCAGCGCGGGAGTCCTTATCCGGCGCAGCGGTTCGAGCACTTCGCCGGGGTGATAGGCGGCCACGGTGCGACGCAGCGCCACCAGCGGCTGGATCAGCAACCGATTGACGACGAACCAGCCGATCGCGGCGGCGGCGAACCACATGACGAGCGGCAGGAACAGCGAGAGCAGTCGCGCGAGAGTCGCGGGCGGATCGCGGATCGTCATGGTCAGCAATATGTCGGGCGGGTCGAGTCGGGCCGACAGGCTGGTGCTGTTACCTTCGACAAGCGTAGCCGGCCGGCTGATGGCCATATGCTTGTCGTCCTGGCGCAGCGATAGCTGGCGGTTCTGCAAGGCCGTGGTCGGGTCGGCGACGCTTTCGAGATGCACGCGCGAATAATAGTTCAGCGCGACGATAGCGCCGTCGCGGCTCGTGACGCGGCTGACCAGAAAGCCGGCTGCGGGCAAAAGTTCGGCGGTGGCGTCGGAAAACCGTGCTGACGGGCCGATGCCTGCCGGTTCGGCAGTGGGAGAACCGCACCGACGCCGCCCGTCCTTACCGTAAATATAGAACCGCCCGCCCTCGCGATCGCGCGAGGAGAGAAACCGGCTGAGGCGGTTGCAGATGCCAGGGTCGGCGGTTCCGGCAGCGATCTCGTTCGCGGTGATCCCGAGCGCGCTGCGGTCCGACGCGATGTCGGCGGTCAGCTTGCGGGCGCTTTGCGTCACGGCGACGCGCAGCAGCGCCTCCTTTTCGAGATCGGCGGTTCGGATCGCCTGTAGCGACGCGATGAGCGCGATCAGCCCCAATGGCAGCAGGGCCAGCGTCAGGATGAGGAACATCTTGACGCCAGTGGAGCGGAACAACAGATTCAGAGTTTCGACAAGCGATCGAGGCTGCCCCGCCTGGGCTGCCGAACTATGGCGGCCCCCGACCATGACGGGGGTCAGTCCAGCTTGCTGAGAAGATCAAGCATCTCGGAGGGGATATCCTCTGCCACCGCGCGCTGATAGACCGTGCGCAGCGCTTGGGCGACGTGACCGTCATCCTTGGAAGCCGCCGGCGCCGCGCGTTTCCTGCGCGTGGACATGGCGGTTTTCAAGCCACTGTCAGGGACGTTCGCATCGACATGATCGTCCCCTCCCGTCAATTCCGGTCGCGTTTTCGAAGAAACCAAAACCAGCCCCTCTAAAGCCCATGGGTCGCATAACTGCGTCTTTCGTCTTTTGAACGAGGAACGTCAATTATGTCTGTTATGAACAGAAAATGACGCCCAGTGAAATTTCCAAAAAACCGAACGGCTGTGAAACAAATCTTTTGATCGTTGGTTCCTCTCTTCAAGCATTTTTTGTGCCTCCGGCTGTTTGGGCATGAATGGGGGTGGGGGCTTGCCACGGGGGCATCGTCGATCCATCTTCGTCACGAAGCCGGCCTATTGATTTTCAACGGCCTTTCAGCAGGCCAGGGAGTAGATTTGACGATGTCGCTTGGACAGCAATTGCACCCCCATCTGCCCTTTTTGCGGCGCTATGCCCGTGCGCTGACGGGCAGCCAGTCCCATGGCGATGCCTATGTCCGTGCGACGCTGGAAGCGATCGTCGCCGCGCCCGATGAATTTCCCGCCGATGTCGATGCGCGTCTGGGGCTATACAAGATTTTCCATGCCATCTGGTCGTCGTCCCACATCGATGACGCGCCGCTGTTCGACGATCATGGCGGGCAGGAAGCGATCGCGCAGGCGCGTCTGGCGCGGCTCACCCCCTTGCCACGGCAGGCGCTGTTGCTGACCGCGCTGGAAGGTTTTACGATCGAGGATGTGGGCTATCTGATCGGACTTGAACCGGGCGAGGTGGACTCTCTGGTGAACGAGGCGCTGCTCGAGATCGAGGCGCAAACCCGCGCCAAGGTGCTGATTATCGAGGATGAACCGATCATCGCGATGGATATCGAAACGATCGTGCGGGATCTTGGCCATGACGTCACCGCCATCGCGGTGACGCGCGAGGATGCCGTGCGCGAAGCGATGGCGGAGCGTCCGGGGCTGGTGCTGGCGGATATCCAGCTTGCCGATGATTCGAGCGGCATCGACGCGGTGAAGGATATTCTCGCGGAATATTCGGTGCCCGTGATCTTCATCACCGCCTTCCCCGAACGGCTACTGACCGGCGAACGGCCCGAGCCGACATTCCTCATCACCAAGCCGTTCCAGCGGTCGACGGTCAAGGCCGCCATTTCGCAGGCGCTGTTCTTCGATGAGGCGACCGCGCCCGTCTGAGTGGGTGATCGATGCCGACAATAATGCGGAACCCCCGGCGCGGCCTTGCGTTTGTCAACCGTAACGATCGGGAGACAAGTCATGGCCGACCAGGAACAGCATATCGCCACCGATAAAGCTCGGGCCGGATCGACGCCGCATATCGTACGCTATGTACTCGGCATTTCACTGACGCTTGCCATCATAGCCATGCTGTTCGCGGTGTGGCGCTGATCGGCATCGGTGATTGGTCCTTGGCGATAAACATTATAGGATGCGGATGCATTTATGGCTTTGACGACTTCGGTGCGGGCGGCAAGGACAATGGCGACGGCGGGGGCAAATCCGATGGATGAAGAAACCGTACCGTACGAACAGCGCGAGGCGCTGTCGGATTCCGAGTTCAAGCATGAACTGGCGGCCGTCATCCCGCATCTGCGCGCCTTTGGCCGCTCGCTGTCGGGCAGCCGCGATCTCGCCGACGATCTGGTGCAGGAAACATTGCTCAAGGCCTGGGCGGCCCGCGCGCGCTTTCAGGCCGGGACGAACATGCGCGCCTGGACCTTCATCATCCTGCGCAACCATTATCTGTCGCAAATGCGCCGGTCGCGCTTCCGGGGTGAATGGGACGATCTGACGGCGGACCGGCTTCTCGCGGCCCCGGCCGGGCAGGACAAGCATGTCGAGCTTTCCGACATGCAACGCGCGCTGCTCCAACTTCCCCAGCCACAGCGTGAAGCGCTGATCCTCGTGGGGGCGGGCGGTTTCGCTTATGAGGAAGCGGCGGAAATTTGTGGCGTCGCGGTCGGCACGATCAAAAGCCGCGTGGCGCGCGGCCGGGCAGCGCTGGAACATATCCTCGAAAATGGCGAATTGCCGTCTCGCCGTACCCAGCCGACGACTGACACGGCCGTTCTGGACGAGATCATGGACGATGTCGACCGGCTGAGCCGGGGACGGGCGTCGGGCGGTGATTGACAGCCAAGGAACGTTCTATCTCCTTTGACCGTTGGAAAGATCGGAGGAGATGGATCATGCGCGAGGATTGGCTTCGGGAGCGGCAGCCACCCGACATTCCTGTGGTGAACCGTCAGGCCGGCAGCGCGATCATTTTTGCGATCATCGCGCTGGCCCTGGTGCTGGCGGTCGGATTTTTCTACCTGACCGGGGATCGTGACGATGATCGTCCCGCCGACACCGTAACACAGGCTGCGGGATCGCTCGATGATGCCGCCCGGTCGGTTGGCGATGCGGCTAAAAATGCCGCCCATTCCCTGCGCAAAGATAAATAGTCGGGAAAGAGGATGGCGCGCTACGCTTTGACAGGCGCGCCGGAAATCAGCATGGCGCTGCGGTGGCCATGCAATTGCACAATTTCGATATCGACGCCTTCCTGCGCGATCACTGGCAGAAAAAGCCGCTGCTGATCCGCAATCCCTGGCGGGAATGGACCAATCCCATCGAGCCGGACGACCTTGCCGGTCTCGCCTGCGAAGAGGGGGTGGAGGCGCGGATCATCACCCGGAAGCGGGACCGATGGACGGTGGAACATGGTCCCTTTGCCGAAAGCCGGTTGCAACGTCCCGGCAAAAGCCCGTGGACCCTGCTCGTGCAGGCCGTCGACCAGCATGTTCCCGATGTCGCCGCGCTGATCGCGCCGTTCCGCTTCATCCCCAACTGGCGCATCGATGATGTGATGGTGAGCTACGCCGTGGACGGCGGCGGGGTCGGGCCGCATTTCGACCAGTATGACGTATTTCTGATCCAGGGCGCGGGGCGGCGGCGCTGGCGGCTCGGCGGCGCTTGTGACGCCACCACGGCGCTGATGCCCAATGACGATGTCCGGCTGCTGGCGCATTTCGAGGCGACCGACGACTGGATTCTCGAACCCGGCGATATCCTCTATGTGCCGCCAGGCATCGCGCATGACGGCGTGGCGATCGGCGATGATTGCATGACCTATTCGGTCGGCTTCCGCGCGCCCTCGCGTGGCGACCTGATCGAAGGGTGGAGCGCCGCGCTTGTGGACGAAGCACAAGGGGATGAGCATTATGCCGACCCGGATTTGCAGCTTCAGGACAGCGCAGGCGAAATTTCGGCCGCCGCTATGGACCGGCTCCACGCGATGGTGACGGACGCCCTTCAGGACCGTGAAGGCTTCGCCCGCTGGTTCGGCTGCTATAACAGCGCGTCCAAATATCCCGATCTCGACTGGACGCCGGAGGAGCCGGCCGATCCGGCGCATGTGCGCCGCGCATTGGCCGATGGCGTGCCGCTTCGCCGCAATCCCGCCAGCCGCTTTTCCTTTTATCGGCAGGATGGCGATCATCTGATGCTGTTCGCGGACGGCGAATGTTTCGATTGCACGGGCGCAGTCGCGTTGCTGGCGGAACGGCTGTGCGAACAGGAATGTTTTGTCGTCGATTCCGCAGAGCAGGAATCGCTGGCGTTGATCGTGACGCTGATCGATCAGGGCAGTATCGCGCTGGATGACGAGGCATGAGTTGCGTTCGTCACGGAGGAGAACGCTTATGTCGCGACTGATCCTGCTCAACAAACCCTATGGCGTCCTGTGCCAGTTCACCGACGAGCGGGCAGGGCCGCCGCGACCGACGCTGGCGGACTTCGTGGCGGTGCCGCATGTCTATCCCGCCGGTCGCCTCGACACCGATAGCGAGGGACTGCTGCTCCTGACCGACGACGGGCGGCTTCAGGCGCGGATCGCCGAGCCGCGATTCAAGACGCCGAAAACCTATCTCGTTCAGGTGGAAGGCGACCCACAGGACGCCGACCTCGAACCGCTGCGGCGCGGTGTCCGGCTGAAGGATGGCATGACGCTGCCGGCCGAGGTCGAACGGATCAACGCGCCCGACCTGTGGCCGCGTGACCCGCCGGTGCGCTTTCGCAAGAGCGTGCCCGACACATGGCTGCGGCTGACCATCCGGGAGGGGCGCAATCGTCAGGTGCGGCGCATGACGGCGGCTGCCGGTTATCCGACATTGCGGCTGGTGCGATGGCGCATCGGCGACTGGAGCCTTGATGGCATCGCGCCGGGCGAATGGCGGGATGCGCCGATCGGCTGAAATGCCTCGTTTCGCGGCCTCTTCAGACTTTCTTTGCCATTTTCCGGCACTGTCCTGTCCCTGTCGGATTTGCTTACACACGGTGTAAGGCGAGTCCGGCGACAAGGCCCGGCGCACGGAGCGCGGCCAGCGGGACGAACGCGGAACGATGATAAGGCTGTTCAAACATTATGTGCCGCATGCCGTGCTGCTGCTCGGGTTGCTGGACTTCGTCCTGCTGCTGTGCGCGGCCGAGGGCGGCTGGATCTTGCGCGCGCGCCAGATCGGCATGAACGTTGATTATATCATGTCGCGGATCGGCCCGCTGCTAAGCTTCGCGATCGCGATCCAGACGGCGATGATCGCGGTGGGCGTCTATGGCACCGAATCGTTGCAGTCGATCCGCTTTGCCCTCGCGCGGCTGCTGGTCGCGATTTCGCTCGGCGTCATCTTCCTGTCGCTCATGTATTTCCTCGCGCCCGGCATGACGCTGTGGCGATCCAATTCATTGTACGCGATGGGGCTGGCGATCGGCCTGCTGCTGGCGCTGCGGCTGCTGCTCGGCTCGATGCTGGGCGGCGAGGCGTTCAAGCGGCGGCTGGTCGTGCTGGGCGCGGGAAACCGGGCCAACCGCATTCGCGAACTGGAGCATAAGCGCGGCGCGGGTTTCCTTGTCGTGGGCTATATCGCGATGAATGACGGGCCGCAGGTGGTGGCGGAATCGATCAACCGCAGCGCGATCTACAATCTCTCCGATTTCGTGGTCCGGCTGAACGCCAGCGAAGTGGTGCTGGCGCTGGAGGAACGGCGCAACGCCATCCCCATGGCGGACCTGCTGCGCATCAAGACGACCGGCGTTCATGTCAACGACCTGTCGACCTTCCTTGAACGAGAGACCGGTCGCGTCGACCTCGACAGCGTCAATCCGAGCTGGCTGATCTTTTCCGACGGCTTTTCCGCCGGTCGTCGCCTGTCGAGCATCGCCAAGCGGATTTTCGACATCATCGCCAGTTCGATCCTGCTGGCGCTGACCGGCCCGGTGATCCTGCTCGCGGCGATTCTGGTGAAACTCGACAGCAAAGGCCCGGCCTTTTACCGCCAGCAGCGCGTCGGCCTGTTCGGCGAGGAATTCTGGATCGTGAAGCTGCGCACGATGCGGCAGGACGCCGAAGTCGCGGGCAAGGCGGTGTGGGCGGAAAAGGAAGACCCGCGCATCACCCGGCTCGGCTGGTGGCTGCGCAAGCTGCGCATCGACGAACTGCCGCAGACATGGACGGTGCTGAAAGGGCAGATGAGCTTCGTCGGTCCGCGCCCGGAACGCCGCCAGTTCGTCGAGGATCTGGAGCAGCATCTGCGCTATTATGCCGAACGGCATATGGTGAAGCCCGGCATCACCGGCTGGGCGCAGATCAACTATCCCTATGGCGCGTCGATCGAGGACAGCCGGCACAAGCTGGAATATGACCTTTATTACGCGAAAAATTACACGCCGTTCCTCGATCTGCTGATCCTGATCCAGACGGTGCGCGTCATCCTGTGGCCCGACGGGGCGCGGTGAGGCGCTGACGCGATGGGCGCTCTGCTGCAATTTGTCGGCGATTGGGGCCATGCGCTGGCGGCGGTGCTGTTCGCGGCGCTGGGCATCTTCATGCTGCGACGACGCGACGAGGGGGCGGAATCGCGCCTCCTGTCCGCAGCGCTGCTGCTGACGTCCTGCTGGGCGCTGTCCGTATCGTTCGGCGGCGTGGCAAAGCCTTTGTCGGGCCTTGGCGAAAGTGTCCGCAACGCCGCCTGGGTCCTGCTGATCTTCATGATGCTGCGGCGCGGCCCGGCGGGACGGAGCGGGCGGATCGCGGCCATTGGCGCAGTCTATGCGGCGGTGGTCGGATTGCTGCTGCTCCAGACATTCGCCGACCTTATCGGGCGACAGCTTTCGCCCGACGGCGAGTTGCATCGCGCGCTGGTGGTGACGTCGCTCACCTTGCACATGATGACCGCGATCGGCTGCCTTTTCGCCCTCCACCATATCTACACGGTCTGGCCCTCGCGCGATCGGGGGCGAGTGGCGCTTTTGCTGGGCGCGCTGGCGACGATGTGGACCTATGATCTCTGCCTCTACGCGGTCGGCTATTTCGCGCCTCATCAGGCGACCGAACTTTATGCGCTGCGCGGCTTGCTGATGGCGCTGGTCGCGCCCGCGATCGCGGTGGGCTTGCGCAAGGACAGGGCGGGCCGGTTGCAGCTTTCGCGCAAGCTGACATTCCAGTCGCTGTCGCTGGCGGCGCTGGCGCTTTATGTCGCCGTGCTGCTGGCGGCGGCGCTGCTGGTCGAAATGATCGCCGGTCCTTATGCGCGCATGATCGAGATCGGCAGCGTGTTCCTGATGGCGGTGATCGCGCTGGTCTTTCTGCCCTCCGCCCGAATGCGCGCCCTGTGGAAAGTGCAGGTCGCCAAGCATTTTTTCCAGCATCGCTATGATTATCGCACGGAATGGATGCGCTTTGGCGAAACCATCGGGCGGCCGGGCGACTCGGCGTCCGCGCTGGGTGAGCGCGTCGCCAAGGCGGTGGCTGACATTACCGATTCCCCGGCCGCGATCTTGCTGTTGCGGGACGAAGGCGGCGGTCTGGGTTTCGAGACGCACTGGAACTGGCGGGGGGACCTGCCCGGATCGGCGGTTTTGCCGGCAAGCCAGACCGCCTTGCTGGAACAGCATGGCTGGATCATCGATATCGACCGGCCCGGTGGCGGCGGGGCGACGATCCGCCTGCCCGAATGGATCACCGCCGATCCGCGCGCCTGGGCGCTGGTCCCGCTGGTTCATTTCGGCAAGCTGATCGGTGCGATCCTGCTGGCGCGTCCGCTGGTCGATCGCCGGCTCGACTGGGAGGATTTCGACATGCTGCGCGCCGCCGGACGGCAGGCCGCCAGCTATATCAGCGAGGCGCAGGGCCAGCAGGCGCTGGACGACGCCCAGCGTTTCGAGGAGTTCAACCGCCGCTTCGCCTTCATCATCCATGACGTCAAAAATCTGGTCAGCCAGTTGTCCCTGCTCGCCCGCAACGCGCAGCGCCATGCCGACAATCCCGATTTCCGCGCCGACATGCTGCTGACGCTCAGGGAGTCGGTCGGCAAGATGAACGACATGCTCGCCCGCCTGTCGCAGCATAATAAGGCGCGCGCGGAAGAGCCGCGCCCGATGTCGCTGCACGACATGGCGCAGCATGTCGCCCGCGCCAAAGCACGCCAGCATGTCGTGCGCGTGACGGGAGAAGTGCCCGCCGCCCTGGGCGATCCCGCACGGGTCGAACAGATCCTCACGCACCTCGTCCAGAATGCGATCGACGCGAGCGCGCCCGGTCAGCCCGTCGAAATGCGGCTGGCGGGCGAGGGCGAACAGGCGCTGGTCCACATCATCGATCGCGGGCGCGGCATGACCGCCGAATTTATCCGCCGCGATCTGTTCAAACCCTTTTCGTCCAGCAAGGCCGGCGGCTTTGGCGTCGGCGCGTTCGAAGCGCGTTCGCTCGCGCAGGCGATGGGCGGCGGGATCGAGGTCGAAAGCATGCCGGGCGTGGGCAGCCGCTTCACCCTGCGCCTGCCGCTCGCGCCGCAAAGCGCCCTGCCCGACAGCAAAGGAAAGGCCGCCTGATGAGCGACACGCGCCCCAAATTGCTGATCGTCGAGGATGATCCGGGACTTCAGCGGCAATTGCGCTGGGCCTATGAGGATTATCAGCTTTTCATCGCGGGGGATCGCGAGGAGGCGATCGAGCTGTTGCGCGCCGAAACGCCCGATGTGGTGACGCTCGATCTGGGCCTGCCGCCCGATCCCGACGGGACGAGCGAGGGCTTTGCGACGCTGGCCGACATCCTGCGCATTAAGCCCGATACGAAGGTGATCGTGGCGTCGGGTCATGGCGCCCGCGAAAGCGCGCTCGACGCGATTTCCGGCGGCGCCTATGATTTTTATCAGAAGCCGGTCGACATCGACGAGCTGGGGCTGATCGTTCGTCGCGCCTTCCACGTCCACGCGCTGGAACGCGAAAATGAGCGGCTGGCCGACGCCGCGCCGCAGGATGGCCGGGTGCTGGGTCGCCTCATAACCGGCGCGCCCGAAATGATGAAGGTCGCCCGCACGATCGAGCGCGTGGCGAGCACCAACGTCTCCGTATTGCTGCTGGGCGCGAGCGGCACCGGCAAGGAATTGCTGGCCTTTGGCGTGCATGATTCCAGTCCCCGGCGCGACGGCGCGTTCGTGGCGATCAACTGCGCGGCAATCCCCGAAACCCTGCTCGAATCCGAACTGTTCGGACATGAGAAAGGTGCCTTCACCGGCGCGATCAAGACGACGCCGGGAAAGATCGAGCTGGCGCAGGGCGGCACGCTGTTTCTGGACGAGGTCGGCGATATTCCGCTCGCGCTTCAGGTGAAACTGCTGCGCTTTCTTCAGGAGCGGGTGATCGAGCGGATCGGCGGACGCCAGTCGATCGCGGTCGACACGCGGATCGTCTGCGCGACCCACCAGAATCTCGAAGCCATGATCGCGGCGGGCACCTTTCGCGAGGATCTTTATTATCGCCTTGCCGAAATCATGGTGCATATCCCCGCGCTCAAGGATCGTCCGGGCGACCCCGCGCTGCTGGCGCGGCATTTCCTGACGCGGTTCGCGCGCGATATGAACCCGCAGGTCAGGGGGCTGGCCCCCGATGCGCTGGCCGCGCTCGACGCGTGGCACTGGCCCGGCAATGTGCGCGAACTGGAAAACCGCATGAAGCGCGCGATCATCATGGCGGACGGCAAGAATGTGACCGCCGCCGATCTCGATCTGGATGGCGAACGGGGCGAAGGGGGGGAGATCATCAACCTCAAGGCCGCGCGCGAAATGGCCGATCGCCGCGCCATCCGCCGGGCGATCGCGCGGACGGGCGGAAATATCTCCGGCGCGGCGAAGATATTGGGGATCAGCCGCCCGACGCTGTACGACCTCCTCAAAAATTACGAAATGCAGGTCTGACCGATGAAGCGCAGCCGTCTCGTCCTGCTTGTCGGACTGGCCCTGTTCGCCCTTGCTTGCGCGATGCTGTGGCAATGGCGCGCGGGGGAAAGCAATGGCCGTTCGGCCCTCGCGCGCGGCGAGGCGGCGCTGGCGAAGGGAGATGCGCGCACCGCGCGGGTCGAACTGATGAACGCGATCAAGGCCGATTCCCGGTCGGCGGCGGCGCGCACGGCGCAGGCACAGGCGCTGGTCGCCCTGGGCGATGGGGCTGGCGCGCAGGCGGCGATCGAGCGGGCGCGGCAACTGGGCGCGCCTGTCGCCGCCACCCGGCCGCTGCTGGCGCAGGCGCTGCTTTTGCAGGGCGATCATGACGGGGCGCTGCGACAGGCGAGCGCGAAGGATATTCCGCCACCCGACGCGGCGACGATGGCGCGCGTCATCGGGCGGGCAAGGCTGGCGCGGGGCGAGGCCGCAGCGGCCATCGCCGCGTTCGGACGGGCGCTGACACTATCGCCGGCCGATCCCGAAAACTGGGTGGATATCGGCCGCTACCGCATCGCCATCGGCGATCAGGCGGGGGCGATCGTCGCCGCCGACCGGGCCGTGGCTCTGGCCCCCGCGAACGACAAGGCGCTGACCCTGCGCGCGGAACTGACCCGCGGCCAATATGGGCTGACCGCCGCGCTGCCATGGTTCGAACGGGCGGCTGCCGCCAATCCGGATTCCGTCTCGACCCTGACCGAATATGCCGCAACCCTTGCCGATGCGGGGGAGGCGGGGCGGATGCTGAGCGTCACGCGCCGCATCCTCGCGCTCGATCCCGCCAACGCCCGCGCCTGGTTCATGCAGGCGGTCATGGCCGCGCGGGCCGGTAATGACGATCTCGCGCGGTCGCTGCTGGCCCGGACCAATGGGCGGCTGGATGGCGACCCGGCGACGATGCTGCTGCGGGGCGTGCTGCATATGGCGGCGGGAAACGCCGTGCTCGCGACCGACAATTTCGCGATGCTGCTCGCACAGCAGCCCGATAACCGGACCGCGCGATCGCTGCTGGCCCGCGCCTTTTTCCAGAATGGCGATTATGCTTCGGCCGCAACGACGCTCGCCCCGCTGGTGGCGCAGCGCGACGCCGACCCCTATGTGCTGACGCTCGCCGCGCGGGCGCAGGAAGCGCTGGGCAACCGGGCGATGGCGGAAGATATGCTGGCGCGCGCCGCCTGGCCCGATCGCGCGGCCGCCGCGCCCTTTGCGTCACCCAATGACGGCGCACTGGCGGATCGGCCGCCCGCAAACGTCGCGACGGCGCGCGACAACATCCCCTACATCCGTGCGCTGCTGAGCACCGGCCGCTCCGCCGAGGCGGTCGAGCGTGCCCGCCTGCTCAGCCGCGCCAATCCGGGCGTGCCGGAAGCATGGACCATATTGGGCGACGCGCTGGGTGCCGATGGCGCGGTGCGGGATGCGACCCGCGCCTATGAAGCCGCCGCCAATATCCGCTTTTCGCGCGAGGTCGCCTTGCGGCTGGTGGCGGCATGGCAGCGGGCGGGTGATCCCGCGCGCGCGGGGCAGGTGCTGCGGCTCTACCTTTCGCAGAACCCCGCCGATGTCGAGGCGCAGCGGCTCGCCGGTGCCGCCTATCTGGCGGCGGGACAATGGCGCGACGCGCGGCGCATGCTGGAAGCAGTCCGCGCGCAGTCGGGCGGCAATGACGCGACGCTGATGACGGATCTCGCCAGGGCGGCGCTGGAGGGCGGCGACAACAGGGCGGCGCGCGCCTACGCCGCCTATGCCTATCGCCTGATGCCCGCCAGTCCGGTGACGGCCGACATCTATGGCTGGACCCTGTTCAAAACCGGCGCGCGCGGGCCAGCGGCCATCGACCTGCTCGAAAAGGCGACGATGCTGGCGCCGGGGCATCCGGTCCTGCAATTGCATCTTGGGCAGGCTTATGCCGCCGCCGGGCGCAAGGACGACGCACGAGCGGCGCTGGGTCGCGCGGTCGCGGTCAGGGGCTTTGCCGAGCGGCAGCAGGCAGTGGACGCGCTCGCCGCGCTGTAGCGCCTTACGTTACGCCTTCTGGAGATCGACATCCTCGATACGGATGCCGAGACGTCGCATCTGCGCCGCGACCGGAGGCCAGACGCTATCGAAAAAGCGGCTTCGCTCCACCTCTCTCAGCCGGCGGGTCGCGCCGTCCGCCACGAACATACCGACGCCGCGCCGCACGACCACCAGCCCATCATCCTGAAAACTCTGATAGGCTTTGGCGACGGTCAGCGGGTTCGCGCCCTGCTGGGCGGCAAAGGCGCGCACCGAAGGCAGAAGATCGCCGTCATGAAAATCGCCATCCAATATAGAGGCGGCGATGACTTCCCGCAGGCGAAGATAGACTGGCTTGGACTCATCGACCATAGGTGCATGACTGCCATAATACAGCCACGCAGTCAAGCGAGGCTGCCCTAACGGAAACAGCCGTCAGCCTTCCCACGTCGACAGGACCGCGTCGAGATCGGGGCGAGGCCGTTCGTCCAGTTCGCGCCCCGGCGTGCCGATGAAGATGAAACCGGCGATCTTCTGGCCGGGCTGGCAGAAGGCCGCGCGCACGCTCTCATTATAGCTGGGCCACCCCGTCAGCCATCCGCCCGCAAAGCCGATCGCATGGGTCGCGTGCAGCAGGTTCATGATCGCGGCACCCGCGGACAATTCCTGCTCCCACAGCGGAATGCTGCTGCCCGCGACCGGCGCGGACAGCGCGACGATCAGCGCCGGGGCCTGATGCGCGAACTGGTGCATCGATTCGATCTCCAGCCGACCCGCATCGGGCTTTTCCGCGCGATAGGCGGATTCCAGCAACGCGGCGAGCGCGGCCCGCTTGTCCGGCGGCACGATGACGAAGCGCCACGGGGCGAGCTTGCCATGGTCCGGCGTGCGGCTGGCGACCGCCACGATCTGCCGCAACTGCGCGTCATCGGGACCGGGCGCGATCAGGTCGCGCGGCTTGCCCGACCGGCGCGTGGACAGCAGCGAGAGCGGACTGGAAAGATCGTTGAACATCGCCCCCAGATGGCGCGAAGCGGCATCCGACGCAAGGGCAAGGCGGGCTTTTGACAGCATCGCCATTGGCGCTCTACTCTGTCCGTCCGCGCCCGGAGAGACATCGACATATGGCGACCACCCTCACGACCGAACCGCAGGACGGCCCGACCTGGATCGGCCATCCGCGCGGCCTGTTCCTGCTGTTCTTCGTGGAGATGTGGGAGCGGTTTTCCTTCTACGGGATGCGCGCGCTGCTGATCTTCTACCTGACGCAGCATTTCCTCTTTTCCGATCGCGACGCGAGCTATTCCTACGGCGCCTATATGTCGCTCATCTATATCTCGCCGCTGATGGGCGGCTATCTCGCCGACCGCTATCTCGGCCAGCGCAAGGCGGTGCTGTTCGGCGGGATCGTGATCGCCATCGGCCATATCCTGCTCGGGCTGGAGGGCGACGGCGCCGCCGATCCGGCGGGACTCGGCCTGTTCTGGCTCGGCCTGTCGACGGTGATCGTCGGCACCGGCTTCCTTAAATCGAGCGTGTCGGCGCTGGTGGGGCAGCTTTATCCGCGCGACGATATGCGCCGCGACCCGGCCTATACGATCTTCTACATGGGCATTAATGTCGGCGGCGCCATCGGCCCGATCATCTGCGGCTATCTCGGCCAGACATGGGGCTGGCACTGGGGCTTCGGCGCGGCGGCGGTGGGCATGATCGCGGGCGTCATAGGCTTCGCCCTGTGCCGCTCGCTGCTCAGGGGCGCGGGCGAACCGCGCGATCCGGCCCTGCTGGCCCATCGCGTCGGCGGCCTCGTCAGCCGCGAATGGCTCGTCTATCTCTCCAGCCTCGCCGCGATCCTGCTGTGCTGGCTGCTGATCCAGCATCACGGCATAGTCGGCTGGATGCTCGGCGCGGCGAGCGTCATCATGATCGGATATATATTGTGGGAAGCGAGCCGGATGCAGCCAGTGGGCCGCGACCGGATGCTGGCGCTGCTGTTCCTGCTGGTCGTCAACCCGATCTTCTGGGGCCTGTACGAACAGACCGGATCTTCGCTCAACCTGTTCACCGATCGCTATACCGACCGGCATATCTTCGGCCTGGACGTGCCAGCCTCGGTGTTTCAGTCGATCAACGCCTTTTACATATTGCTGTTCGGGCCGGTCATCGCGGCGTTGTGGCTGTGGCTGGCCCGGCGCGGGCGGGAGCCGTCGACGCCCGCCAAGTTCGGCATCGCCATCGCGCTGGTGGGCGCGGGCTTCCTCGTGCTGGTCGCGGGCGCTGGCGGTTCGGGCGCGCTGACGCCGGTGCTGGTCCTCTTCCTGCTCTATCTCTGCCACACGATCGGCGAGCTTTGCCTGTCCCCGGTCGGCCTGTCCGCCACCAGCAAGCTTGCCCCCGCACGGATGATCGGCCTGATGATGGGCACCTGGTTCCTGGCGATGGCGCTCGGCGAATATGCCGCCGGGCTGATCGCTGCGGCGACGGGAGGTGACAAGGGCGTGGCCTCGCGCGACGGGATGCTGGCCGTTTATGGCACGATCGGCTGGTGGTCGGTCGGCATCGGCGTCGCGATCATGGCCGTCGCGCCGTGGGTCAAGCGGCTGATGCACGAGCACCAGCGCGAGGATTCATGAACCCGCGCCACCCCCCTGCGCCCGGAACCACGGCGTCATCCGCGCGATCGCATCCTCGACCCGGTCGGTCGATACGGCGAAGCTGAACCGGATGAAGCGCCGCCCGTCCACCGGATCGAAATCCACGCCGGGCGCGGTCGCGACGCCGGTCTCGCGCAACAGGCGCTGGCAGAAATTCAGGCTGTCGTCCGTCAGATGGCCGACATCGGCATAGATGTAGAAAGCGCCATCGGGCGGCGCGATGCGGGCTAGTCCCATGGCGGGCAGCGCGTCGAGCAGCAGCGCGCGGTTCCGCCTGTAGGTCGCGACATGCCCCTCCAGCTCCTCGCCGCAATCGAACGCGGCCAGCCCCGCATGCTGGGCGAGCGAGGGCGGTGTCAGGAACAGATTGCCCATCCGCGCCCGCGCCGCATCGATCAGGTCCGGCGGCACGATCAGCCACCCCAGCCGCCAGCCCGCCATGCTGAAATATTTGGAGAAGCTGTTGACGATCACGGCGTTCGGCGCGAATTCCAGCATCGACCGCGCCGGCTCGCCATAGGACAGGCCGTGATAGATTTCGTCGGAAATGATCCGCACGCCGTTCGCCGCGCATACCCGCGCGATCGCCGCCAGTTCGTCGGCCGGGATGATCGTGCCCGTGGGATTGGCCGGGCTGGCGAGGATCAGGCCATCGGGCGCAGGCTCCAGCGCGTCGAGCGCCGCCGCGCCGATCTGATAGCGTTCGGCCGCGCCACAGGCGATTTCCACCGGCTCCAGATACAGCGCCTTCAACGTGTTGCGATAGGCGACATAGCCCGGCCGCGCCGTCGCCACCCGCGCACCCGGCGCGAACAGGCTCGACAGCGCCAGCACCAGCGCGGGGGACGCGCCGCAGGTCAGGAATATCCGCTCGGGATCGACCGTCACGCCATGCCGCCCGGCATAATGGCGGGCGATCCGCTCTTTCAGCAGCGGGCTTTCCCAATAGCCCATCGGGTCATGGTCCAGCACATGATGCGCGGCGGCGATGGCAGCGGCGGGCGCGCCGGTCGACGGCTGGCCGAACTCCATGTGCAGGATGGAGCGGCCCTCGCTCGCGAGGCGATGCGCTTCCCGGCTGATGGCGATGGCGTGAAAGGGTTCGATATGGGCGATCATGCAGCGTGCCTAGGATTTGCGCAGCGCGTCCGCAACCATGCGCGCGATGTCGCGTTGGCGGCTTCATGAACCAGACACTGCTTCAAGCGCTGCAATATTATGGAGCCGGTGCGGCGACCGTGGCCGCGCTCGTCGTTTCGCTCAACCTTGGCCGTCGCATCACCGGCTGGGCGTTCGTCCTGTTCGTGACCTCCTCGATCGCGCTGATCGGCTGGGGCTTCATGGCGCAGGATAGCGAGGGCATCGGCTGGCAGAATGTCGCGCTGCTGCTCATCAACATGGTGGGTGTCTGGCGCTACCTCATCTCGAAGCACAAGCCGCGAAATTAGGCGCTGATCCACAAGTCGACCGGCACGGCATCCTGACAGAGCGCCAGCCGGATCGGCAGTATCTCGACCGGCCCGCCAGCCATGGCGCGATCATAGACGGATGTCTTGGCCTCGCCCGCGATCTGAAGGAGGATGTGGCGGCTGTCGAGAATGGCCCGCCGGGTCAGCGACATGCGCTCGTGCGGCGCAACCGGCGGTGTTATCGCAATCGTCCGTGCCGTCGAGGACAAGCCCGCCGCCAGTTCGGCAGCGCCCGGAAACAGCGACGCGGTATGCCCGTCCTCGCCCATGCCCAGCACCACGACATCGAGCGGCCATGCAGTCGCCGCCATCGCCGCCTCGCAGGCGGGCTGTCCCGCATAGGCATCGGCCGCGTCATTCTTCATCGGCACGAACCGGGCCGCCGCCGCCGGTCCTTGCAACAGGGATTCGCGGATCAGCCTTTCATTGCTGTCCGGATCGGTCGGCGCGACCCAGCGCTCATCGACCAGCGTGACGATGACCCGGCTCCAGTCGAGCGCTACACCGGACAGCGCCTCCAGCACCGGCTTGGGCGAACGCCCGCCCGACAAGGCAAGGCTCGCGACCCCACGCGCAGCAATCGCCTCACTCAACAACGCAGCGATATGTGCAGCCAGATCAACCGCGGCGGCGGCGCTATCGGGGAAATGATGTTCGGTCAGCATGTCAGTCCCCTTCGCCCGGCATGGTGCAGGCGTCCACCCATATCGCGCCGGTCAGCGCCGCCAGCCGGTCGGGCGTCAATTCCACTGATGCCGTGCGCGATCCGGCGGCGGGAAAAACCGTGTCGAACGCCCGCAACGACTGGTCGCAATAGACGGGTAGGGGTGTGGCCAGCCCAAACGGGCAAACGCCGCCGACCGGATGGCCGGTGATCGCCTCGACCTCGTCCGCACCCAGCATGCGCGGCTTGGCCCCGAGCGCCGCCTTGGCCTTGCCATTATGCAGCCGTGCATCGCCGCGCGTCACGATGAGCGCGATGCGTTCGCCCGCGCGCACCGACAGCGTCTTGGCGATCCGCGCCGGCTCCACGCCCAGCGCCTGCGCCGCCTCCACCACCGTCGCGGTGCTTAAGCCCTGATCGATGATCGCGACATCGGGCGCATGCGCCTCGAAAAAGGCCCGGACGGAATCTTCGCTCATGCGTCGGCGCGTTCGCCGAGCTTGCGCTCCCACGCCAGCGCATGCCGCACGATCAGGTCGAGATCGGCAAAGCGCGGCTGCCACGGAAACGTCGCCAGGATCGCGCGATTGTCCGAAATCAGCGCGCCGGGATCGCCGGGGCGGCGCGGCGACAGGGTGCGCCTGACCGGATTGTTCGTCACCCGGTCCACCGCGTCCAGCACCTCCAGCACGGAAAAGCCCCGGCCATAGCCGCAATTGAGCAGATGGTTGCGCTCCGGCTCCGCGATCAGCGCCTCCAGCGCCAGCACATGTGCGGCGGCAAGATCGCTGACATGGATATAATCGCGCACCCCGGTGCCGTCGGGCGTATCGAAATCGGTGCCGAACACCGCGACCCCCTCGCGCTTGCCGAGCGCCGCCTCGACCGCGACCTTGATGAGATGGGTCGCGCCCGCCGTCGACTGGCCGGTGCGGCCTTCCGGGTCCGCGCCCGCGACGTTGAAATAGCGCAACGCGCAATAATTCATCGGATGCGCCGCCGCGACATCGCGCAGCATATATTCGGTCATCAGCTTCGACATGCCATAGGGATTGATCGGCCGTTGCGGCGTGTCCTCCCGCACTGCCTCGACATCGGGCGTGCCATAGGTCGCGGCGGTCGAGGAAAAGATGAAATGCGGCACGCCGACGCTGATCGCGCTGTCGATCAGGTCGCGGGTCTTGGCGCTGTTGTTATGATAATATTTGAGCGGATTTTCGACCGATTCCGGCACCACCACGGACCCTGCAAAATGCATGATCGCGCTGATGCCATGATCGCGCAATGTCGCCCGCACCAGCGGCTGGTCGGCGATATCGCCTTCGACGAATGGCACATCGTCGGGCACCGCCCAGCGGAATCCGGTGACGAGATTGTCGATCACGACCACGCCATAGCCCGCATCGCGCAGCGCCAGCACCGCATGGCTGCCGATATATCCCGCGCCGCCCGTCACCAGAATCGAAGGCTTGTCGCTCATGCCATAGGTCTCCCTGTCATGGGGAGACCTAGACCAAGGGCGTTCCGCTTTACAACCGCTTCAGGCCGCTTTCCGGGCGGATATGGCCGGATAAAAGGTCGCGCCGCTCGCCGCCATGTCGCGCAACTGGGCGGTGGGCGCGAACCGATCGCCGTGGGCCGCCGCCAGCCGATCCAGCACGGCCACCACCTGCGCGGCGCCGATCATGTCCATATGGCTGAACGGCCCGCCGGTGTAGGGCGCAAAGCCCCAGCCGAAAATCGCGCCGATATCGCCATCCTCCGGCGTATCGAGCACCCCTTCCTCAAAGCAACGCGCACATTCGATCAGCTGGCGGTAGAGCAGCCGTTCCTTCACCGCCTCGACATCGGGCTGTTGCGCGGCGCGGGGGAACAGGTCGCCCAGCCCCTCCCACAGATGTTTTTTCCCGGTCTCGGGATAGTCATACCATCCCTTGCCGTTCTTGCGCCCGAGCCGCCCCAGATCGACCATCTTTTCCATCACCGCGTCCGACGCCTGCGGCATGAAGGCGTCGCCCAGTTGCTGGCGGGCGGCCAGCATGATCTTGTGGCCCAGCTCGATCGACACCTCGTCACCCACAGCCAGCGGGCCGGTGGGCATGCCAAGCTGCTTCCCCGCATTTTCGATGAGCGCGGGATTGATTCCCTCGCCGACCATTTCCGCGCCTTCCTGCACATAGGTGCCGAAACTGCGCGAGGTGTAAAAGCCCCGGCTGTCATGCACGACGATCGGCGTCTTTTTGATCTGCGCGACGAAATCCAGCGCCTTGGCGATGGCGGCGGGGCCGGTATGCTTGCCGAGGATGATCTCCACCAGCGGCATCTTCTCGACCGGCGAGAAGAAATGGATGCCGATGAAATGTTCGGGCTTGCTCCACGCTTTCGCAAGCCCGGTGATCGGCAGGGTCGATGTGTTGGAGCCGAACATCACGTCCGGGCCGAGTATCTTCTCGACCTCCCGCGTGACCTGCGCCTTGATCGCGGCATCTTCGAACACCGCCTCGATCACGAAATCCGCGCCCGCGAGCGCCGCATAATCGGCGGTCGGCGTGACGCGGGCGAGGGTCTGCGCGATTTTCTCCGCCGTCATCCCCTTGCCCAGCCGCTTGTTGAGTTGCGCCTCGACATGGGCCTTGCCCTTCTGCGCAAAGGCGATGTCGCGATCGAACAGCATGACCTCGATCCCCGCCTGCGCCGCGACGGTGGCAATGCCCGCGCCCATCATGCCCGCGCCCAACATGGCGAGCGTCTTCGTGGGGGCAGGGGGCTGATCTTTGGGTCGCCGCGCGCCGCGTTCGGCCGCGTTCTTGCTGACGAACAGGGTGCGGATCATATTGGCCGCCTGCGGATCGGCCGCGACCTTCGCGAAATATTTGCTCTCGACCCGGATCGCCCGGTCGATCGGCAGCAGCGCCCCTTCATACACCGCCGACAGCAGCGCCTGCGGCGCGTTCATATTGCGCTGCGTGGTCTTGAGCGTCATCGGCACCGCCGCCGCCATCGTCTGGATGAAGCCTGGGTTGAATCCGCCCGCGCCGCCGGGGAATTTGAAGCCCTTTTGGTCCCATGGCTGCACGGCGGCGGCCGGATTGGCCTTCACCCACGCCCGCGCGGCCTCCAGCGCCCTACCCTGCGGCACCACCTCGTCCACCGCCTTCATCATCGCCGCTTCCGCCGGGCGGAACAGCTTGCCCTGCAACATATACATGAGCGCCGCCTGCACCCCGATCAGGCGCGGCAGCCGCTGCGATCCGCCGCCGCCGGGGAACAGGCCGATCAGGATTTCGGGCAGGCCCAACTGCGTCCGGCTGCTGTCGCCCACGATCCGCCGATGGCAGGCGAGCGCCAGTTCGAACCCGCCGCCAACGCACGTCCCCTCGATCGCGCAGGCGACCGGCTTGCCGCAGGTTTCCAGCCGCCGGAACAGCGCGTTCAGCACGAACAGATCGTCGAACAGCGCGGCGGGGGAGGGGCGTGGTCCCGCCTTCGCCAGCATCGCGCTGAAATATTTAAGGTCCATGCCGGCCATGAAGCCGCTGTCCTTGCCGGACGCGATCACCGCGCCCCTGATGGCCTCCTCAGATGCGATGCGGGTGATCGCCGTATCCAAATCGGCCAGAAATTCCGGGCCGATGACGTTCATCGACTGACCGGGCACATCGATGACAAGTGTCGCGATGCCATCTGCGTCGATATCGAAGCGGATCGTGTCCATGTTGATTTCTCCCTGATCCGCTCAGATACGTTCGATGATCGTGCCGGTGCCCATGCCCGCGCCGACGCACAGGTTGACGAGCGCGGTGCCCTTGCCCGACCGTTCCAGTTCGTCGAGCGCGGTCCCCAGCACCATCGCCCCGGTGGCACCGAGCGGATGGCCCATGGCGATCGCCCCGCCATTGACGTTGATCCGGTCATGGTCGAGCCGCATCGCCTGCATGTAGCGCAACACGACGCTGGCAAAGGCTTCGTTCAGTTCCCACAGGTCGATGTCGGACACGCTCATGCCAGCGCGGCCCAGCAATTTGCCCGCGACGAATTCCGGCCCCGTGAGCATGATCATCGGCTCCGACCCGATCGAGGCCATCGCCCGGATTCGCGCGCGGGCTTTAAGCCCATATTTCTCGCCGATCGCCTTGCTGCCGACCAGCACCGCCGCCGCGCCGTCGACGATGCCGGAACTGTTGCCGGCATGGTGGACATGGTTCACCCGCTCCAGTTCGGGATAGCGGAGCAGGGCTACGGTGTCGAAGCCGGGCATCTCCTCGCCCAGCGCGGCGAAACTGGGTTTCAGGCTGCCCAGCGACTGCATCGTGGCGTCGGGGCGCATATGTTCGTCATGGTCGAGCACGACCTGCCCGATCACATCGCGAACCGGCACGATGGAGCGGGCGAAGCGGCCCTCGTCCCACGCCGCCTTGGCGCGGCGCTGGCTTTCGATCGCATAGGCGTCGACATCGTCGCGGCTGATCCCGAACTTCGTCGCGATCACATCGGCGCCAATGCCCTGCGGCGCGAAATAGGTTTTGTAGGCGACCGCCGGGTCCATCGCCCATGCGCCGCCGTCCGACGCCATCGGCACCCGGCTCATCGATTCGACGCCGCCGCCGATCGCGAACAGCGCTTCGCCCGACATCACCTTGGCCGCCGCGATATTCACCGCTTCAAGGCCCGACGCGCAGAAGCGATTGACCTGCACCCCCGGCGTCGTCTGCGCATAATCGGCGTTCAGCGCGGCCACCCGCGCGATATCCGCACCCTGTTCGCCGACCGGGCTGACGCAGCCCAGAATTACATCGTCGACATCGGTCGTGTCGATCCCCGTGCGATCGCGCACGGCCTCCAGCACCTGCGTCGCCAACTGGATCGGCGTGATTTCATGCAGCGCTCCGTCGGCCTTGCCGCGACCGCGCGGCGTTCTGACGGCGTCGTAAATATAGGCTTCCATCGATCATCCCTCTCCGTCAGCCGCGACGATGCGCGCTTCGGACGTGAGTAGATGTATTTACGTTTACGTAAAGTGCAAGTCGAAAACGCAGATGCCGTGTGGTGTGATCGCGGAAGGGCAGGCTGGCAGGTTTGCCCTCAGCAGGGCCATACGCTGCGATCGCGCTCAGCGTCCCGTGGTGTCGAATAGGGTCTCATGCTCTTCCAATATGAAGACCGCGCGTTTTTCACGTTCCAGAAACTGCGCTTCGTCCTCGATGATGAGGTCATAGGCGGGCGTCATCACCTCGATCATCTCGTCGAAATGGGCGCGATCGCGAAACCATATTTCCATCGACACATCATAGTCCTGCTCGGCATCCGGATCGGCCGCAGCAATGGGGTCCGGCAGCGGGTGAAGATATTTTCGCACATATTTAAGCGGCGCGAAGTTACCCTTGGCAAAAAGCGCCGCTCCCAGGACAGCATGTTTGGTTTCGTAATAGTCGATAAATTCAGCCATGGACGTGCCTGCCTTGCGCTTCAAAAGCCACATCACTTTCAACATCCTGGTCTCCTGACACCCATGCCACCCGCCACCGCTATGCGCCGTGACGGTAGCCCGGCATTCTGGTTGTAGCGGTGCCCGGCTATGCGTTCAACGCCTCTGCGCGGAACCGCCGGGCGTCCTCGCTTCAGGCGGGACGGTCTGCACCGGCATGGGTCGCATGACGGCAAGCCTGGTTTGACGGCGCGAGCCAATTCCGCTTCATGACGTCGCGTGTCGCAGTCTGATTCCTCCCCGGCGCCATCGCCGCTGTCCGTTCCGATCTTTCGCGCGATCTGGTTCGCCAGCATGGCGTCCAATTTCGGCGGGCTGATCCAGTCGGTCGGCGCGGCGTGGATGATGACCTCGCTGGCGGGATCGCCGCAACTGGTCGCGCTGGTGCCGGCGGCGACCACCTTGCCGATCATGCTGCTGTCGCTGTGGGCCGGGGCCGTCGCCGACAATGTCGACCGGCGCAAGGTCATGCTCGCCTGCCAGATTTTCATGCTGATCGTCTCGGCGCTGCTGGCGCTGTGCGCGTGGGCACGCATGCTGACCCCCTGGACGCTGCTCGGCTTCACCTTCCTCATCGGCTGCGCCACCGCGATCAACGGCCCGGCGTGGCAGGCGTCGGTCGGCGACATGGTGCCGCGCGCGACGCTGCCCAGCGCCGTCGCGGTCAACAGCATGGGGTTCAATCTCGCGCGCAGCGTCGGCCCGGCGCTCGGCGGCGTCATCGTCGCGCTGGCGGGCGCGGCAGCCGCCTTTCTGGTCAACGCGGTCAGCTATCTGGGTCTCGTCGCCGTGCTGGCGCGCTGGCGGCCCGAACGACCGCCCCAACTGCTGCCGCGCGAGCGACTCGGCGTCGCGATGGGCGCGGGCATCCGCTATGTCGCCATGTCGCCCCATATCCAGAGCGTCCTCGTCCGCTCGGCCGCCTTCGGTGTGGGGGCGAGCGCCGTGTCGGCGCTGATGCCGCTGATCGCGCGCGACCTGCTGCACGGCGGCGCGCTCACCTTTGGCCTGTTGAGCGGTGCGTTCGGCATCGGCGCGGTGGCGGGCGCGCTCTCATCGGGCTGGCTGCGCGCGCGCTTTTCGATCGAAACGATGGTGCGGGGCGCGACGGTGGCGCTGGCGGCGGGCACGGCGATCACGGCGGCCAGCCCCTGGCTCGCGCTGGCGATGCTGGGGCTGATGCTGGCGGGCGGGGGCTGGGTCGTGGCGCTGTCGACCTTCAACGTGTCGGTCCAGATGTCCGCGCCGCGCTGGGTGCTCGCCCGCGCCGTCGCGCTCTATCAGATGACGGCCTTTGGCGGCATGGCGGTGGGCGCATGGCTGTTCGGCGCGCTGGCGGAGGCGCATGGCGTCGTCGCCACCCTCCATATCGCCGCCGCCATGCAGCTTGCGGCGGGCCTCATCGGTTTCCTGCGCGGGTTGCCGCAGGTCGGGCAGGATAATCTCGATCTGCACAATCGCTGGACGGAGCCGGAGACGGCGGTGCCGGTGGAGGCGCGCAGCGGGCCGGTCGTGGTGACGATCGAATATCGCATCCCCGCCGGGTCGATCGTGCCGTTCCTCGCCGCGATGAGCGAACGCCGCCGCATCCGCCGCCGCGACGGCGCGCATGGCTGGTCGCTGTTGCGCGATCTCGGCGATCCGCAGCTCTGGCTGGAGCGCTATCATGTATCGACGTGGCTCGACTATGTGCGGCACAACCAGCGCAGGACCGTGGCCGACATCGCCAATAGCGACGCGATCCGCGCCTTGCACATCGGCCCGGACGCGCCGGTCGTGCACCGGATGATCGAGCGGCAGACCGGCTCGCTCCCCGCCACCCGCGCGCCCGACGCCCGCGAGATGGGCGACGCGATGACGGACCCGACCCGCTCCAGCTAAATGTTATGCGTCCCGCGCCGGTGGCTGCCAGCCCGGCAGGTCCTCGGGCACATCGATGTCGTGCAGCACGGCGCCGCTCGTCTCGATCTGCACGCCATGGCTCAGCAGCGCGCGCGCGCCCTGATCGCCGCGCAACGCCAGCAGTTCGGGAAAATGCTTGCGCCCGATAAAGGCGGGGGGTGACGCGGAAAAGCCGTCCGTGCTCGCCACCACCGATCGGATATCCTCGGCGGCGAGGCAGAGGCGGGTATAATGGCTTTGCGGCACATCGGGCATATCCGCCAGACAGATCAATATGCCCCGGCATTTTTGCAACGGCATGACATGCTCGACCGCGCGCACGATGCTGCCGGAAATCCCCTGTTCGGGCTGGTCGTTGACCAGGATCGTGTAGCCGCGCCGCTCCAGCTTGCGATGAATGACCGGCGCATGTTCGATCGGCCGCACCACCGCCACCAGTTCGGCGAACTTGAGCGACGCGACCGTTTCCAGCGTGTGGGCGACGATCGGCTTGCCCCGCCATGGGGCCATCAGCTTGTCATCCTCGCCGAAACGGGTCGACAGACCGGCGGCGAGCAGAACGGCGGCGATCCGGTCAGTGCGCATGAAAGATCGTCAGCAACATGGGGGAAAGGATTCCGGCAAAGCCCGGATTTGCCATCGGCGCGATCTTCTGTCCAGCGACCGGAAAATACTGGTCATCGCCAACCCTAATCTCCATATGCCGACGAACCAACAAGGAGCGCTCTGTTCATGCCATTTGACCCCGACGCGGAAACCGTGGGCGAAGGATCGAAACTGCCGGTGCCCGCTGAAGTGTCGGACGCGATCCGCACGCTGATCCGCTGGTCCGGCGATCAGCCCGAGCGCGAGGGGCTGTTCGAAACGCCCGAGCGGGTTGCCCGCGCCTGGAAGGAATATTGCCGGGGCTATGCGGATGATCCCGCCTATCATCTGTCGCGCATCTTCCATGAGGTCGGCGGCTATGACGATATCGTCCTGCTCAAGGATATTCCGTTCCAGTCCCATTGCGAACATCATATGGCCCCGATCGTCGGCAAGGCGCACATCGCCTATCTGCCGGGCAAATATGTCGTCGGCATCTCGAAGCTCGCGCGGGTGCTGCATGCGTTCGCGCATCGGCTTCAGGTGCAGGAACGGCTGACGTCCGAAGTCGCCAACTGCATCTGGGAGAATCTGAAGCCTCAGGGCGTTGCCGTGGTGATCGAGGCAACCCATGGCTGCATGACCGGGCGCGGGGTGCGCACCCCCGATGTCATCATGAAGACCAGCCGCATGCTGGGCGTTTTTCGCGAGGATCAAAAGAGCCGCGAAGAAGTGCTGCAACTGATTCAGGCATGAACGAGGACGAAGCGCCCTACCGGCCACTGGGCCGCCCGCAGGCGTCATCGGAGCCGGCCGCATCGCTGCCGCTGCAAAAGCGGCTGGCGCTGGTCACGGGCGGGCATCGCCGGCTGGGCGGCGTCATTGCGGGCGCGCTCGCCGCGGCAGGCTACTCGCTGGCGCTGCACGGCAGCCACGACACGCGGCTCGACAGTCCTCTCGCCCTGACGCTGGAGGAGCATGCGACGGAGTGGGAAGGCTTCGTCGTCGATTTCACCGATCCGGAGGCGGCGGAGGAACTGATCGCCAAAGTGGCCGCCCATTTCGGACGTCCGCCGGATTTGCTGGTCAACAGCGCCGCGCTGTTCGGGCAGGACCGGCTCGATTCGGTGACGGCGGACGACCTCATGCGCCACTATGCCGTCAATTGCGCCGCGCCGACGCTGCTCAGCAAGGTGTTCGCGGCCGCCCCGGCGGGATCGGGGGACCGCTGCATCGTCAATATTCTCGACCAGCGGATCGACCATCCCCATAGCGACCAGCTTGCCTACACCCTGTCCAAAATGGCGCTGGCGGGCCTGACCCGGCTGACCGCCCATTCGCTGGCCCCCAGGGTCCGGGTCAACGCCGTCGCGCCGGGCCTGACCATCGCGACGCCGGATTATGACGAGGCGCAGATGGAGACGCTGGCCGGGCTGATGCCGCTCGCACGGCTGCCGCAGGCGGCGCAAATCGCCGAGGCGGTGCTGTATCTCGCCAACGCCACGGCCATGACCGGCCAGACGCTCTATGTCGATGGCGGCGCGCATCTGCGCAGTTATGACCGTGATTTCATGCATATGGGGCGATAGGCTTCCATGATTTCCGCACTGCGGCGCGACGGCGCGTGAAAGCTGATCGACGCGGACGTTCCGGCCCGCTAAGGGGAGTCGTGATGTCACAGGAGCGGTCGCATTTCGCCCATGCAGCATAAACCCAAGCGGAGCCGGGCAGTCGCCCTGCCGGACAGCCCGTTCCGCATCCGTGCGACCGAATATCTCGACTTTCTGGCCGCCTGGCTCAAAAAGCCGCGCCAGACCGCGTCCGTCGTACCGAGCAGCCGTTATCTCGCCCGGCTGATGGTGGCGGATATCGATCCTGCCGATGGGCGCGTGCTGGAACTGGGCGGGGGAACCGGGGTGTTTACCCGCGCCATCCTGCATACCGGCCTGCCGCCTGAAAAGCTGGAAGTGGTGGAGATCAACCCCGCCTTCGCGCGCGGCCTGCGCCGTCATTTTCCGGCGGTGTCGATTCTGGAAACGCCCGCGCAGATCGTGTCGACCGCGACGGCGGGCGAACCGGGCGATTATCAGGCGGTGGTGAGTGGCCTGCCGCTGCTGGCGATGGACCGGCATATGCATAGGGACATATTGACCGAAGCGTTCCGCATGTTGCAGCCGGGGGGCAGCTTCATCCAGTTCACCTATTCGATACGGCCGCCGGTGAGCGGGGATGTGCTGGATGCGCTCGATCTGGCGGTGGAGCGCTGCGGCCAGACCGTGCGCAATTTTCCGCCTGCCACCGTCTTTCGTTTTTTCCGCCGGGCCGACTGACGCCTGTTGCTTAAGAGCGGGGCCGTCCTATCTCCTTGGCCAAGCGAAGGGGACTGATCGCGCATGGCGCCCATCATCACGATTACCGGACTGACCAAGACCTATGCCACCGGCTTCAAGGCGCTGAAGGGCATCGACCTCCAGATCGAGGAGGGCGAAATTTTTGCACTGCTCGGTCCCAATGGCGCGGGCAAGACGACGATGATCTCGATCATCTGCGGCAATGTACGCCCCGGTGGCGGGTCGGTGAGTGTCGCGGGCCATGATATCGTCCGCGATTATCGGCAGGCGCGCTCCACCATCGGGCTGGTGCCGCAGGAATTGTCGACCGACCAGTTCGAACGGGTGATCGACACTGTCCGCTTCAGCCGGGGCCTGTTCGGCAAGCCCCGCGATGACGCCCATATCGAACGGGTGCTGCGCGATCTGTCGCTCTGGGACAAGCGCAACAACCGCATCCTCGAACTGTCGGGCGGCATGAAGCGGCGGGTGATGATCGCCAAGGCGCTCAGCCATGAACCGCGCGTGCTGTTTCTCGACGAGCCGACCGCAGGCGTCGATGTCGAATTGCGGCGCGACATGTGGACGCTGATCGGCGAGCTGCGCAAGACCGGCGTCACCATCATCCTGACCACCCATTATATCGAGGAGGCCGAGGAGATGGCCGACCGGGTGGGGGTCATCACCGGCGGCGAGCTGATTCTGGTCGAGGAAAAGACCGCGCTGATGGAAAAGCTCGGCAAGAAAACGCTGTCGATCATCCTCGCCGAACCGCTTGCCGCCATCCCCGACGGGCTGGCCGACTGGAATGTGGCGCTGAAGGATGAAGGGCGCGAGATCGAATATATATTCGACACCCGCGCCGCCCATAGCGGGGTCGCCTCGCTGCTGCGGCGGCTCAGCGACCTTGGCATCGGCTACAAGGATCTCAACACCCGGCAAAGCAGCCTCGAAGATATTTTCGTCAGCCTCGTTCATCAGGAGAAACGCGCATGAGCGGTTTCAATGCGCGCGCCATCGCCTCGATCTACGGCTTCGAACTGCATCGGTTCCGCCGCACCTGGCTGACCGGGCTGCTCGTGCCGGTCATCACGACCTCGCTCTATTTCGTCGTGTTCGGCGGCGCGATCGGGTCGCGGATGACGGAGGTCGACGGCATTCCCTATGCCGCCTTCATCGTGCCCGGCCTCATCATGCTGGCGATGTTCACGGAGAGCATTTTCAACGCGAGTTTTGGCATTTACATGCCAAAATTCACCGGAACCATCTACGAATTGCTGTCCGCGCCCGTCTCCGCGACCGAAACCATCATCGCTTATGTGGGCGCCGCCGCGACCAAAGCGCTCATGGTCGGCTCGATCATCTTCGCAACCGCCCATATTTTCGTGGATCTGCCCGTCGCCCATCCCTTCGCCATGGTCGGATTCATGATCCTGATCGCCATCAGCTTCTGCCTTTTCGGATTCATCCTGGGAATCTGGGCACAAAGCTTCGAACAGCTGCAAGTCATCCCCATGCTCATCATCATGCCGATGACGTTTCTGGGCGGCGCTTTCTATTCGATCCACATGCTGCCGGAACCATGGCGCACGATCACGTTCTTCAACCCGATCGTCTATCTGATTTCAGGCTTTCGCTGGACATTCTTCGGCCGCAGCGATGTCGGGATCGGCTTCAGCCTGCTGTTCATGGCCGGGATGCTGACCATCTGCCTGGCCATCATCGCCTGGATGTTCAGGACGGGCTATCGACTGAAGAAATAGCGGCCGGTCAGGCGGCTGCGCTTTGCGGATCGACAGCGAACAGGGTCACGCCCTTATATTTCGCATCGTCCGGATCGAACAGGCCGCCCATATATTCGAAATGCTCGTCAAGTACGCTCACGTCGCTGAGGCCCGCGAGCTTGAAAACGCCGAGCTTGAGTTCCCGCGGCGCACGGCCTTCGCGTTCAATCGCCACTGCGTCGATGAACATTTCGTCATGGCGGGTATACAGGATGTGCGGCGCCAGTTTCACGACCAGTTTATTATAGGTCGCGATCAGGCATTTCTGGAGCGCTATCGCTTCGAAAATATTCGTCGGTGCTTGCATGACAATGTCCGCTCATACTCATTCCGGCATAAAATTCAATATTTTTGTGCAATGCACCATGGCCGTTCAGAGCAGCTGATCGCATTAATCCCGTGTTTCGGCGAGTGGCCCGACGAGACCAAGCCGCTCTCGCATGCACCAGCGCAGGACGAGTAGCGCCGCCACCACGCCAAGGCCGCTGGCGAGTCCGAGCCAGATGCCAAGTCCCTTTAAACCGAATGGAAAAGCAAGCAGCGCTCCAACGCCGATGCCGATCGCCCAATAGCCGAAGAGCGCAAAAATCATCGGGACCTTCATGTCCTGAATCCCGCGCAATGCCCCTGCACCTACGGCCTGCGCTGCATCTGCTAACTGGAACAGGGCGGCGACGCCAAGAAAGCTCACTGCAAGCGCGACGGTGCGTTGATTGGCAGGGTCAGAAAGGTCGAGAAACACGGATACGAGCATGCGCGGCGCAACGATCAACAGGCTCGCGGTCACGCCTGCAAAGCCGATGCTGGCGGTCAGCGCGACCCAACCGGCGCGGCCGACGCCGGCATGATCGGCGCGGCCATGAGCAAGGCCGACTCGCACCGTCGCCGCCTGGCCAATGCCCATCGGCACCATGAACACAAGCGCGGCGATCTGGATCGCGACCGCATGTGCCGCAAGCGAATCGCGATCGATCATGCCCATCAGGAAGGCGGACGCGTTGAATACGCTGGTTTCGAAACCCAGCATGATCGCAATCGGCAGCCCCAGCGACCAGACCGCGCGCAGCCGCTGGCGATCAAATGCCCAGAACTGGCCCATCAGCCGATAGCGGCGGAACCGCCGGTCGATCATCACCACCGCGAGCAGGGCGAGAAACAGAAAGGTCGAAGAAAGGCTGCTGGCGATCCCGGCTCCGCGCAGACCAAGTGCTGGAAAACCAAGCTTCCCGAAGATCAGCGCCCATCCCGCCAGCAGATTAAACGGAATGGCGCACAGCATGACGACCAGGCTCCAGAGCGGCCGTTCCAGCGCCGAGATGAAGTTGCGCAGGGTGGTGAAGCCCAGGAAAGGCAGCAGCGCCCACTGCAGGCCGCGCATCATTCCGCCAGCTTCCCGTGCCAGTTCAGGGTCCTGCCCCAGCGCGATCAATATGGGTTCGCTATGCCATAGAAGGAACCAGGCGGGTAGGGCCAGGATCATCGCGGCCCGCAAGGTCTGGTGGACGGTGCGGCGTACGTCGCGCACCGAATGGCGTCTGCGACCACGCTCCTGCGCGATCAGCGGCGAAGCGGCGGCGACCAGGCCCATGCCGAAGATCAGCAGCGCGTTGAACAGGTTGATCGCGAGCGCGCCCGCCGCGACGCTTTGCGCGCCCAGTCGCCCGAGCAGCAGCAGATCGGTCGCGGCGATTCCGGCCCAGGCGATATTGCCCGCGATGATAGGCACGGCAAGCGCGAGCAGCGCCCGCGCCTCGACGCGCCAAAGAGAGGCCATGTCTAATGTTTCTTGAAAAGATGCAGCGCCGCCACGACGATCGCGCCAACGACCAGCCCTACGATGCCTGCACCGATTGCACTCACCAGCCATTCCACGACGGGCGCCGCGGCAGGGGTGAAGTGGGCCGCACCTTTGGCAAGGTGATGGATGGCGCCGGGGACCATATCCCAGTGAAATTCGTGCAAGCCATGAACGATCAGGCCACCGCCAACCCACAGCATCGCGGCCGTGCCGACGACGCTCAATATCCGCATCAGCACCGGCATCGCCTTCACCAGTCCGCGCCCGATGAGGCGGGTAGGGGCGGCAGAAGCTTTGGCCAGATGCAGGCCGATATCGTCCATCTTAACGATAAAACCGACCACTCCGTAGACGCCCGCAGTGATAAAAATGGCCACGACCACCAGGATGATCGCCTGTTCCCACAATGGCTCGGTCGCGACGGTGCCAAGCGCGATCGCCATGATCTCTCCCGACAGGATGAAGTCGGTACGGATCGCGCCGCTGACCTTCTGGTCCTCCAGTTCCTGCGCGTTGAGGGTCGCCGCCGCATCATCGGCCGCGTCATGGCCACCCTGCATCGCCTCGACCAGCTTCTCGGTTGCCTCGAAACACAGAAACGCGCCTCCCAGCATCAGCAAAGGCGGCAGTAGCCAGGGCGCCAGAGCACTGAGCGCGAGTGCGGCAGGCAGCAGGAACAGCAATTTGTTGCGAAGCGACCCTTTCGCGATCTTCCAGATGATCGGCAGTTCGCGTTCGGGCGTCAGACCCATGACATAATTGGGGGTAACGGCCGTATCGTCGATCACGACACCCGCTGCCTTCGATCCTGCTTTGCCCGCTGCGGCAGCGACATCATCCAGCGACGCAGCCGCCATCTTGGCGATGCCGGCGACATCGTCCAGCAGCGCAATCAATCCTGACGGCATGGTTTATCCTGTTCCCCTGTCGGGTAGCCGGCGATCGGCATCCCTCCGGACGCCTCATAAGAGGACGGGCGGGGAGGGGCAATGGAGCGGTGGACGATCAGGACACGCCGCGAAAATTGCCGGGCGGATCGCTGGCGGGGAAGGATTCGTCGGCCTGCTCGTCCACAAGATCCCAGTCTTTCGCCTCGATTCCATGCTGTTCGTCAGGCCCCGCGTCACGTACGATACCCGATGACCCTATTGGCCCGCGATCGTCGGCTTCGGACTTCGCCGTCCAGCTTCGCCAGTTTTTCCAGACCACGGCTCCCAGGCCGGTCACAAAGGCGAGTTTCAACAATCCCTTCACGATCCTGTCTCCTTCAATCCTTGAGGTGAATCCAGCCGGCTTTGCTGGCAGTGTCGGCATGTTCGGGTAATTGCATCTCGCCTTCTTCATCGAAACCGCTCGTGTCGCTGGCTTGCCCGGACGAGTCCGGGGCCACTTGCCAGCGCTCGCGCAAAGCGGCGTCGATCATGGCGCGCCAGCCTGAACCCTCCCCGGCCTCCAGCATGGCGGCGTCCGGTTCCTTGAGGATAGCAAGGATGCTGGCGGCATCCTCGACCTTCGTCCGCCAGTGCTCTGGTTCGCCCGCCGCAAGATGGCGGGCAAGGCGTTCGATAAGGCTATGTTGTTCCATGGGTCGGCAACGCCTTGCCTGCCGCTCCGTTCCTCTAAATCGTGACGCCGTCGCAGCGATATGAACTCCGATGCGGCTGAGGAATTGATGGGCTTAAGCGGCGGGTCAGCAGGAGACGGATCATGCCTCAGGGTGGCAAGAGCAGCTATACCGGCAAGCAGAAGCGCAAGGCCGCTCATATCGAGCAGGGTTATGAAGATCGCGGCGTGCCTGAGAAAGAGGCCGAACGCCGTGCCTGGGCTACGGTCAACAAGGAATCGGGCGGCGGCAATAAACCCGGCTCCGGGCGCGGCAAACCCGATAGCCACGGCTCGTCACGCAAAGGCGGCAGGAACGGGGGTGTGGCTTCGGCCGGTCATTCAGCGGCCGATCGCTCTGCGGCAGCGAAGAAAGGGTGGGCGACGCGGCGCAAGCGGGCGGCGCAATAGTGAACGGTCAGTATCGCCAGCGCTCCCATGGTGCCGGATGCAGGATTTGAACCCGCGACCTTCGGTTTACAAAACCGCTGCACTACCACTGTGCTAATCCGGCGCACCATGGGTCGACACGCCCTTACTATCAGATGACGCCGAAGGTCCAGCCCTCCGTTAATGCGATTTGTGCGTCGATGGGTGCGGGCGACCACATGGCGGGCTGGCTTGCAACTTTCCTCATCCACGCTGCGGTAACGATCGCGTCCGCGCCATGATCGTCGGGCATCTCTGCCTCATGCGATGCTGAACAAAGCGCCATGAGAGCATCGTTCAGCGATGTGAGATCGCGCATCTTGGCTCGGCCTTTGGGACGACCGGCGGCGCGAGCGGCGATGCTCGTATAAATTTCGACCACGAGCGATCCATTCTCAGGCAAGGGATCGAACGGCCAGATCGGCACATGAGGACGGATGTGGTGGAGCAGGCGCATGCCGGCGAAACTGGCTTTCGCGACCTGCGCCGCGCCGATCGCGTCGAACACGGTGGACAGCTTGCCACCGCCGCCCGCATTATAGTGATCCTCGCAGATGCGACGATGAAGAAAGCCGGCTTTCGCCCCGTCAGCCTTGCCGAAATAGAAGTGGCGACGATGGCTAACCTCCAAAAGGCTGGCCGCGCCAAGATCGGTGTCGTCGCAAATGCTGTCGACATAGGCCCAGAAGGACCGGGCGTCTCCCGGAACGTCGTCCCCCGGAAGATACGAGCCGCGCGCGACGAACGGCGGCGCAAAGGTGAAATCGAAGCCGAACAGGGTTGGCGCTTCGGCTGCCCGCGCGACCAGCCATTCAGCGACCGCAGTCCGGGACCAGGCGCGTCCACCGGGCGGGGCGATGAGGCGCGGGGTAGCGTTGCCCATTTCGCACAAGGCGACCGCAATGCCCTTGTGCCGATCTCCCTTGGCGCCGGACCAGTCGATCGCGACGAAGCGGGTGAAAGCGGGCGTCAAGCCTCGCGCTCTGCCCGCAGTCGGTCCCAATGTGCGATCCTTTCGGCGATGCGCGCTTCGAATCCGCGTTCGGTCGGCGCGTAGAAGCTCTGCGGCGTCATCTCCTGCGGCCAGTAATTGTCCCCGGAAAAGCCGTCTTCGGCGTCATGATCGTAATGATAATCTTTGCCGTAGCCGACATCTTTCATCAATTTGGTCGGTGCGTTGAGGATATTGGAGGGAGGCATCAGCGACCCGGTGTCACGCGCGGATTTCCAGGCTGATTTCATCGCCACATAGGCCGCGTTCGATTTGGGCGCGGTCGCGCAATAGAGGCAGGCCTGCACGATCGCCAGTTCGCCCTCCGGGCTTCCTAGAAAATCATAACTGTCCTTCGCCGCGAGACACTGAACCAGCGCCTGCGGGTCTGCCAAACCGATATCCTCGCTGGCAAAGCGGACGAGGCGGCGCAGCACATAGAGCGGCTGTTCGCCCGCGGTCAGCATCCGCGCCAGATAGTAGAGCGCGGCCTGCGGATCGGACCCGCGCAGCGCCTTGTGCAGCGCCGAGATCAGGTTGTAATGACCCTCGCGATCTTTGTCATACACAGCGACCCGTCGGTGGAGCAGCGCGGAAAGACCCGCCGGATCGAGCGGCGCGGGGATATCGATCGCATAAAGCGTCTCGACCTGATTGAGCAGGAAACGCCCGTCGCCATCGGCGCTGGCTACCAGCGCCTCACGCGCGTTCGGATCGAGCGGCAGGGGGCGATCGATCAGCGCTGCGGCGCGGTCGAGCAGCAGTTCGAGCGCGGCGGCATCCAGCCGGCGCAGGATCAGCACCTGCGCGCGGGACAGGACCGCGGCGTTCAATTCAAAGCTGGGATTTTCCGTCGTCGCGCCAACCAGCGTGACCGTGCCATTTTCGACAAAGGGCAGGAAGCTGTCCTGCTGCGCGCGATTGAAGCGATGGATTTCGTCCACGAACAGGAGTGTCCGCGCGCCGGTGCGGGCATGATCCTTCGCCGCTGCGAACACTTTCTTGAGATCGGCGACGCCGGAAAACACCGCCGAGATCGGCTCGAACCGCATGCCTACCGCGTCGGCCAGCAGCCGCGCGATGGTGGTCTTGCCGGTGCCGGGCGGTCCCCACAGGATGATGGAGGAGAGTCGTCCGGCGGCGACCATCCGCCCGATCGCGCCTTGCGGGCCGGTCAGATGCTCCTGTCCCACCACCTCATCGAGCGCGCGCGGGCGTAGACGATCGGCGAGCGGCCCGTTTTCGGAAAGCGGTTCAGGGCGCGACATGTCGTCGGGAGCGAAAAGATCTGGCATATCCCCGATATAGGGGGGACAGGTCGTTCAGGGAACTGGCGATCGGGGCACCGGGCTGGCGTGAAGAAGGGCGCCCTGCGCGCGCTGGCGGATGACGCGGACATAGGTGTCGACCAGCGCCTGATTGACCTGATCCCAGCCATTGCGTTCCGCCCGCGCCTGCGCCGCCGCGCCCGCGCTCTTCCGCGCATCGGTGTCATGGCAATAGGTCTGGAGCGCGTCGGCGAACGCCCCGATCGCGCCGGGACGGATGAGCCGCCCGGTCACGCCATCCGTCACCAAACTTTCGCTACCCGTCGCGCGCGCCGCGACCGTGGGCAGGCCGCAGGCCATCGCTTCCAGCGTGACGTTGCCGAAGGTTTCGGTGACGGAGGGGTTGAACAGCATGTCCATGCTGGCGACGGCCCGGCCCAGATCCGCGCCGCCCTGGAAGCCGGTGAATATCGCATTGGGCAGGCGGTTGTGGAACCAGTCGCGCGCGGGACCATCGCCCACCACCAAAACCTTATGCCGCACGTGTCGAGACTCGAGCTGGTCGATCGTATCGGAAAAGACATCCAGCCCCTTTTCCATGACCAGCCTGCCGACAAAGCCGACGGTGGGCGCGTCCGGCGCAATGCCGATCCCCTCCCGCCATGCGAGATCGCGGCGGGCGGGGTTGAAGATGTCGCGGTCGATGCCACGGGTCCAGATGCCCACATCATAGCTCATCCGCTGTTCGCGGAGCAATTGCGCCATGGACTCGGACGGCGCGACGATCGCGTCGCACCGCCGGTAGAAACGGCGGAGCATCGATTCGATCAGCGGTTCGAGAAAGGCGAGGCCATAATAGCGGGGGTAGGTTTCGAAGCGGGTGTGGACTGATGCGACCGCTGGCAGGCCGTGAGCGCGCGCCCAGCTGACGGCGCGATGGCCGAGCGGGTCGGGGCTGGATACATGGACAAGATTGGGAGCGAAGTGTTTGAGGTCGCGACGCATCGCGCTCGAAAGCCGGTAGGGGATGCGATATTCCGTGCGGCCGGGAACCGGAATAGAGGGCGCGGTCACAAGGTCGCCGGTCGGATCGAAGGCGGGCTTTCCCGTCGTCGGTGAATAGACGCGGACGGCCGCACCGTGGCGCAGCAGATAGCCTACGAAGCGATTGAGCGCCTGGTTCGCGCCGTCACGCACATAATTATAATTGCCGCTGAACAGGGCGATGCGCAGGCCGGTGACATCCATCCGCCGCCCCTTATCGCATGACGCGTGAAAACCCAAGGAACCGGATTTGAGTCCGAGGATTTTTCCTTCGCAAGCACGCGGTTGCAACCGTCGCGACCGCGCAGGACAAGAGAGATGTCATGACCGAGAGATTTCGCAAAGGGACGCGGGTCAAATGGAATTGGGGCCAGGGTGTGGGCCGCGGTCGGATCGCCGAGCGGTTCGACCGCCATGTCGAGCGTACGATCGAAGGGGCGCTGATACGGCGGAACGGTTCTCCATCCAACCCGGCCTTTCTGGTGCAAACCGACCGCGGCGACGAGGTCTTGAAGCTGGCATCCGAACTCAGCCCGTCCTGATCCAGATTAATTTCGTTCGGCCATCGCCAGCCGATTGCGGGCATGGCATAGCGCCTGAATGGGCGAAATAGGCATGACGATCGAAGCGCTGCTGGTGGGAAAGCCGGCGCCATTTCGCGGGAGTGACTATAGCGCCATCGCCAAGCGTCCGGTCGGAGGGCCGGTGTCGGTCACATGGGCGGGACTGGCGGGCGACGGTGTTGCCGATCCGATCCATCATGGCGGGTGGGACAAGGCGATTCATCTTTATCCGCAGGATCATTATGTCTGGTGGCGGCAGGCCAAATCCGGGCACCCGCTGTTCGATGCACCGGGTGCTTTTGGCGAGAACATAGCTTCGCGCGGCATGACGGAGGAAGATATCTGCCTTGGCGACCGCTTCACGATGGGCAGCGCTGTCGTGGAGGTCAGTCATGGTCGTCAGCCGTGCTGGAAGCTGGACCATCGGTTCGGCGCGCCCGATATCATGTCCACGATCGCGCGCACGGCAAGAAGCGGTTTGTATTTCCGCGTGATCCGCGAGGGCGAGGTGGAAGCCGGGACGCGTATGGACCTGCAGGAGCGGCCGCTGCCAGATTGGAACATCGCACGTATTTTTCACCTGCTGATCGGGGGTGGTCATAAGCTTGACAGGCCTGCGGTGCGCGCGCTCGCACAGATGCCGGTGCTCGCGGAAGCGTGGCGGGAACGGGCGCGGAAGCTGGCCGGATAGGTAATCAGACAGATGGCTGGCGTACGGGATGAGCCGACCCTATAGTCCGGTCATGGTATCTACCCCCAAAACAAAGTCCGCTCCCGCTCGATCGAAGGTGCGGCCGGCCGGTTTTCCCACTCGCGATCAGGTGATGGATTTCATCACCACCTCCGATCAACCCGCGGGCAAGCGAGAGATCGCCAAGGCGTTCGGCCTGAAAGGGCAGGAGAAGATCGCGCTCAAGGCGCTATTACGCGACATGGCGGACGAAGGGCTGCTGGATCACGGCCCGGCGCGCGCGTTTCACAAAATGGGCGGCGTGCCCAAGGTCACGGTGCTGCGGATCGTGGATGTCGATGACACGACCCTAATCGCGACGCCCGAGCGCTGGGAGGCGGAGGGCCATCCTGCGCCGCGCATCCGCATCGTCGAGCGCGGCAAGCGGGGCGCGCTGACCATCGGCGATCGCATTCTCGCGCGTACCGAGGAAGCGGACAAGGGCTGGCTTGCCCATCCGATGAAGAAGCTCGCCAAGGCAAGCGAAACGCTGCTCGGCGTGGTGCACGAAGGGGATGGCGGCAAATTATGGCTGCGCCCGGTCGACAAACGCATCCGCAAGGATACGCCGATCAGCGACGCGGGGTCGGCGAAGAAAGGCGATCTCGTACTGGCCGAGCCGACCGGCCGTCCGCCCCGGATCAGCGCGCGTGTTACCGACATATTGGGCGATCCGTTCGCGCCGCGCAGCTTCAGCCTGATCGCGATTCATAAGCATGGCATCCCCCATGTCTTTCCCGATGGCGTCGAGGATGAGGCGGTGAACGCTGCGGCCATTCCTCTGCACGAGGACAAGCGCGAGGATTTGCGTCACCTGCCGATCGTCGCGATCGATCCGGCCGATGCGCGCGATCATGACGATGCGGTCTGGGCCACGCCGGACGAGGACGCGGCTAATCCGGGCGGTTTCCGCGCGATCGTCGCGATCGCCGATGTCAGCTATTATGTGCGACCCGGCAGCATGCTAGACCGGGAGGCACGAAAGCGCGGCAACAGTGTCTATTTCCCCGATCTTGTCGTCCCGATGCTGCCGCACCAGCTCTCGTCCGACATATGCTCGCTGCGCGCGGGGCAGGACCGGGCGGCGATGGCCTGCCACCTCGTCATCAATGCGCAGGGCACGGTGATATCCTGGCGCTTTACCCGTGCGGTGATCCGGGTCGCGGCGGTGCTGGCCTATGAAGATGCGCAGGCGGCGATCGACGGGACGAAGGAGAATGCGCTGCTCGATGCCGCGCTCAAGCCACTCTGGGCCTGCTGGGCGCTGCTGCGCAATGCGAGAGACAAGCGCGAGCCGCTGGCGCTGGATTTGCCCGAACGGCGGGTAGTGCTGGACGAATGGGGCAAGATCGTCAGCGTCGCGGTGCGCGAGCGGCTCGACGCGCATATGCTGATCGAAGATTATATGATCGCGGCCAATGTCGCGGCGGCCAAGGCGCTGGAGGCGAAGAAGGCGCCGGTCATGTATCGCGTCCACGAGCCGCCGAGCCGTGACAAGCTGGTGGCGCTCAAGGAATATCTCGCGACCTTCGACATGGAATTCGCACTGGGGCAGGTGATCCGGCCATCAACCTTCAACCAGCTCATCAAGCGGGTGGGCGAGAGCGAGGAGCGGGACCAGATCATGCAGCAGATCCTGCGCAGCCAGACCCAGGCCTATTATGCGCCGGTGAATATGGGGCATTTTGGCCTCGCGCTCGGGTCCTATGCGCATTTCACCTCGCCTATCCGCCGCTATTCGGATTTGCTCGTCCATCGCGCCCTTGTCGGAGCTTATGGGCTGGAACTGCCGGCGCCCAAGGGCGGTGACATTCCGGCCAAATCATCGCTCAGTGCCGATGACTATGAAAATATGGCGCGTGTCGGCGAACTGATCAGCCAGCATGAGCGCCGGGCGATGGAGGCGGAGCGTGACACGATCGACCGCTATGTCGCAGCCTATCTCGCCGCCCATGTCGGCGAGACCGTGCAGGCGCGGATCACCGGGGTCCAGAATTTCGGCTTCTTTGCGACGGTCGAGGGGCTGGGCGGCGACGGGCTGGTGCCGGTGTCGACTTTGGGGGCGGAGCGCTTCTTTTTCGATGAAGCTGGCAAAGCATTGCAAGGGGTGGAAAGCGGCGATCGTTACTCGGTCGGGCAGCGGCTGGAGCTGCGGCTGGCGGAGGCGGACCCGATCAACGGGGTGCTGCGGTTTGAACTGCCCGATGCGCCGGCGGGTGGCCGGTCCGGCCCGCGCAAGATGGATCGGGTGCGGCCGGGCGTTAATCGAGGGCGACCGTCCAATATCCGCCATATGGGCGGCGCGCGGGGCAAGCATAAGAAGCGGTAGGGGCTGTCAGCTCAGCCGGTCGATCGTGTCCGAATCCAGCCCGCCCGGAATGATCATGATCGGGCAGGGCATGCCACCGGCGTCGGCCCCGGCGAAATGCGACACCAGCGCGCCCGGTGGGCCGCTCGCCGCCGCGCCCAGCACCAGAGCGGCCACATCGTCCATTTCCTTGAGCGTATCGCGCACGACCGTTACCGGGTCGCCCTGGCGCACGGTGATGCTGGGGCGGATGCCGGATTCCTCGCTCAGCGTGCCCGCGGCGCTGAACACCAGGGCTTCGGCGCGTTGCAGCGCCTCGTCTTCCATCGTCGCCTGCACGCCGCCCCACTGGACGAATTCCGCTGGCGGGATGAGGGCGAGGATTCGCACGGCCCCGCCCGTTTTCGCGGCACGGCGGGCGGCAAAGCGCAGCGCGGTCTCCGCCTCGGGGGATTCATCTACCACAACCAGATAGGTCCGCATCGCCCTGTTCCTTAAAAAATGCGCCGCCCTCCGCGCATCCGCCGCCCACGAGGCAAGCGCCCTTGTCCCCTAAAATGTGAGCCATTATCGCATTGTGCGCAAGCCGTGGCCTTGACCGGCAAGGCCAAAGCGTGAAAACGGGCTGCATCCGCCGCGCGCGCCGAACTGAAGAGACAAAGGCCCCGAACGCATGAGCAAGTCGATCCAGATGCCTGCCCTTTCCCCGACGATGGAGGAGGGGACATTGGCCAAATGGCTGGTGAAGGAAGGCGATACGGTCGTCGCCGGCGATCTGATCGCCGAGATCGAGACCGACAAGGCGACGATGGAGTTCGAGGCAGTCGATGAAGGCACCATCGCGAAAATCCTGGTGGCCGAAGGAACCAATCAGGTGAAGGTAGGCACCGTCATCGCGATGATCGCCGAAGAGGGTGAGGATGTGGCGGCTGTCGCGGGCGGTGGCGCCCCGACTGCGGAGGCGGCCAAGCCCGCCGAAAAGGCCCCCGCACCAGCCTCCGCCGAAGCCCCCGCGCCAGCCAAGGCGGAAGCCGCAGCGCCCGCAGCCGCAAAGACAGCGCCTGCACCGGCCGCAGACGGCCGGGTGAGGATCAGCCCGCTGGCGCGGCGGCTGGCCGAAACCAAGGGCGTCGATCTCGCCAGCCTGACCGGCTCCGGTCCCAATGGCCGGATCGTCAAGGCCGATCTGGAAGGCGCGAAGGAAGGCGTGGTTTCGGCTCCCGCCGCCAAGGCCGCGCCTGCCGCCGCTGCCGCTGCCGCTGCCGCTGCCGCTGGCGCAGCGCAGCCTGCCGCCGCCGCATCCGCCCCGGCCATCCCGTCGACCGGCATCGATTTCGGCATCCCCAATGAGGTCGTCAAACTTTCGGGCATGCGCAAGACGATCGCCCGCCGCCTGACCGAATCCAAACAGCAGGTGCCCCACATCTACCTGACGGTGGATATCCAGCTCGACAAGCTGCTGGCGCTGCGCGGCGAACTCAATGCGGTATTTGCCGATCGCAAGGTCAAATTGTCGGTCAACGACCTGCTCATCAAGGCGCTGGGCGTCGCGCTGATGCAGGTGCCCGAATGCAATGTGCAGTTTGCAGGCGACACGATGCTGCAATTCAAGCGCGCGGATATCGCGGTCGCGGTGTCGATCCCCGGCGGCCTTATCACCCCGATCGTCACCGGCGCGGACAGCAAGGGCATTGCCGCGATCTCGACCGAGATGAAGGATCTGGCCAGCCGCGCCAAGGGCGGCAAGCTCAAGCCCGACGAATATCAGGGCGGCACAGCCTCGCTATCCAACATGGGCATGTTCGGCATCAAGCAGTTCGAAGCGGTCATCAATCCGCCGCAGGCGATGATCATGGCGATCGGCGCGGGCGACCGGCGACCCTATGTCGTGAATGACAGTTTGCAGATCGCCACCGTCATGTCGGCGACCGGCAGCTTCGACCATCGCGCGATCGACGGCGCGGACGGTGCCCGCCTGATGGCGGCGTTCAAGTCGCTGGTCGAAAATCCGCTGGGCATGCTGGCATAGGGGATAGAAGTGTTTGAGGACGAACAAGGAACTGTGTTCAATGCCAGCAAAATTGTTTGGATTGGGCCGTCCACCTATAAGGGCGTCATTGATGGTGTCTCAACCTACCAACATTTGATAAAACTGGATGGTTGTGATGAGCCGGTTAACGTCAACTGGGATGTGGTGGAGCGAATAAGAGAGTTGGCCGGACAAGCGATCTCGGCGGCGCCTGATTTTTACGTGGTGGATTTTAGTCATTCCGAAAGAGGTTCGTCACTCTTGGAGCCAGTGATTGGTTGGATCATCCCATCTATTTCTGACCAACCTCCAATACCGATAACCATCAAAGGTGCTAATAATGGCCGCGCAGGTAGTATCTGGCCAATCCTGCATCCCTCCGGGAAAGTTACTGAAATAGACGATGAGTGGCCATCGCTATCGGCTTGCCTCGAAGCATCGAAGGGCTAATAAAATGGGGGTTAAAATATATAATTCGATAATGTCCGCTGCCGATTCTGGTACTTTATTAGCAGTCACGGAATCTTGGTATTTGGGCATGCTGGCCTGATGGGCCGTCCGGACGAGCCGCCGCCGGTTGAAAGCCCGGCGGTGCGCGTGATCGCCATGCCGGCGGACACCAATCCCTATGGGGATATTTTCGGCGGCTGGCTGATGAGCCTGATGGATTCGGCGGCGGGATCGATCGCGGCGCGTCATAGCCACGGCCGCGCGGTGACGATCGCGGTCAATGGCATGGAATTTCTGCGGCCGGTGGTCGTGGGCGATGAAGTGTCGGTCTATGCCAGGCTGATCTCGGTCGGCTCCACATCGATGAAGATCGCGGTCGAGGCGTGGCGGCGCACCCGGCATGACGACCGCACCTATCGCGTGACCCAGGCGACATTCACCTTCGTGGCGATCGGTGAGGATCGCCAGCCCCGCACCGTTCCGCCCCTGCCGGTTTCGGCGGCGGATCCCGTTTCAGACGACAAGAGAGACTGACCATGGCTGATAATTATGACGTCATCGTGCTGGGTTCCGGCCCCGGCGGCTATGTAGCCGCGATCCGTGCGGCGCAGCTGGGCCTCAAGACCGCGATCGTGGAGCGCGAAAATCTGGGTGGCATCTGCCTCAACTGGGGCTGCATCCCGACCAAGGCGCTGCTGCGGTCTGCCGAAATCTATCATTATATGCAGCATGCGGCCGATTACGGCCTCGCCGCAGAAAAGATCAGCGCCGACATCGACGCGGTGGTGAAGCGGTCGCGCGGGGTCGCGTCGCAGCTCAACAAGGGCGTCACCGGCCTGATGAAGAAGAACAAGATCACGGTGCATATGGGCACGGGCAAGCTGCTCGCGCCGGGCAAGCTGTCGGTAACGGCGGCAGACGGCAAGGTCGAGGAACTGGAAGCCAAGCACATCATCGTCGCGACCGGCGCGCGGGCGCGCGACCTGCCCAAGCTGAAAGCCGACGGCAAGCGCGTGTGGACCTATCGCCATGCGATGACGCCGACCGAAATGCCGACCAAGCTGCTGGTCGTGGGATCGGGCGCGATCGGTATCGAATTCGCCAGCTTCTATAACGACATGGGCGCGGACGTGACCGTGGTCGAGATGATGGACCGGGTCGTGCCGGTGGAGGATGCGGACGTTTCCGCCTTCCTCGAAAAAGCGCTGAAAAAACAGGGCATGACCATCCATACCGGCGCGAAGATCGAGAAGATCGAAGCGACCGATGCGGGCGTGACCGCGACGATCAAGGGCAAGGACGGCAAGGATATTGCGGGCGAGTACAGCCATGTCGTCGTCGCCGTCGGCATCGTCCCCAATGTCGAGAATCTGGGGCTGGAGGATGTCGGCATCGAGCCGGACCAGCGTTATCATATCAAGGTCGATGGTTATGGCCGCACCAATGTCGCTGGCATCTGGGCGATCGGCGACGTCACCGCGCCGCCATGGCTGGCGCACAAGGCGAGCCATGAGGGCGTCATTGCCGCCGAAGCGATCGCGCAGGCGCTGGGCAATGCCGATGTTCATCCGCACGAAATGGATGTGCGCAACATTCCCGGCTGCACCTATTGCCACCCGCAAATCGCGTCGGTCGGCCTGACCGAAGCGAAGGCCAAGGAAGCCGGTTATGAGGTGAAGGTCGGCATGTTCCCCTTCATCGGCAACGGCAAGGCGATCGCGCTGGGCGAGGCGGAAGGCTTCACCAAGACCGTGTTCGACGCCAAGACCGGCGAACTGCTGGGCGCGCACATGATCGGCGCGGAAGTGACCGAGATGATCCAGGGCTTCACCATCGGCAAGACGCTGGAGACGACCGAGGCGGAATTGATGCACACCGTGTTCCCGCATCCGACCATTTCGGAATCGATGCATGAAAGCGTGCTCGCCGCTTATGGACGCGTGATCCATCTCTGATCGCCCGATCTGGCTGAGGGGCGCGGGGGTATTCGTCCTTGCGCTCCTTTGCATAGTGCTGATCGCGCTGGCGCAGCGGGCGGGATGGCTGGCTCCGCTGAATGACGGGCTGATGCTGGCGGCCGGGCGGGCGCGCGATACGGCCGTGGGCGGGCGGATCACCCATGTCCTGCGGCTCGCGACGGTGATCGGTGACACGGTGCCGCGCCTGTGCCTGTTGACCGCTGCGATCGTCACGCTGGTCATGCGCGGGCGAGGCCGGGCGGCGCTGTGGCTGGGGGCGATGATGGCGGGGGGGACGCTGCTCAACCTTGCGCTCAAGCAGATGTTCGCCGCGCCGCGCCCCGATCTGCTCCAGCATCTGGATGCTGTGACGACCTATAGCTTCCCGAGTGGCCATGCGGCGGGCAATATGATGTTCTTCGGCACTCTGGCATTGCTGGCGGGGCGGCGGACTGGCTTTGTGCTGGCCGGGGTGGCGATCGCGTTGATCGGGATCAGCCGGGTCTGGCTGGGCGTGCACTGGCCGAGCGATGTGGCGGCGGGATGGGTCGAGGGGTTGGGCTGGATCGCCTTTTGCGCCGCTTGGCTACCAGCGCGGGGAGGGCAACAGCAGGGCGCGCCCGATGCTGCCATGGGGCGGCATGCCGTCGCTGGTGACGAAGCCATGGAGCCAGAAGCTGTCGATGACGGTCGCGGCGGCGATCAGCGATAGCAGGATTGCGGTGATGGCGAAGGTCGCCCGCGCACCGCGCACCGGCTGATCCGGCATGATCGCCAGCAGGACGAGCGGCAGCAGCGGCAGGAAATAGCGCCCCTGCGTCCCCTGAATATAGTCCGCGCCGAGCGGCGTGCCGGTCAGATACATGGCGGTTTCGATCAGCAGCGCGACGCCGGTCGCCACCAGCAGCCACCAGAGTCGCTGGCCCGGCCCAAAGCGCATGCCCGATCCGCTCAGCACCGCCGCGCCCAGCATCACTGCGGCGAGCGGGTAGGCGAGCAGGGGCAGCAGGATCGCGTTCCAGCCGAAGCGGCCGACGATCTGAAGCGCATAGACCGGCGCGCGTTCGGCGATGCTGGCGACGAGGATATGGGCGTAAGCCATGGGATCGGCGGTGACGATGGCCAGTTGGGCGGCGAGCGGCGCGGTCATTTCCGCCGCGCCGGTCTTGCGCGAGACGATATGGTAGAGCGCCTGGCTGCCGCCCGACATTTTCAGCCACAGCGCGAAAGCGATCGCGCCCAGAGCCATCGCCGCGAGGATCAGCAGCGGTCGGCCGTCGCGGCGATCCTGCGGCCAGCGCAGACCCGCAGCCATCAGCGGCAGATACACACCCTTGGCGAGCGCGAGCAGCGGCGCGGCGAGGAGCAGGCCGATGCCGCCGCGCCGAACGAAGCCTGTGCGCAGGGCCAGTGCCAGCCCCACAAAGCCGAGGCCGTTGATGACCGCGTCCGGCGACAGGGAGCCAGACTGATAGGTGAAGGTCGGCAGCAATGCGACGCCCAGCATCGCGCTGCGGCCGAAGGGGATGAGCCGCAACGCCGCGATCAGCAGGGCGAGGCCCGTCAGCGCATTGACGATTCGTCCGGCATAGAATGCGCCAAGGCGTGGCAGGCCCATCCTGTCGCCCAGCGCCAGCCCCGCCGCGCCGGGGGCATAGAGCGTCGGCGCATAGCTTGCGACATTGGGGAAATCGGCGAAGTCCATGCCCGGACGGTGAGGATCGGCGGACCAGCTTTTCTTAAGGTCGGCCTTGTCGAAGCGGCGGAGCGTCGGCGCGACATCGGTCGGGAAATCGACCGCATGAATGGCCAGCGCGGCGCGGGGCAGGGGCGCGCCGATCAACTCGCCCTGCCGCCGCGCAAAGGCATGACCCTGCGCAAGCCACGACGCCTTCATATAATGTTGATTTTCGTCGGGGGCCTGGAACGGCGGAGTGATGATGGCGAAAAACAGCGTCAGCGCACAGACGAGCGCCAGCAGAAGTTGCTCGACGCCGGTCCACGGGACGGCGAATAGCATCTCCGGGCCTCTTTTGCCCGCCAATGTTCGCCTTTCGCTGCGCATGTTCGTCCGCCTGTTCGCCGCCGCATATCCGACGAGACCGATCTGTTACCGCGCAGCCCTTAATATTTCCCGCGCGTTTCGCCGAATTGCAATGTTTAGACGGCGGCGCGGGCGCGGACCGGGAGACCGGCGATCGTCATGAAATTGGCAAGCATCTCATGACCATATTCGGTCGCGATGCTTTCGGGATGGAACTGGACCGAGTGGATCGGCAGGCTGGCGTGGCGGAAGGCCATGACCGATCCGTCCGCGCTGGTCGCGTTGACGACCAGATCGGCGGGAATATCCTCGACGATCAGCGAGTGATAGCGGGTCGCGGTGAACGGCGATGGCAGCCCCTTGAACAGGCCGGTGCCGTCATGTTCCACCGGAGATGTCTTGCCGTGCATCAGACCGCCGCGCACCACCTTGCCCCCAAAATGCTGGCCGATCGCCTGATGGCCGAGGCATACGCCGAGCAGCGGCGCACCGGCATCGGCGCAGGCGGCGACGAGATCGAGGCTGACGCCCGCTTCATTGGGGGTGCAGGGACCGGGGGAAAGCAGGAACGCCTTGGCGCCGGTGGACAGGGCCTGCCCTGCGGAAATGGCGTCGTTGCGGACCACCTCCACCTGCGCGCCCAGTTCCATCAGATAATGGACGAGATTCCAGGTGAAGCTGTCATAGTTGTCGATAACAAGGATCATAGGAAAAGGCGTATAGAGCGGCGCGGCGGCCGGGCCAATCGGAATTACGGCGGGCGGTGCGGAACTCGCGTGGCTTTCGCTGCTTTGATGAGAACCCATTCCTGAGGAGGATCATCATGGCGAAGGACGAATATGCGGACGCGATCGCATTGCTGAAAGCCGACCACCGCGCCGTCGAAAAGCTGTTCGAGACATTCGAGAGCACGAGCGCGTCAGCGAAGAAACAGGCCATCGCGCATCAGATTTGTGTCGAACTCAAAGTGCATACGATGATCGAGGAAGAGCTGTTCTATCCCGCTTTCCGGGGCAAGATCGAGGATGACACGCTGGACGAGGCCTATGTCGAGCATGACGGGGCAAAGATATTGGTCAACGATATCGAGGCCGGGTCGCCGGAGGACGATTTTTACGACGCCAAGGTCAAGGTGCTGTCCGAAGAGATCAAACATCATGTTCATGAGGAAGAGGCGCGCGGCGAAGGCATGTTCGCCCAGTGCCGCAAGACCGATGTCGATCTCGTCGCGCTCGGGCAGCAGATGGCGGCGCGCAAGCAGGAACTGATGGCGCAGGCGAAGGCGGAAGGATTGCCGCCGGCGGCTCCGCGCACCGTGAATCTGATGGCGGCCTGACGGGATTGCCAAGGAAGCGGTTGAAAAGTTTCGCCGCTTCCCCCATATCGATGCTGCCGGGTTCGCCCGGCTATGGTGATAAATTGTGTCGTATAATAGACGCAGCGGACCCGGGGGCAGTACCCGGCGGTTCCACCAAAAGTCCCGGTCGTTGCAAGGCGGACGGGACCTTTGACGGGGCCGAACTAGGATCGACGTGTGTTCAAAGGCGATATTTTTACCCGGCCCGTGTAAGCCGTTAAACTGTGCAAAACTCACAAGTGCCAACGATAACGAAGCACTCGCCATTGCAGCGTAATTGAGGGCCTCACGGCCTGACATTATTCTAAAATAGCGCGGTTGAACCCACCGGGCAACAGAAGGGAATTCAGCGGTTCGGGGAGCACCGGGCAACAGAAGCTCCCCACTTTCCCGCTATTTGCCCTTCATGAAAACGCGCTTGCCGCCGATCCAGGTTTCCAGCACCTGCGTCGTGCGGATGTCGGCGGGGCGCGCGAGCGATATGTCGCGGTCGATCAGCAGGAAGTCGGCGCGCTGGCCGGGGATCAGGCTGCCGAAGCGTTTTTCGGCAAAGCCCGCATAAGCCGCTTGCCGCGTGAAGCCGTCGATTGCCGCCTCGAAGCCGATCCGCTGTTCGGGCATCCAGCCCCCGGCGGGTTCGCCCTTCGCATCCTCCCGCGTGATCGCCACGGCCATGCCCGCAAACGGATTGGGGCTTTCCACGGGGACGTCCGATCCAAAGGCGAGCGGCACGCGATTGTCCAGCATCGACTTCCACGCATAAGCGCCCTTGAGGCGCGCTTCGCCCAGCCGCGCCGTCGCCATGCGCCAGTCGGAGGCTTCGTGCACGGGCTGCATCGAGGCGACGATGCCGAACTGGCCGAAGCGCGGCAGGTCGGCGGGCGACACGATCTGCGCATGTTCGATCCGCCAGCGGCGGTCGCCCTTGTAGGTTTCGGACAGTTCCTGAATCGCGTCGAGCAGTTCGCTGTTAGCGGCGTCGCCGATGGCGTGGACGGCGACCTGAACATTGTCCATCGCCGCGCGGCTCATCATGTTGCGCAGCGACGTGGCGGAGATCATCGACAGGCCGCGCTGGCCCGGCGCATCGGCATAGTCGGCCTTGAGCCACGCCCCGCGCGAGCCGAGCGCGCCGTCCAGGATGAGCTTTAACCCGCCCATCCGCAGATGATCGTCATAGAGCCACGGCGTCGGCTCCGGCCCCGCGATCAGCACCATATTGTCGAGACCGGCGGCGTAGGACATGATTCGCACCCGCAGCGCGCCGCGATCGGCGGAGCGGCGGAATGCCTGCCAATCCTCGATCGTGGTGCCCATGTCGGCGATGGCGGTCACGCCCATGCCGAGCAGCGCCTGTTGCGCCTTTTCGAGCGCGATGTCGCGATCCTTGGGGGCGGGGGGCGGCACCACTTTCGTCATCAGGTCCATCGCCTGATCGACGAACACACCGGCGGGCTTGCCGCCTGCCATTTCGATGCGGCCGCCGGGCGGCGCTTTGCTGGCGGCGGTGATGCCCGCCGCGCGGATCGCCGCGCTGTTCGCCCAGCCTGCGTGGCCGTCGACCCGCTCCAGCCAGACCGGAATGTCGCTGACGGCGGCATCGAGTTCGGCGGCTGTCGGGAAGCGGCCCAGCCCCCATTGTTCCTGGTTCCAGCCGGTGCCGATGATCCATTTGCGGCCTGCGCTCGCCTGCGCATAGGCGCGGATTTTCGCCTGCGCCTCGGCAAGCGAGCGGGTGTCCGACAGGTCGAGCGTGATGAGCGAGAGGCCATAGCCCATGACATGGCCGTGCGCGTCGATCAGGCCGGGAATCAGCGTCTTGCCGCCCGCATCCAGCCTGAAATCCAGCCCCTTGGGCCAGCTTTCGCCCTTTTTGAGCTTTTTGCGCGGCGGCTCCTGATAACGGCCAGGGATGAGTTGGGCGACCTTGCCCTCATCGTCGATCAGCAGCGCGCCGAAATGCACGACCCGGCCGTTGGCGTCGAGCGCGATGCCGTTGACGTTATCGATGACGCCCGAAGCCAGCGCAGGAACCGGCAATGCAAGCGCGGTCAGGGCCGCGAGCAGCGCCCGCTTCACGCCCGCGTTATCCGCCGCACGAGGGCGCTCGTGTCCTGTCGCGCGCCACCCAACGCCTGCACATCGGCATAATATTGATCGATCAACGCGGTGACGGGCAGGGTCGCGCCATTGGCGCGGGCCTCCTCCAGCGCGAGGCCCAGATCCTTGCGCATCCAGTCGACCGCGAAGCCGAGATCGAAACTGTCGTCCGCCATCGACTTCCAGCGATTGTCCATCTGCCAGCTTTGCGCCGCGCCGCCAGAAACGGCCTCGAACACCCGGTCGAGATCGAGTTCGGCGGCCTGGGCGAAGCGCAGCGCTTCGGACAGGCCCTGAAGCACGCCCGCGATGGCGATCTGGTTCACCATCTTGGTGGTCTGCCCAGCGCCCGCGCCGCCGACATGGACGATCCGCGCGGCATAGGCCTGCATCACGATCTTCGCCGCAGCCACCGCAGGCTCGCTGCCGCCGCACATGATCGATAGTTTGCCGTTTTCCGCCCCCGTTTGACCGCCCGAGACCGGCGCATCGACGCAGTGGATGCCCAGGCTCTCGCCCTCGACAAATAATTGCCGCGCGATCCGCGCCGATACGGTGGTGTGGTCGATGAACAGGCCGCCCGGCTTCATCGTGCGGAAAGCGCCCTCGCGCCCAAGCGTCACCTGCGACAGATCATCGTCGGTGCCGACGCAACTGATGACGATGTCGCATTCTTCCGCCGCCTTGGCCGGGCTGATCGCAACCGCGCCACCATAGGCCTCCGCCCAGCTCTTCGCCTTGGCGATCGAACGGTTGTAGACAGTGACGGCGTGGCCCGCTTTGGCCAGATGCCCAGCCATCGGGGCGCCCATGACACCCAGCCCGATAAACGCGATATTAGCCATATGCCCCGTAATGTTGGTGCGTGGGCCTTCGCCATAGGGCCAGTTTTCCGCCAGTGCCAGTTTCTTCCGACCCAATTATGCTTTACGGGGCTGCCCATGAACACGCTGACCAAGATCCAGGGGGCGCTGCCGCTGCCCGTGTCCGTCGATGACATACTCGCCGCGCGGACGCGCATCGCGGGGTCGATCGTCAAGACGCCGACGCTCATCAGCCAGACTTTGTCGGAGATGCTGGGCTGCAAGGTCTATCTGAAATTCGAAAATCTCCAGTTCACCGCCGCCTATAAGGAGCGCGGTGCGCTCAACCGGCTGTTGCAACTGGATGCCGCCGCAAAGGCCAAGGGCGTGATCGCGGCGTCGGCCGGTAATCATGCGCAGGGCCTCGCCTATCATGGCAAGCGGCTGGGTGTGCCGGTGACGATCGTCATGCCCACGACCACGCCCACGGTGAAGGTGACACAGACGCAGGGCCATGGCGCGACCGTCGTGCAATATGGCGAGAAGTTCGACGACGCCTACGCCCATGCGCGGCTGCTGGAGGTGGAGCAGGGGCTGACCTTCATCCATCCGTTCGACGAGCCGGACATCATCGCCGGGCAGGGTACGGTCGCGCTCGAAATGCTGGAGGATGCGCCGGATATCGACACGCTGATCGTGCCGATCGGCGGCGGCGGGCTGTTTTCCGGCATGGGCACGGCGGCGCGGGCGATGAAGCCCGATATCCGGCTGGTCGGGGTGCAGGCCGAACTATATCCTTCCATGTATGATTTCATCAAGGGTGCGGACCTCGCCTGCGATGGCGATACGCTGGCCGAGGGCATCGCCGTCAAGCAGCCGGGCGAACTGACCCGGCGCTTCGTGGAGCGGCTGGCCGACGATGTGGTGCTGGTGACGGAACGGCGGCTGGAGGAGGCGGTCAGCCTGCTGCTCCAGATCGAAAAGACGGTGGTCGAGGGGGCGGGCGCTGCGGGCCTCGCCGCGCTGCTGTCCCATCGCGAAATGTTCAAGGGACGTACGGTCGGGCTGATCCTGACCGGCGGCAATATCGACACGCGCCTGCTCGCCAATGTGCTGCTGCGCGATCTGGCGCGGTCGGGGCGGCTGGCGCGATTGCGGATCATCCTGCAGGACCGGCCCGGCGCGCTGTTCCATGTCGCGAAAATCTTCGATCAGGAAGCGGTCAACATCCTCGAACTCGCGCACCAGCGCATCTTCACCAACCTGCCGGCCAAGGGGCTGAGCCTCGACGTCGAGTGCGAAACGCGCGATCGCGCGCATCTCCAGCGGCTCCTCGCGGCGCTGCGTGAAGCGGGTTATGAGGTCGCTCCGATCGAGGTTGCCTGACCGATTGTCCCAAAAGGGAAAAAACTCTTAATTTTTCGTGGTAAACAGCCTTTTCACAGATCGTTGCGAGCGGCATAGTCTGTTTATGGATCGGGGCCATGACAGCAGATGCAGGGAGGGCGTGACGTGACGGCACCATTTCGCTTCCCGCGTTTTTTCGTCACCAATCCCTCGCCCTGCCCCTATTTGCCGGGCAAGAGCGAGCGGAAGGTGTTTACCGAGCTGAACGGTGACAATGCCTCCGAGTTGAACGACGCGCTCGGCCGGATCGGCTTTCGCCGCAGCCAGAATGTCGCCTATCGTCCGAGTTGCGCGGATTGCTCCGCCTGCGTCTCCGTCCGCGTCGTGGCGCAGGAGTTTCAGGCCAATGCGACCCAGCGCAAGCTGATCCGTCGCAACAGCGATCTGATCGCCACCGCCTGCAAACCCTGGTCGACCGAGGAGCAGTTCGCGTTGCTCCAGCGCTATCTCAAGGCGCGCCATCCGGGCGGCGGCATGACCGAGATGGACGAGATGGATTTTGCCGACATGGTCGAACAGACCCCGGTGGAAAGTCACATCGTCGAATATCGCGAACCCGGCATAGACGGCCGCGTCGGCAAGCTGGTGGGGGCGTGCCTGACCGATCGGCAGGGCGACGGCCTGTCGATGATCTACAGCTTTTTCGATACGGAATTGCCGCATCGTCAGGGCCTGGGCAATTATATCATCATGGATCACATTCTCCGCGCGGCGCAGGCTGATCTTCCCTATGTCTATCTGGGCTATTGGGTCGAAGGATCGCAGCGGATGCAATATAAGGTCCGCTACCGCCCGCTCGAAAAGTTGAGCCGCGGCGGCTGGGTCCGGTTCGATCCCGACCAGCAGGTGGAGGCGATTCATGCTCCGGTCGATGCGCGGCCCCGCGTGCTGGAACTGGCGGGTATCTTCCAGAAATAGCGGCGCGGCCCGTGGTGATCGCCTGCGATCGCTGCCACGAAATTCTTGGCCGACAGGTCCGGCCAGGTTGCATCTTATTTAACTTTTTCCGCTATCCCGGTCGCATGGACAGGATAAACAAACGCATGATCGGAGGCGGTTGATGGACCGTTTTGCCGATCGGCGATTCGACGCATTTCTGGAAGAGGGCGATCCGGGTCTTTCCGGCGCCTTGGAATCGCGCCGCCAGTCCGACCTTTTATCGTCTCCTCATTTTTCCGCCCTGTCGCCGCCGGTCGTGCGCTGGATGGCCGATGGGCGCGGCCGTGTGTTGATGCGGGAGGATCAGGGCGCGGCGAATGACCCGTTCGGTGCGATTCGCAGGGGCTATGACTGGTTGGGCAGGTTCGATCCGGCGGATCGCAAAGCATTGATCCGGGCCGCCGTGCAGTCACCCAATCCCGGCCCCATTCCGGTGCAGATGACCGGCGCGAACGGCGAGCGGCGATCGGCCCTGATACGCATGATGCGGGTTCCGTCCACCGGCCCTTCGCCCCGCTGGTACGGCACGATCGAGGATATGGGCGATTGGCAGGACGAACTCGCAACGTTGCGGGCGGCCCTGGCCGAAAGCCGCGACCATCATCGCGCCTCTATCGAACTTACGCCGCAGATCATGTGGACGGCAACGCCCGAAGGGGCATTGGAAGAGATTAGCCCGCGCCTGAGCGATCTGACCGGCATCACTATGAGGGAACAGTGGGATTCCGCCTGGCGCGGCATGATGCACGTCGACGATGTCGCGCATACTGTAAATACATGGGCGGATCATGTCCGTTCGGGCGAACCAGTCGATGTCGAACAAAGAGTTCGCATGCGCGACGGGAATTACCGCTGGATGCGTACGCGCGGCGTCACGCGTCGCGACGCGCAGGGTGTGATCATGCGCTGGTACGGCACGCTGGAGGATGTGCACGAGCAAAGGCTGGCGCAAAAGGCGCTGCTGGAGAGCGAGGAGCGCTTCCGGCTGGCGGTGCAGGCGGCTCGCCTTGGAATCTGGGACTTTGATATCGAGGCCGACGAGCGGACCTGGTCCGCCGAACTGCGCGCGATGCTCGGGCTGGACGCGGATTCGCCCGCGACGCAGGAGCAGGCGATCGCGCTGCTCCATCCCGACGATCGCGCCGTGCTGGCGAAGATGATGGAGGAAGTTGCGCAGCGGGATTCCTCCACCCATTTCGAAGCGACCCTGCGTATTTATCGCGCCAATGACGGCGCTTTGCGCTGGATCAGGAGCATCGGCTGGACCACCCAGTCGGCCGGCGGCCATCCGAACCGCGTTCTCGTGACATTTCAGGATATTACCGAACAGCGTGAGGCCGACGAGCGGATCCGCTGGGCCGCCGGGCATGATGCGATGACCCGCTTGCCCAATCGCGCGGCGTGGCAATCGACGCTGGAGCAGATGGCACGGGAGGCCCGGCTGACGGGCGAACGCTTTGGCCTGATGTTGCTCGACATAGACGATCTCAAACGGACGAACGATTCGCTCGGCCATGATGCGGGGGACGCGTTGCTGAGCGAATTTGCGGCCCGCCTGCGGGACTCCGCGCCACCCGGCGCCATGCTTGGACGTCTGGGCGGGGACGAATTCGGCCTGATCTCGACTTCGCTCGGCGACAGCGCGGCGTTGCAGGCAAGCAGCGCGGCGATACTGGACGCCGTGCGGAAACCCTATGTCCATAATGGCCGGGCGCTCGACTGCGGCGTCAGCATCGGCACCGCCATGAGTGGCGAGCATGGCGACCTGGCCGAAGATCTGTTCAAGGCAGCGGACCTGGCGCTCTACGCATCGAAGGCGGCCGGGCGCGGCCGGTCGACGCTGTTCCATTCCGACCTGCGCGCGCACGCACAGCAACATAGTTCGATGATTAACCTGGCGCAGCAGGCGGTGGCGGACGATCTGATCACCCCTTATTACCAGCCCAAGATCGATATGCGCAGCGGACGAAATATGGGCTTTGAGGCGCTGCTGCGCTGGCGCCACCCCCGCCTTGGCATCCAGTCCCCGGCCAGCATAGTGGCGGCGTTCGAGGTTCCTGAGATCGCCGTCGCCATGACCGGCAAGATGCTGGACGCGGTGGTGCGCGATGTCGGGCGCTGGTTGAAGGCGGGCTTCGATCCGGGTCGGGTCGCGTTCAACGCATCGGCGGCCGATTTCATGAATGATGATTTTGCCGAAACCGTGCTGCAACGCTTTGCCCGCGCTGGCCTTTCACCCCGGCATTTCGAGGTCGAGGTGACGGAAACGGTGTTTCTGGGGCGCGGCACCGAAAATGTGGAGCGCGCCTTGCGCTGCTTCGCGCAGGCGGGCGTGCGGGTGGCGCTCGACGATTTCGGCACGGGCTACGCCTCGCTCACCCATATCAAACAATATCCGGTGGACGTGCTGAAGATCGACCGCAGTTTCGTGAGCAATATCGAGCGTGACGCCGGAGACGCGGCGATCGTCGACGCCATCGTCAAGCTGGGCGACAGCTTTGGCATGGAAGTCGTCGCGGAAGGTGTGGAGACCGAGCGCCAACGGGACATGCTGATCAAACATGGCTGCCATATCGGCCAGGGCTATCTGCTCGGCTATCCCGAGCCGTTCACCAGCAACCCGGCGGCGCGCTGAATGGGGGCCGACTCACCGGCCGACCCCGTCCAGTCCACGCTATTTCATTTGCAGGCGCAGGCCCGGCGCACCCGCTTGCGGACGACAGGTTTGCGATAGCTGACCCGCTCGGTCACATAGGTCGTCGTCGTCGTCGTCGCCGGCTCGATCGTGACCGTCGTCACAGTCGGAGCGGGGTAATAATAGCCGCCCGAAATATAGCCGCCGCCGCCATGAGTGACGATCGGTCCATGCGACCAGTGGGGGCCGCCATCGCGCGGCGGGGGTGCGTCGTAATCGACGCCGCGTGATGTGCCCCGCACGTCGCCTTCATAGCGGCCCTCATATTCGCCGCTGTAGCTCGTGCCGTCCTGGCCATGCCAGGTTCCCACCCAGCGACCCTGATAAGCGCCGTCATAGGTCACGCCATCGTCATCATGGCCATAGTCGCGGTCATAATCGGAGCCTGCGCCGCGCGGCGGCCCCCCGCGAGGCGCATCCTCGGCCTTGTCGATCGCATAGCCAGCGACCGCACCGACGCCGGCGCCGATCAGCGTGCCTGCGGTTCGATTGCCGCGCCCGGCGATCCGGTTGCCGGCGACACCGCCGACGACCGCGCCGATCGCCGCCCCGCCGACGCCGTTATCCGGGCGGCGATAGGTGGCCTCGTCGTCGTAACGGCGACCGTCATCATAGCGATCATCGTCATAGCCGCCATCATAGCGGCTCCAGTCGATGTCGCTGCGATAATCGCTGACCCGGCCATAGCGATCGGTCATCACCGCATCGTCATAATAGCGCGACCAGCCATAGCCATAGCCGGGCGTGGGCAGGCCATAAGCGCCGTAGTTCCCGATATAGAAGCCGGGGTTGATCCAGTAGCGCGGGAGGACATAGCCCCGGATCGGACGCTGATAGCCGTTCCATCCGCCCGGCGCGCGCCATCCGGCATACCAGCGGCCATTCTGGCGCTGTCCCCAGCGATGGACCCCGCCCATTTGCGGACGCCCGCCATGCCAGCCGCTGTTCATGCCGGGGCGAGCATGGCCACCCGAAAAGCTCTTGCCCATGACGGGCAGGGCGCTCGTGGCGGCATCGCTTGCCAGGGCAGGCGTGCCCGCGCCAGCAAGCGCAGCGCTGGCGCCGATGATGAGAAGCTTGCGAGTGCGCATATATTATTCTCCCTGTTCGCGCCCGGTCGAGGGACGACGCGCGCAGCACAACGGCCAAAATCTTAACGCTCTGTTTAGCATGATGATCCGCGCCAAGCCATGATTTCGGCGCTGCGTCCCTGTCCCGAAACGAGGCAGGCAGCCTCCGTCGGGCGGGGGGTGTCAGGGTCTTAGGCGATGCGTTCGGCGATCAGTATGGCCAGCGCTTCCAGCCCGCGCGCATCCTCGCTATCGAAGCGCCCCTGCGACGGGCTGTCGAGATCGAGCACGCCCACCAACCGACCCGCATGCAGCAGCGGCACGACGATTTCCGAAGCGCTGGCCGCGTCGCAGGCGATATGGCCGGGAAAGGCGTGAACGTCCGCGACCAGTTGCGTCTCCCGCGTCGCCGCCGCCACGCCGCAGACGCCGCGCCCCAGTGGAATGCGGATGCAGGCGGGCTTTCCCTGAAACGGACCCAGAACCAGTTCGCCGTTCACCAGCCGGTAGAAGCCGGCCCAGTTGAGATCGGGCAGAAACTGCCACAGGATCGCGGCAATATTGGCCATGTTGGCGACAGCATCCTCCTCACCCTGCGTCACCGCATCGGCAGCATGGAGCAGGTCTGCATAAAGCGCGGCCTTGTCGGCGGGAGCAGTGGGGGCGAAGTCGAACATGGGGCCAATATAGCGATTGCGATCCGCGTCCGCGAGAGTGCGGCAAGAATCCGTTAACCAAAAGCGTCTATCTCGATCGAAAGCCTGTCATTTCGAGGGTGGCGATGTTCGTTGATACCACATATGTGCTGACCGAGTTGCGGACTGGCGCACGCGCAATCGACGTTTCCATCGTTATGCCCTGTCTGGACGAGGCGATCAGCCTGCCTCATTGCATCGCCAATGCCCGCCGGGCGCTGGCGATGATCGAGGAGCGCCATGGCTTGTTCGGCGAGATTGTGATCGCGGACAACGGATCGACCGACGGCAGCCAGGCGATCGCTACCGATCTCGGCGCGCGGGTGGTCCCGGTTAGCCGTCGCGGCTATGGCGCAGCGCTGATCGGCGGCGGCGAAGGCGCCTATGGCCGCTATCTGCTGATGGGCGACGCAGACGGCAGCTATGATTTTACCGATGGCGTTGCGATGATCGGCGAGCTTCTGGCGGGGGCGGATCTGTGCATGGGATCGCGTTTTCGGGGCGGCATCGCTCCCGGCGCCATGCCGTGGAAGAACCGCTATATCGGAAATCCGGTGCTGACCGGCATTCTCAACCTCTTCTTCCGTCCCGGCATCAGCGACGCCCATTGCGGTCTGCGCGCGATCACGAAGGATTGTTTCGCGACGCTTGGCCTGACGGGCAGCGGCATGGAATTTGCGAGCGAAATGGTGATCAAGGCCAGCCTGCGCCGTTTCCGCATCACCGAAGTGCCAGCTACTCTCTCCAGGGATTTGCGCGATCGCGCGCCCCATCTGCGCCCCTGGCGCGACGGCTGGCGACATCTTCGTTATCTGCTGATGCTCAGCCCGACCTGGGTATTCGGTGTCCCCGCGCTTGCGGCGATTGGGCTTTCCGCCGTCATCCTGCTGGTCGCGATCGGTTTTTGGGTCGGCATCTTCCAGGGGGAGACGCCCTTTGGAATTGGTTGGTCGATCGCCAGCGGTTTCCTCCTGACGACGGGCCACCTGGCGCTGCTGATGGCGGTTGTAAGCCATTTGCACGGCGTTACGCTGGGCTATCGTCGATTGCGCCCGGTCATCGCCCGGTTCGGCGGCCGCCTGAATCTGGAAACGATGCTGTGCCTGGGCGCATCGCAAATCGCCATTTCGATGACAATTTTCGCCGTTACGGCCTGGTACTGGTCAGATCACGGCTTCGTTGCCCTGCCCAATCCGCTGCCGTTGGTGTTGGCGGGACTGTTGGGCGCGATCGGCGCGCAGACTATCTTCGGTGGCTTTTTGCTGGCGATCGTCGTCGGGCATGACTCACGCTTCATAGCCATGCGGAATAGCGCGACATGAATGCGCACCTCCGCCGCAGTCCTCGCTACATAATGGTTTCTCTGTTCTGCATGGGGCTAAGTAACGTCATTTTGGTCGTGGCGGACAGGGGCGGCTTATCCAGCGCCGGGGCGGTGCTGTTGAGCGCCGCCATTCTCATCCCCGTCGGCTACCTGTTACAGACATGGGTAACATTCGCGGTTCGGCCGGGTCATGTAGCATTTCTGCGCTATGCCGCAGGACTTGCCCTGAACGTGCCCTTGTCATGGCTTATACTGTTTCTAAGCCATGACCTCGCAGGCATCGACATGATCCTCGCCGCGCCGCTGGCTACGATATTGCTCTTTTTCTGGACCTATTTCGTCAGCAACTGGGCGCTTTCGCGCCAGCGTCCTCTTTCGACCGAAGGAACATCGCCATGATCGCCAGCAACGACCTGCTCGCCACATTCGTCGCGCGCTACCCGGCGCAGCCCGCCACCGCATTCTGGCGCGGAATCGAGATTGAGCAACTCGCTCGTGCCTTCGATTCGGACGGCGTTGGACTCGATCTGGGCTGCGGCGACGGCATCCTCACCGACATATTGTTCAAGCGGATCGGCGTCACACCGCATCTGATCGGCGTTGATATCGACCCGCTGGAAACGGAGGCAGCCACTGCCTATTCCTTTTATGACCGCATTCATACGGTCCCGGCACAGGCCATTCCCGAGCCGGACGCGAGCATCGATTATGTCATTTCCAACTCCGTATTGGAGCATATCCCCGATTTAGAAGGAGTGATCGCGGAAGTCGGGCGATTGCTGAAGCCAGGTGGTCGTTTTTATTTCACCGTGCCCGCGCCCGGTTTTCACCAAAATCTGCGTGGCAGCGTCCTGCCCGGCATATCTCGCGCGCGCTATCTGGCTGACCTCGATAAGCGGCTGGCCCATTTCCACTATCTTTCGGCCGCAGACTGGCAAGGCATGGCGGAACGTCACGGGCTCGCCCTCGACAGTGCGACGGGTTATCTCGACGGCCGGGAAACGCGCCGGTGGGAGCATCTGTCGCGCATGACGGGTGGCCTGTTGCATAGCCTGAGCTTTGGCCGCAGCCGCCCGATCGAAATCCAGCGTGCGCTGAAGATTCGGGACCTGCAGAACCGCATGGCGCTGCCTGCCCCGGTCGCTTCGGGTATCGCAAAACTGATCGCCTGTCCCGAAACGCCGGATAGCAGTGATATTCAGTCCTGCCTTCTCGTCATCGGACATCGTCCGCGCGACTGATCCTCAATCGCCCATGGTGTAATTGTGCGCCACCGCCTTAAGCGATGTTTCGATCGACAGGCGTTCGGCGTTGGCGGCGTACCAGTCGCGCGTGCGTTGCCGCAATGCATCGGATTCGTGGACGCTCGCGACGATTGCCGAAGCGAGCGCGTGTGGCGTCGCCGGATCGGCGATTAATCCGTTAATGCCGGGTTCGACCAGCTCCACGGCGGCATTATCATCCGCCGTGACGACGATGACGGGCACGCCTCGCGCCGAAGCTTCGACCACGATCAGCCCATAGCCTTCGCGCGCGGACGGCTGGACGATACAAAGGGCACTGCGCATCGCTTCTTCCAGAACCCGCGCCTCTACAAAACCCGGCAGGGAGATGGCGGATTCCAGATCATGGGCGGCGATCGCGGCGATGATGTTGTCCCGCTCCGGGCCGTTGCCGAATAGGATCGCACGGAGGTCTGGTACGGCCTGTCGGGCGATGGCCAGCGCCTCTACAAGCAAAATCAGCCTTTTTTCCGGTATCATCCGGCCAGCATAGACCAGCGTCGGCGGAGTGCATTGCGGTCCCCGCGCACCGTCGGGGATCGCCTCTGCCAACCCCGCCAGATAATGGATGGTGCCGTTTATTCCTAAGGCCTCCAGTCGAGCCTGATGCAACCGGCTGAAAACATAGGCGCGCTGCCGAACCTTGGCGCAGGCTTGCTGAATCGTCCATCCGATCCATCCGATCCGCCCGAGATAATCGCGCCAATAATCGCGGCTCCATATCTCGAACCAGTCGCATATGATGCGATATCCGGCGAAGCGTCGCAGCAGTCCGGCCGCCAGCAACGCAAAATAGGGGAAGGAACAGAGATGCACGACATCATAATGTCTTCCGTGACGCGCCAGATGTCCAAAGACGCCCCATCCAAAGCGCAAGGGTGGCAGGATACGGCGCTTGCCTTCCTCATAAAGGACCGCGCGAGGCGCGACGGGAATTACCCTGACGCCGGGAATGTCGGGCGCGGCGTCATGGTCCCACTGGGCCATGGTGAGATAGGTGACTTCGTGCCCGTCGGCCGCCAGTCGCTCGGCCAGTGCGCGATACCATCGTTCCGCCCCGCCGATTGTCCACGGGAACAGGCAGTCATAGACGATGCAGATATGGAGCGGTCCGCTCATGGATATGGCCTCCGATTGGTGCCGCATGCAGCCCGCAGCGCATTATAGGGGCCTTCGGGTGCCGGTCGTGCGTCGATCCGGTCGCGAATGGGCGTCATCATCGTGGCGTCCACGAATGTCACTTTATGTTTGTGGCACAGATCGGCTACCTGAGCCGGCGTCAGATCGCCCGCCAGCAGCCGGATCGGGCGGTTGGAGAGGTCGGGCCGGTTGAACACCAGATCGTCGCCGAATGCGACGGCGCCATTGTCCACAATGGCGATATCCGTGCGCAGGCGATCGATCCGCGCCGAAAGCCGGGCATAGGGTAGGGTCAGCCATGCGGCCATCGCCATATGGGCGGGCAGCATCACGAAAAATGTCGCGCCATTACTCCAGTTCCACAGGCTGCGCCCAGGCCAGCGTCCATTCAGCAAGTGCCACCCTTGCGCGCCCAGCAAACAGAAACTGCCGATCACGCCGTGGAGATAGCGATAGCCCCAGCCATGACCCTGATAGGCGAGGAGCAGGCCGATTACCGCGACATGGAGGGCGATGCCTGCGACCAGAGGACGGACTGCGCGCGCGCGCCAGCCAAGGACTGTCCCCGCCGCTGCCAGAGGAAGCAGCAGCAGATGCTGCCAGGCGACGAAGCGCAACAGGTTCATGGCCATGAGCCACAGATTGATCGGACCTGCCGCACCCAGCATGTCGAATATCCGGTCGGCATATCCCATCCGATCGCCGGTATGCGACAAACCCGACATAGCGCCGCCCGAAAGCTGGGCGACCATGTTGGGCCATGCCAGCCAGAACAGCCCGATGAGGGCATAGGCGGCGGCATAAACCAGCGCGAGCGCCCAGCGCCGCTGGAACAGCAAGCCGACCAGAAACGGCAGCACGAACAGCGGGTGAAACAGCGGCTGGTGCAACCCGGTAGCCAGGAACCCGATGACGATTGCGCCAGCGTGGCGCCATCGCCCATCCCTAAGGAAAAGCGCCAGCCAAACCAGATTGAGCGCCAGATGGCCCGCCATCGCGTGCGCGGTCATCCCCTGAATGACGACCTGCGACGATCCGGCATAGAGCAGGAGGGCCGCTGCAAGCGCGTTCGGGTCATCGGGCCACAGGCGCACCGCGATCCGCCAGAGCGCCATTGCACCGATTGCGGTGAACAGCGGACTCGCAAGGCCGGGATCGCCGGCCACGCCCATCATCGCGCGCGCCAACGCGTTGATCGGTAGATAAGAGGAGACCCAGGCCTGTCGTCCGGCGATCGGTAAGATGAAGAACTGGTTGAGCGCCTCGGCGATTGGTCGCCATACTGGTGCGATCGGCCAGCTTAGCCGGCCACCCGCATAGATGGCGGCGTCGAATGTCGCCATCTGTTCATCGCGAGTCAGGTCGTGCCCTTGCAGCAGCAGATGGTGTCCCGCCCATGCGAGCATCGTCAAAAGCAGCGCGACGGCCCAGGGCCGTCGGGCGATGTTATCCATCAAGGCCGCACTGGCTGGAGTTCCCGCCTTCAGTCCGAACCGGATGAACAATGTGATGAAAAGCGCGAACCACAAATCCTGTCGCAGGAACAGAAAGCTGGAAAACAGCCTTTTGTCCTGAACCGGATCGATCACCCCGCCGACCAGTGCGATTGCCAGCAATGCCGTCAGGCTCACCGGCAGCCAGATTGCCGCTTGCCGCAACCAACGCGTTACAGCCGCGTCATCCAATATTTCATCCCCCATCATACCCCTAGTCCAGCCGCACCCGTCCGCGTCCCTGCTTGACCGAGGCGCGTTTCGTCTTGCCGTCGACGCGGCGGGTTTGTGATGCTTTGGTGGGCTTGGTCGGGCGGCGCTTTTTCTGGACGATGGTCGCTTCGCGGATCAGCGCGATCAGCCGTTCGCGCGCATCCTGCCGGTTGAGCAGTTGCGATCGCGATCCTTCGCTGCGCAGGATGAGGACGCCTTCGCGCGTCATCCGCGCGCCGGCAAGCTGGGCGAGCCGGTGCTTCACCGCTTCGGGCAAGGAGGGCGAGTTGGCGACGTCGAAGCGCAGGATGACCGCGCTGTCGGTCGTGTTGACATGCTGGCCGCCTGCGCCGGACGCGCGCGTGGCGCTCTCGACGATCTCGTCGCTGTCGATCGCGATCGATCGGGTGACGGGGATGGCTGCCATGGCTGCCGCGCCCTAGAGTTCGAGTGCGTCCAGCAAGCTGCCGTCGAACCCCGCCGCCGCGAAGGTCGCGGGCAGGGGAGCGGTGGCTTGTGCCGGTGGCTTGTCGCCGCGCGGGACGCTCAGGAACCGGCCATGGAGCAGCATGGGTTCGCCGCCCTGACCATAGACGGGATCGCCGACGATGCCGAAGCCCAGCCCGTGCAGCGCGTGAACGCGGATCTGGTGGGTGCGCCCCGTCTGCGGCGTAAAGGCGATCAGCGCGCGGCCATCCTTTTGCGCGACCATGCGCCATTGCGTCACCGCCGTCTTGCCTGCCTTGGCCGGGATCATGCGCCAGCCATCCGCGGCGCTGCTGATCTTCTTGAGCGCCAGATCGATCACGCCTTCCTCCTGCGCCGGCACGCCTTCGACCACCGCGACATAGCGTTTGGCGACCGTTCCCGCTTCGAACGCGGCGGCAAACCGCTTGTGTGCCTTGGGATTGCGGGCGAGCAGCAGGCAGCCGCTGGTGTCACGATCGAGCCGGTGGACGGGCAGCGGCCAGCGCTGAAAGCCGAAGGTCAGGGAGGAGAGATGGTTCTCCAGCGCCAGCGATCCGTCGCGCGGGGCATCGACCGGCAGACCGGCGGGCTTGTCGAGGATGATGGCCTCGCCATCGATGAAGAGAATATGGTCGGCGAGCAGGGACAAGGATGATCCGTTCGGGCAAAGGAGGCGTCGATTGACGCGAGCGCGCCATCCTATAGGGGGTTGGACCGATGGAGAACAGGGGGGCATCCGCCGGAGCACAGGAGGGCGCGACAGCGGGGGAAAATCCCGCGCGGCCGGATGCGCGTCTCGACTGGGTAGACACGGCGCGCGGCATCGGCATCATCGCCGTGGTGATCGGCCATGTGTGGACGCAGGGCGCGTTGCGGGGAGCGGTCTACAGTTTTCATATGCCGCTTTTCTTTCTGCTGTCGGGCTATTTATCACGGCCGCAGCCGATGGGCGTTTTCACGCGGCGGCAGTTGGGGGGGCAGTTACGGCCCTATGCGGCTTTCCTGCTGCTGCTGATTCTTGCCGACCAGGTGATCGAGCCGATGAAGGGTGGGCAGCCGATATTTCATCGCTGGCCGCATGATCTGGGACCCATCCTGCTGGGCGGATCATGGCTGCGCGGACCCTATACGATCTTCTGGTTCGTGCCGTGCCTGATGGTAGCGCGCATCCTGTTCAATGCGGCGCTCGTCCGCTGGCCCGATCCGCTGGATCGGCGCTGGGCGGTTATTCTCCTGCCTTCTCTGGTACTCGCTTATGGGGCTGGTCAGGCGACCAACGTCTCGCCGTTGGGCCTGCTCACCGTGCCGATGGCGGTTGTTTTGCTGTGGGTGGGAGCGGCCTCGCGGGGGTTGGCGTTGCGGTGGTGGATGATCGCCGCGCTTGTCCCGCTGGCGCTCGCGGGGCTGGCGCTGATCGTGCCGACGCTCAATATGAAGGCGGGCGATTATGGCTGGCCATTGCTGTCGATCGGGTCGGCGGTCGCGACGTCGCTGGTGATTTTTGCGGTCGCGAGGCGGATCGCTCCGGTCGCGTCACCGCTGGCGACGGTCGGGCGTGCTTCGCTCGTCATCATGTACTGCCATGTGGCGCTGATTCACTATCTCACGCCTTATTTGGACAAGGCGTGGTTAATGGCGGTGGCGCTGCTCGCGCCCTTCGCCTTTTACCATCTGATCCGGATCACACCGCTCAGACGCGTGTTTTTATAGCCGGACGGGGCCGATCAGGCGACCCGCGTCTCGACCTCCAGAACCTCATCGGGATCGCGCAGCACATAGCCGCGGCCCCACACGGTCTCGATATAATTGTCGCCACTGCAAGCCAGCGCCAGTTTCTTGCGCAGCTTGCAGATGAACACGTCGATGATCTTGAGTTCAGGCTCGTCCATGCCGCCATAAAGATGGTTGAGGAACATTTCCTTCGTCAGTGTCGTGCCCTTGCGGAGCGAGAGCAGCTCCAGCATCGCATATTCCTTGCCGGTCAGATGGACGCGGTTGCCGTCCACTTCCACGGTCTTGGCGTCGAGATTGACCGACAGCTTGCCGGTGCGGATGACCGATTGCGAATGGCCCTTTGAACGGCGCACGACCGCATGAATGCGGGCAATGAGTTCTTCGCGATGGAAGGGCTTCGTCACATAATCGTCCGCGCCGAACCCGAACGAGCGGACCTTGCTGTCCATCTCGCTGATGCCCGACAGGATCAGCACCGGGGTCTGCACCTTGGCCGCGCGCAATTTCTTGAGCACGTCATAGCCGTGCATGTCCGGCAGGTTGAGATCGAGGCAGATGATATCGTAATCATACAGCTTGCCGAGATCGAGACCTTCCTCGCCCAGATCCGTCGTATAGACGTTGAAGCCTTCGGTCGTGAGCATCAGCTCGATCGCCTTGGCGGTGGTCGGCTCATCTTCAATAAGCAGCACGCGCATGTGAAGCCCCTTTGCGTCGCAGATCCCGTTCACCCACCAGAACGGCTTCCGATCCAATTCATTAACTAAAAAACATCTGAAGGACAAAGGTTAATTTTTCGCTAACCCGCAGAACTCCACGAGTCCCCGGAAATGAATCACTTTACAAAGAGTTGAAGCCGAAACGATTTTTTCGGGAGTCAAGATGAGCTGATCGGCCGAGCAATTTTAACAGCCGTGATGGCGCGCGAGAAAATCGAGCAGGGCGTCGACGCGCGCGGGCCTGAGCCGGGATGGCGGCGTGACCAGATGGACGCCGAATGGCGGCGGCCGCCAATCGACCAGCAGTTCTTCCAGTTCGCCCGAAGCCATTGCATCGCCGACGATGAAGTCGGGCAGGCGGGCGATGCCGACGCCCAGCCGCAAGGCAGGCAGCATCGCATCGCCGCTGTTTACCGTGATGCGCGGGCGGACCTTCACCGTGACACTCTGGTGGCCGGGTCCGCCGAAGCGCCAGACGTCGGGGGTCGTGACATTGGCGTAACATAGACAGTCATGGTCGCTCAGATCGGCGGGGTGCGTCGGGCGCCCGCGCGCCGCCAGATAGGCGGGCGACGCGACCACATGGAGGGGGACATCGGCCAGCCGCCGCGCGCGCAGCGAACTGTCCGGCATGTCCGCGATGCGGATCGTGGCGTCGAGTCCCATTTCGACGAGGTTTATCGTCTCATCCGACAAATGGAGATCGACGTCGACAAGGGGATATTCCTTCGCGAACTGCGCGACCAGCGGGGCGATGCGCAGCAAGCCGAAGGTCATCGGCGCGCCCAGCCGCACCGGGCCGGCCAGTTCCGCCGTTTCGTCCCGCGCCGCTTCCTCCGCCGCGGCGCCCTCGGCCAATATGCGCGCGGCATGATCGGCGAGGCGGCGTCCGCTTTCGGTCAGGGCGAGGCGGCGGCTGGTGCGCGTGAACAGGCTGGTGTCGAGATGCTGCTCCAGCCGGCTGACCGCCTTGGAAATGGTGGCCTTGGAAACGCTGAGCGCCCTGGCGGCTTCGGTGAAGCTGCGATGTTCGACCACGGCGGCGAACATGGCCCATGCCTCAAAATCTGGTAGTCGCATAAGGGAAACAATCCGTTTCAATGCTGCCTGTTTTCGAAACGATCATGCGGACTAGATTGGAGGAAAGCAAGCCGGAACCGCCCGGCCGCATCGAACATCTGAAAGGATAGTCTCATGACCGAAGTTGTCGAAACCACGACTGGCATTCAGCGCCGCCCCTTCGCGTCGCTGGGCCATGCCGACCATGGCTGGCTGAACGCCCGCCATCATTTTTCCTTCGCGGACTATCATGATCCCGACCGGATGAGCTGGGGCAAGATCCGCGTATGGAATGATGACGAAATCGCCGCGCGGCAGGGCTTTCCGCCCCACCCGCACGCGAACATGGAAATCATCACCTATGTCCGCAAGGGCGCGATCACGCATCAGGACAGTCTGGGTAACAAGGGCCGTACCGAAGCGGGCGACGTGCAGGTGATGTCCGCCGGGACCGGCATTCGCCACGCCGAATATAATCTGGAGGATGAGACCACTACCCTGTTCCAGATCTGGGTCATTCCCCGGTCGGCGGGCGGCAATCCGAGCTGGGGCGCGAAACCCTTTCCCAAGGATGATCGCGCCGGCAAACTGGTGGTTCTCGCCAGCGGCTATGACGAGGATGGCGAGGCGCTGCGCATTCGGGCCGACGCCCGGCTGCTCGGCGGAACCGTGAAGGCGGGAACCAGCGTGACATATGAGAGCGCGGCTGGCCGCCACCTGTATCTGGTCCCGGCGACCGGCCGGATCGAGATTGACGGTCAGCCGTTCGAAGCGCGGGACGGCGCGGCGATCATAGGTGGGGCCCCAATCACCATCACCGCGATCGAGGACGCCGAAATCGTTCTGGTCGACAGCGAATAGGTCCGTCCCCCTACGGACCTTAGGCCGCTCGGGCCTTTCCCTCCCCCCGGCGCGGGCGGCCACCATTAGCCAAGGAGACAATCAGTGGCCAAAATTCTCGTTCTTTATTATTCGTCCTACGGGCATATCGAAACCATGGCGAAGGCCATGGCCGAGGGTGCGGCGTCGACCGGCGCGCAAGTCGATATCCGCCGCGTGCCTGAAACCGCCCCGGTGGAGGTGGCCCGCAACGCCCATTTCAAGCTCGATCAGGATGCGCCCGTCGCTACGGTGGCGGAACTGGCGGATTATGACGCGATCATCATCGGCACCGGCACCCGCTTTGGCCGGATGTCGAGCCAGATGGCGGCGTTTCTCGATCAGGCCGGTGGTCTGTGGGCGCGCGGCGCGCTCAACGGCAAGGTCGGCGGCGCGTTCACATCGACCGCCAGTCAGCATGGCGGGCAGGAAACGACGCTCTTTTCGATCATCACCAACCTGCTGCATTTCGGCATGGTGGTGGTCGGGCTGGATTATGGTTTTGCCGGTCAGATGGGCGTCGACAAGGTGCGGGGCGGATCGCCCTATGGTGCGACGACGCTCGCCGATAGCGACGGCAGTCGCCAGCCGGGCGAAGAGGAACTGGAAGGCGCACGCTATCAGGGGCGGCGGATCGCGGAAACGGCGATCAAGCTGCACGGCTGAGGAGCGGCGGGCGGGATCGGCGGCGGCTTAGCGCCCGCCGGCCTGAAAATCTGGGCTGGCCGGGCCGTCAGAGGATATTCTGATGGTCCGGGCGCGCGGTGGGCGGGCTGGAAAACCAGTCCTTGTAGATGGGGTCCTCCGGGAAACGCGCGCCCCAGTTGGACATGTGCGGAACGCTGGTGATGTCCCAGTCGGGATAGGTATCGCGCGCGTCGGACCAGTCCCAGATGCAGGTGCGGCGCAAAATCTTCCATTCGCCATCCCGCTTTTCGCACAGGTCGCGATAGCGGCCGCCGTGGAAGAAGGTGGTGTCCGGCTCGGCGAACACGACCACGCACAGGAACATGCTCTCGCGCCTGGCGCGGTTGCCGTCGATTTCGCACAGGACATTGCCCATATGATGGCTGCAGGATTTGACCTTGTCCCGCATCGAATCCACGGCATCTGCCCAGCCATGGCCACTGCCGATATAGCCGCCATGATCGTCCGTGGAATCGGGCCAGTAGGTCGATTTTATGCCTTCAATGTCCATCCGGTCGGCGGCGCGGCAATAGAGCATGAGATTGTCATGCAGCAACTGCTTGTCATAGAGCGATTCAAGCTGCGCGTCGGTCAGTGGCATATCATCTCCTGAGGCAGCCCGATTTTTACGGTTCGTCATAGCTGACCGTGAGGACTGCGACAGGATATTGGATTAAGGTGTATGCCCCAATCGGGTCAAGGCCCGGCGCGGCATTCCGCGCTCCGGCGGAGTAGGACCGCCGGAGCGCGTTTCAGAGCGGGCTACCTAGTGGCTCGCGCCCGCCGACGATCCATCATTGGACGAACCCGTGGCCGTGCCGCTTCCGGAAAGCTGGCCGCTGACATTCGCCGAAGCCGCGCCGTTGAGCGTATTCGTGGCGGAACCCGCTGCGCCAGTGGCCGCAGCGTCTCCCTGGTCGACCGCAGTGCCTGCGCGTGAGCGGGTTTGCGCGACGGCGTTCGTGGTCCGGTCCCGTGTGGTCTGGACGGCAGAGGCCGCGCGGTCGCGCGCGGTTCCGGCGGTGCTGGTGGCGCGATTGCTCACCGTGCCCACCGCGTTACGCACGTCGTTGGTGCCCAGCGTGTCGGCGGTCAGGCCGCCACTGGCCGAACCGCTAGCCGATCCCGATGCCTTGGCGCCCTTGCCATGATGGCCGAGCGTTCCGGCGGCCGAACCATGGCCGCTGCCCCGGCCCGATCCCTGAGCGCCGACGCGGCCATTGTCGAGATCGATGCTGCGATCCAGCCCGATGCCGCCGGATCCACCCAATGTTCCGCCCAGCGATCCGCCGACGCCGCCAAGCGTGCCGCCGATATTGCCGCCAAGGCCACCGCCGCCGCCGAGCAATTGGGCGGAAGCCGGGGCCGCGATGAGTGCCGCGAAGCAGGCGGTTGCCAGAATGAAAGTCCGTTTCATCGATCGTCTCCTTGTTCAATGTCGATGCGATGAAGGGAGAACGGTGGCAGATTGGCATTTAATCCCGGCGGGACAGAAAAAATTTTAAGCGGCGCGGATCAGGGGATATTCCGGCATTCGCCGCAGATGATCCCGTAGCCATAGGCGCGGCTTTTGCCGGTCGGAGCAGGCGTCGCCTTCGCGCGCAGGATCGCCACGCTGCCGGCGTCTAACAGCCTGCCTGCCACCAGCGGCGCGGCGAAGGAGGTGCCTCGAACGCGTTGCTTGCCGCCATCGGTTCGGGCGGCATCCATATCCGCGCCGGGTGCGGCGAAGTCGATATGGAGTGCGCGCCCTGCCTCCGGCAGCAGGCGGTTCCCGCCATCGATGCCGGTGACGGCGATCACGCCGGGGTAGGAGGCGGGATAGGCGGGTGGCGCGGCGGGGCCGTCATTGCCCACCGCCGCGACGATATCGAGGCTCTTTTCGCGCGCCAGCCTTATGGCGCCGGCGAGCAAGGGATTGTCGGGACCGACGAGGCTGATCGTGACGACCGCCACCTTGCGCGCGACCATCCATCCGAGCGCGCGGGCGATGGCGAACGCGCCGCCGCCAGCCGGATCGGCGCCATAGACGTCGGCGGCCAGCAAAGCCGCGCCGGGCGCAGCGCCCCGGATCACGCCCGTGCCGCTGATGAGGGAGGCGACGGCTGTGCCATGCGCATTGGCGCGGGGCGCACCATCGGCAAAGCCGCGCTGTTCGATCGGGCCGGTCAGCGCGGGATGGCGCGCGACGCCGCCGTCGATCAGGCCGATCGCTCGCCCGGTGACGGCCTTGTCGGGGGCAAGCGTCCCTGCGGGTGCAGCCGTCGCGCCACTGGGGAAATAGAGATTGTCTGCGCTGACCTGCGCCATGGGTGCGAGTTTGCGGACCTGCCCCAGCGCGCGGGCGAGGCTGAGGCCGCGCGGGACGGAGAGGCGAAACACGGTGAGGCCAAGCCCTTCGACCGGGGCGCTGCTGATGGCGTAGCCAGCCTTGCGCAGGGCTTCGAGACTGGGTGCGTCCGCATCCGTCATCAGGATAGTGCCCCGTCGCGCAGGCTCTTGCCGCTCGTCCAGCTCGACCAGATCCGCATGGTTGCGCAACAGAGACCCGATGCGGGCGGCGCGCGCCGCCGCCAGCCGCTCGCCGAGGCGAGGCAGCGCGAGGGCGCCCTGCTCCGATTGTTTCAGCAATCCGGTGACGGGATCCAGCGCATCTGACGTCGCCGCGCCGAGCCGGTCCAGCCCGGTCCGGGGCGATGACAGCAATTGCGCCTGTGCCGACGATACGGACAGGGCAAGGCTTGCAATGACGAGGTGCTGGATGACTTTCATGGCCGCTGCTTCGATCGTGTCATGGCTGTTCTGACTGGGCGAGGATGAATGGTTCCATAAAATTTGTTCCTTTTCTATGGTCACAGGGATGAAACGGCCGGGCGCACTCGTTTCATCCCTGTAAAGGTTATGGAGACCCGATGTCGTTCGAACGCGACCTGCTCGCCATCCTGCCCCGGCTGCGGCGCTTTGCCGCCAGCCTGTCGCGGGATCGCGCCGATGGCGACGACCTGTGTCAGGCGGCGCTGGAAAGGGCTTTGCGGGCGCGCGATCAGTGGCAGGCGGGCACGAGGCTGGATAGCTGGATGTACAGGATCATGCGCAATATTTGGATCGATGAAGGCCGCGCCCGCCAGCGCGCGGCAAAGACATTCGCGCCGGAAGAGGCGGGAGAGCATGTCGGCCATGCGGGCGATCGGGAGATCGAGGCGCATGTCATGTTGTCCGATGTCGATCGGGCGATGCAGGCGCTGCCAGACGAGCAGCGCGAAGCAATCGCCCTCGTTCTGGTCGAGGGGCTTTCTTACAAGGACGCGGCGGCGGTGCTGGGCATACCGATGGGCACATTGACGTCGCGGCTGGTGCGCGGGCGCGGGGCGCTGATTGAAATGCTGGGGGAAGCGGCATGACCGATATCGATGAAGCGGCCCTGATCGCGTGGGTCGATGGTGAGCTGGACGAGGTCGCAAGGCGGCGGATCGACCGCGCGGTGGCGCAGGATCCTGCGCTGGCGGCCCGGCTGGAGACGCATCGCCTGCTGCGGGCGCGGCTGGGTGGCCATTATGCGCCGATCGCGCAGGAGCCGGTGCCCGATGCGCTGCGCCTTATGCTGCGCGATGAGGCGCGGGTCGTGCCGCTGGCCCGGCCAGCGCTGCGCTGGCGCGCATGGGCCACGGGTGGCGCGATCGCCGCCAGCCTCGCTTTGGGGCTGGGTATCGGGCGGATCGGAATGCAGGCGGACGGGCCGATCGCTGTCAGGGATCATGTGATGGTCGCGCATGGGGAACTGGCGTCGGCGCTCGACAGCCAGTTGGCCGCTGCGCAGGGCGACGCGCCGATCCGCATCGGCCTCACCTTCCGGCGCAAGGGCGGGGGCTGGTGCCGCAGCTTCGACGGCGCTGCGGTCGCCGGGGTAGCCTGTCGCGGCGTCGGCGGTTGGCAAGTGCAACAGCTCGTGCCGGGCGACGGTGGCGCTATGGCCTATCGGCAGGCATCGTCCGGCGACAACCGGATGATGGCGACGATAGACGCGCTGCGCGATGGCGATCCCGTCGATGCCGCCGGGGAGGCGCGGGCCAGGGCCAAGGGCTGGCGCTGACTCCCGCGCCGCTCAGGCATGGGCGACCGCGTGGCCCGCGCAACAGGCGGCCCGGCTGGATTCCACATAGTCGGCGTCGTGCCACCAATAATGCTGATGGGCATGCGCCAGCGCGAGTTCAGGCGCGGGCATCACCGGCGTCAGCGCCGCCTGCGGTTTGGCCGAAGCGAAGGGCGCCATCAGTTGCTCGGGCGAATGCACGACGCCGTTGGCGACGACCTGCCTCACATTGGCCACCGCCGCCACATCGCTGAGCGGATCGCCCTCGATCAGGATGAGGTCCGCGAGCATGCCGGGTTCGATCCGCCCGATCGGCTCGTCCATAAATTCGCCCGACCAGCGTGTCGTCATCATCAGCGCATCATGGGGCGAGACGCCGCAACGGACCATGCCGCGCAGGTTGAGATGCAGGCTGATCGCGGTGAGGTCGATCGGGGCGTCGGTGCCGGACAACGGGTGCCAGCCCGCGGCGAGCATCGCCTTGATCTGACCCACCTGCCGGTCGAGCGACGCCAGCAGGGGCTTGCCGCCATCACCCTTCATCGCCTTCGCTCGCGCTAGCAGCTTGGCATGTTCCCACGGCGGATAGAGAGCCGTGATCCGGGGATCATGAGCCAGTCCATCGTCGAGGCCGAGCAGCGCGGTGGCGGCGAACAGGGTGGGGGTGCGGCCCGCTCTGGCGGCGGCGAACAGATCGTTGACGTCGCCATAGCCGCCGCCCAGCGAAGTGACGGTGCGCGAATAGCCGTAGCGATTGGTCGCGCCGATATGCTCCATGCCGTCCATGCCGCTGTGCAACGCCGGATAATGATAGTGCGACGATAGATGCATGCCCATGCGGTGCGCGGCGTCGACCACTTCCTTCTGCGTGTCGTGGCGCAGCCGGACATAGGTTTTGACCATGTCGTAATCGAGCGCTCGGGCACGTTCCAGTTCAAGCGCCATCTGGCCCTTTTCGGTGACGGGGCGCATGAAATTATAGAAGATGCGTCCGCCGTCGATCGCTTCGCCGGTGGCGTAGTGGCGGGCGGCGATCCGCTTGCCGCTCTGGATCGCCTCGCGGTCCTCGACCATGTGATAGGCCGGGCAGCCGGGCGAGCGCGTCGCGGTGATGCCCATGGCGAGCCACAGGCGACCCATCCGGTCGCCATAGCCATAGCCCGCCATCTGCCGGTGGGTGTGCATGTCGATGAGACCGGGCATCAGGGTCAGGTCCGGCGCGTCGATCAGCCTGGCATTGGCGTCGGACGGGGCCTTGCCGTCATGCGGCGTAACGCCCGCGATGAGGTTCCCGTCGATGATGACATCCACGCCGCTTTTGTAGGCGGGCGACAGGGCGTCCCAGACCTTGCCCGCCCTGATGATGGTGCGGCCCGCCGGTTTGGCGTTGGCCCAGTTCAGGCGGCACGGGATGGTCTGCGCCGCGCCGCCGGTGGCGGGTATGAGGCGCAGCTTGCCGCCGCTCAGATAGAGCAGCGATCGGGAATCGCCGCTCCAGCTTGGCGCATCGGTCAGTTCGGTGGTGATCTGCCGGGGCGGGCCGGTGAAGGACCCATCCGGTGCGACCGGCGCGACCCAAAGCGTGCTGGCGAACACGAACGCCATGGATTTGCCGTCCGGCGACCAGACCGGCCCGTCATGGCCGCGCGTGCCGAGCGACTTGCCCTCGATCGCCGGGCGGTAGGTGCCCTTGCCGGTGGCGAGGTCGACCGACAAGATCTGGCTCGCGCCTTCGCGATAGCGAGCGGTGGTGGGTTGGAATGCGGCATAGGCGATGGTCTTGCCATCCGGACCGAAGCTTGGCCGGCCCGGTTCCCATATGCCGTCGAACAGCTTGCGCACGACCCCGGTAGACACCTCGACACTGTGCAACGCGCCTTCCTGATCGAGGAAGGCGATCAGCTTGCCGTCCTGCGACCAGCTGCCCCAGGCGACCGCCTTGTCGGGGATATTGGTGAGCTGCTTGTCCTTGCCGCTGGCGACGTCATGCAGCCACAGGTCGAGCGTGCCGCCCCGGTCGCTGGAATAGGCGATGGTCTGGCCATCGGGCGACCATGCGGGGTCGCATTTATGATAGGGGTCGCTCACCAGTTTTTTCGGGCTGCCGCCGATAGGCATGACGTAGATATCGTTGAGCGCCGCGAACAGGATGCGCTTGCCGTCGGGGGACAGCATGGGCGCGGCGATGCCGATGACGGGCTTGGGCGTCGTGGAGGTGAAGTCGCGCCTCTTCTTGCGATAATCCGGGGTCGTCACCGGCACCTTGGTAGTGAAGGGGATGACTGAAGCCTTGCCATCCTTGAGGCGGCGGACCTTGCCACCCGATGCGTAGAAGACCGCGCCGTCTTTCGCGAAGGCAGGGCGGAAGGGATAGATATCCTCGCCCGCCACCAGGGACTTGTCCCCCGCCACCAGCGTCAAGGCTCCCGGCTGCAACAGGGTGTAGGCGAGCGCCCCATCGGGGGCGAAGGCGGGGGCCAGAATGCCGTTGGGGTTGAATCGGTCCGCAGAAGGAGGGACGGCCACACTCTGGGTCACGGCACGGGATGCGAGATCGATCGTCACCAGCCTGACGCCGCCCTGAACATAGGCTACGCGCTTGCCGTCCGGCGACCAGGCCGGTTCGCTGTCGTTGGTGGCGCCGGTCGATAAAGGCGAAACCTTGCCGGTGGCGACGTCCAGCAGATAGATGGCGTAGCGCCCCTCCGCGCGGTCGCTGGAAAAGGCGATCGACCGGCCATCGGGCGACCAGCGCGGCTCGCGATCATCGAACAGGCCGTCCGTGTGCTGCTGCATTTCTCCACCATCGGCGGGGATCGACCAGATGTGGAAATTGCCCGAACGATAGGATTGGAAGGCGATGCGCGACCCGTCCGGCGACCAGTCCGGCTGGCCCAGATCGTCGAAATCGCCGCTCAGCCGGGTGAGGGGGCCGCCGCTCGAGGGCATCGTCCATAAAATGCCGAGCAGGTCGAAGGCGATCCGCTGGCCGTCCGGCGACAGGGTGAGCGCCACATTGGTGCAATCCTGAACCGTGACGAGCGAGTCCCTGCCGGGCGCCGGCGCGCCGGACGAGGGCGCGGCGATCGACCCCGCACCGCCCCCGGCCGCGAGCAGCCCGATCCCGCCCGCCGCGATCGCTTCGCGGCGGTTGAGCTTAATCCTGCCCGTCATCGCATCGTCTCCGTCAGCTTCAGAATTCGAGATTGAACCGGCCATAATAAAAGCCGCCGCTGATGCCGTAGGGCGCGTACATGTTATACAGGCTCCCTACCGCCCGGTTCACGGGTTTCAATTTGTTGGGATAGGTATTCAGCAGATTATTCGCGCCGATAGACAGCTTGACGCCCTTGGCCAGCTTATAGCCCAGTTCCAGATCCACAATGACCTTGGGTTTCAGCGTTTCATCGACAAAACCCGATACGCAGCTTCCCACGCCGACGGTCGGGCATGACAGGAAATCAGCGTCATAGCGCACGGCGGATGCGGCGCGCTGAACCACCTTGCCATAGCGGGTGGCGCGCAGGTTGAGATTGAAATCGTCCTTTTCCCAAAGAACGTTGGCGATGAACTTGTTACGCGGCGTGCCTTCGCTGAGGTCGCCCTGACGCGAGCGACCTATGAACGCCGCCGCGCCGATCGGCGGGGGGTCGATATGGGTGAAAAGGGTCTTGTTGAAATTGGCGGAAAGGCTGAGCGTCGCGACGCCCATATTGCCCAGACCGGCGCGATAGGTGCCGACAATGTCCAGACCGCGCGTCCGCGTATCGGCCGCGTTCGAGAAAATGAGCGCGCCGAATGCGCTCTGGTTGCCATTGGCTCGCAGAATATCGACGACGCTCTGCCCCTGCAGCGTTTCGCTGAGCAGGATGCGGTCCTTCACCTTGATCTGGTAGGCGTCGATCGTGATGTTCAGATTCGGGGCGGGCGTGAGTACGGTGCCCAACGAGAAGCTGGTCGATTTTTCCGGCTTCAGGGGAACCGCGCCAAGCGCGACGGCGGCTGGACTATTCACTGGCAGGGCGATCACGGGCAGCAGCACTATGACACCGGACTGCACCACGCCGATCGTGCTGGACGAGGCATAATGTTGTTGCTGCAGTGTCGGCGCGCGGAACCCGGTGCTGGCCGTGCCGCGGAAGGCAAGGCCGCGCATCGGTTCGATCCGCAGCGACGCTTTGCCCGTATCGGTGGTGCCGAAGTCCGAATAATCCTCATGCCGACCCGCAAGGCCAAATTCGAGGCCTTCGATGATCTTGCCTTCCAGATTGAGGTAAGCGCTCCAGTTGTCCCGCTTCCAGGAGCCTGAACCGCTGGGCGGGAAGCCGGTCACGCCCTGCGATCCGACGCCGAAATAGGAGGAAGGGTCGCCGGGGCTGATCCTGAACTTGTCCCGGCGATATTCACCGCCCGCAGCCAATGCTAACGGCCCGGCCAGACCGATCTCGATGTCCTTGCTGAGATCGAGATTGGTCGTCCATTCATCGAACCGCAGCTTGCCCAGATAGAAGCGTCCGGGACTGTTGATGCCGAGGGACGTGTTATAGGATGTGGTTTGCGCATATTTGACCTGGTTCTGCGCATAGCTGCTACTCAGATCGAAATGATATCCGTCGCCGACTTCACCGCGCACGCCTGCCGCATATTGAAAATCGCGGTCATACACGTGGATGCGCGGGATATAGCCTTCGGGATAGAGGGCGATATTATTGTTGAACGCCGTCGGCAGGCGGTAGGTCAGCCAGCCCGCCGCGTGGCGCTTTGAAAAGGTGCCGAAGCTGTAAAGTTCGACACTCTCGCCGACCGGCAGCATCGCATCATAGCCGACATTGCCGCCAATGACTTGCGGCTGGCCATATTTGGCACGGATGCGATTGGGGTTGGCGTTGCGCGGGTCGCCGGTCGGGTAAAATTGTCCGGCGATCGGGCTGCTCTGTGTGATCGTATTGTCTTGCAACACGCCATCGCCCGACAGGTGGATATAGCCGCCGTCCGGCCCGAGCGAAAAGCCCTTGTCGATCTGCCAGCGGCCCTGCCAGCCGCCATTGTCGGCGGTGCTGCCCAAGGTCAGCGCCGCGCCGCCCTTCGTATCGTTTTTCAGGATGATGTTGACGACCCCGGCGATCGCGTCGGACCCATATTGCGCCGATGCACCGTCGCGCAGCACTTCGATGCGCGAGATCGCATTGCCGGGGATGAGGTCGAGGTCCGGCGGAGACTGGCCATTCTGGGTCGCGCCGTTGATGAAGAGCGTGGCGGTGTTATGCCGCCGCTTGCCGTTGACGAGCACCAGCAGCTGATCGCCGCCGAGGCCGCGCAGCGAAAGCGTGCGGACGGCCCAACTCGCGCCCGCGCCATTATTCGAGACGTTGATGGACGGAACGAGCGTGCCGAGCAGGTCGCGGACGGACTGCTTGCCGCTCGATTCCAGATCCTTCGCGCCCAGCACATCGATCGGCGCGAGGCTTTCGGCGACGGTGCGGGTCGTCTGGCGTGTGCCGGTGACGATGATCGGCGCGGCCATCTCTTCGGCTTCCGGCGCCGGTGCGGGGGCGAAGGCCGTGGGGCCACCAGCGACCGACGCCTGCGCGAACTGGACCGCCATGGGGCTGCGTCGCGTCGCGCTGCGGTTCGTCGGCATGGCGAGCGCGATCACGCCCGTGCCGGCGACGGATTGTTTGAGCGCCGTTCCCGCGAGCAGCCGATCGAGCGCGCCTTCGGTCGACAGCCAGCCCTGGACATGGCGGCTCTGAATCGCGGCGACCTCGTCATAGGGGAAGAGGATGCGCACGCCCGACTGCGCCGAAAGCGCGCGCAGGGCGCTGCTCAGGGGCTGGGCCTCGATATCGAATTTATGACGTTGCGAGAGCGTGATGTCGGTTTTTGCGGATGCGAGAAGTTCGGTGGGCGAAACAAGACAAGTGGCGAGGGCGAACCCTGCGAAAGCATGGTTTATACGCATCAAATTTTCCCCTGCTGGACGACATATTTGTCGTTCTGTTCCCTGAAACGAAGAGAAAGTGCGAAATCCTCTACGGATTGTCGGCAGGCGGAAATATGGAATGTTTCTCAACTGGATATGAGATCGAGTCAGTTTATACGCCGCCGGTTTGGCGCCCTGACAATGCTGCGAAGCACAATGATGTCAGCTGGTTTGCAGAAACCAGCGATCTTCGCCCTCCAGGCCGAGGGCCGTCAGCCGCCCGCTGGCGTAGGCGCCCGTATCGATTCCGATGCGATTGCTGCGGACGTCGATATCATCGGTAATGCTGTGGCCGTGGACGATCATCTTCTCATGCGGGGCGGCATGATCGAGGAAGGGCTGGCGAATCCATCGGAGCGCTTCTGGCTGTTGCGCCGCCAGCGCCACATTGGGGCGAATGCCCGCATGGACGAACAGATAGTCGCCGATGGCGATCATATCTTCGAAGCCGTCCATGAAATCGACATGCGCGCGGGGGATATGCGCCAGCATCCAGGATGCGATGGCGGCGTCATCCATCGCCCTGCAGGCTGACGGAGCCAGGCCGTAGCTGGCGAGCGTCGCATCGCCGCCGATGCGGCGGAAGATCCGCACGGCCCGTTCATCGCCGCGCGCCGCGAGGATGAATATTTCCTCATGATTGCCCTTGATGAAGCGGATATCTTCGCCTGATCGGGACAGCGCGATCGAACGGTCCAGCACGGCCGCGGAGTCGGGGCCGCGATCGGTGAGGTCGCCCAGGAACAGGAGGCAAACGGGCGAAGGCTGGCGGGCGGCATCGTCGCGCGCGATCATGCCGAGTAGCTGGTCGAGAAGATCGGCGCGGCCGTGAATATCGCCGATCGCGTAGACGCGGGGACCGCCGGTGCTGGCGGGCGGAGCGGCTGCCGGTCTGGATCGACGGAATCTCAGCATGGGATGGGCGAGTCCATGACGCCCATGATCGCATGGCGTCAGAGGCGGGGCAATGTGACTCCCTGCTGGCCCATATATTTACCGGCGCGGTCGGCATAGCTGACCTCGCACGGTTCATTGCCCTGAAGGAACAGGAACTGGCACGCCCCTTCATTAGCGTAGATTTTGGCGGGCAGCGGCGTGGTGTTGGAAAATTCCAGCGTCACATGCCCCTCCCAGCCCGGTTCGAGCGGGGTGACGTTGACGATGATGCCGCAGCGGGCATAGGTCGATTTGCCGAGGCAGATGACCAGCACGTCGCGCGGCACGCGGAAATATTCGACGGTACGGGCCAGGGCGAAGCTGTTGGGCGGGATGATGCAGCAGTCCGTCTGACGATCGACGAAGCTGTTCGCGGCGAAATCCTTCGGATCGACCACGGCGCTGTCGATATTGGTGAAGATCTTGAATTCGTCAGCGACCCGCGCGTCATAACCGTAAGAGGACAGGCCGTAGCTGATGCACCCTTCGCGTCGCTGGCTTTCGACAAAGGGTTCGATCATGCCCTGCGTTGTCGCCTGTTCGCGAATCCATTTATCCGACATGATAGACATGGGGGTTCAGTCCTTCCTGACGGGCAATATGCCAAGGTCCGATGGACCGAAGGCGTGGGGGAGGAGGGTGGCGAGATCATGTTCGACGATAGCGCCGCCGACGGGCGCGGCACAGTAGATTGCGATCCGCCGTCCCGCCATCTGTTCGGCTTCGTGGAGAATCTGGCGGCAGCGGCCGCAAGGGGTCACTACGGCATCGCCTCCGCCCGCGCCGTCCCCGCCGACGATGGCGATCGCGGCAACGTCGGTAAGGCGGCCCTGCGCATTCGCGGTGGCGAGCGCGACCGTTTCCGCGCAGAGCGACAGGCCATAGCTCGCATTTTCAAAATTGCTGCCGGTCACGATCGCCCCGTCCGTCAGGCGCAGCGCCGCACCGACCGCAAAGCCGCTATAGGGCGCGTGGGCATGGGTCATCGCGTCGCGGGCGGCGGCGACCAGATCGCGCGTGTCCGGGCTGACGGTTGTCATGGCGCGACCACATCCCATCTGACCGGCCCGTCGATGCCGTCGATATGCCGCATGTCGCTCGCCGTCCACATCACCCATTTGCGGCTGGCATAGTCGGGCGGGAAGAAATTGCCGTCGAGCCAGAGCGTGCGATTGATCCCCGACCCGACATCGTAGCGCGCGTCGAAATCGGGCGCGACGTTGAGCAGGACGGGCTTTTCCGCATGCGCTTCGATCAGATTGACCAGAGTGTTCAGCTCCGAAAGCACCATGTCCCGCGCCGGACGGGCCGGGCAGCCGGGATCGAAAGCCAGCCGGATCACAGGGGGCAGCGCGGCATTGTCGCGCGGCACGGTCGTCACGAAACGCGTCGCCTGGTCGGAGGCCAGGCGGCACAGGCTGAAATCGATCGCCGCGCCGTAGCGCATGCCCGCGGCGCGTACGCCCGCCCAGTTGCGGGCAAAGGCCGGATCGCGCAGATCGGCGCCGCGTGCCGCACGGATATAAGCGAAATCCGCGCCTTGCGCCGCCAGCGTGCCCCATTCCACCTGTCCGCTGCCGGAATCGACTGACAGGCCCTGAACCGGATAATCGTCCCGGCCCGGCGCCCACGCGCGGGCATAGAGCCACAGCGCCAGCCCGATCGCGCCGATCAGGGCCGCCGCGATGGTGATGCGCAGCATGACCTGTGCAAGGGTGAGCCGACCGATCGTTCCTACCCCTTGATATGCAGGACGCAGATCAGCGTGAACAATCGGCGCGCCGTATCGAAATCGACCTCGATCTTGCCGTCGAGCCGCTCCTTGAGCATCTCCGCCGCATCATTGTGGATGCCACGCCGGGCCATATCGACGGTTTCGATCTGTTGTGGCGATGCATTGCTAATCGCCTGATAATAGCTGTCGCAGATTGCGAAATATTCGCGGATAGGCCGTCGGAAACGGCCGAGTCCCAGGATGATGGCTTCCAGCGGCGAATCATCCTCCCGCTGGATTTCGATCACCAGGCGGCCGTCCTCGACCCGCAACACCACCTTGTAGGGACCGGCATAGCCATCGGCATGGACGCGCTGGGGGGCGAAATGATTATCCTCCAGCAGATCGAAAATCGCGATCCGCCGTTCCTGCTCGACGTCCGCGCTGCGCCACAGGATCGTTCGCTCGTCGAGCTTGATGTCTATGATGCGCGTATCGGCCATGATGGAGGAATTGGTCACTGCGGCGGGAGCCGGTGAAAGGCAAGGGGAAGTTGTCCACAGCTTAGGCCAATCAGTCGCGCTTGATCCTTGCGCCCGGCGCGCGCGGGGTAGATGAAGGGGGATGGTCGAAGCTGTAAAACTGAATGTCGCCACCGACGCGGGTGGTCCGGAACTGCCTCGCAATGTCGAGGCGGAAGCGGCGCTGCTGGGCGCGCTGATGATCGACAATCGCATTGCCGAGGATGTGCAGCTCAAATTGCGGTCCGAACATTTTTTCGAGCCGCTGCATGGTCGCATCTTCGAGGCCGTGATGAAGCTGCTGGAGCGGGACATGGTCGCCAATCCGGTGACGCTCAAGCCCCTGCTGGATCAGGACCCCGCGCTTAAGGAACTGGGTGGGGCGGGCTATCTTGCGCAGCTTACGGGCAATGGTGCGGCGCTGATCGGCGCGCGCGATTTCGCCGCGCAGATTTACGATCTCGCGCTGTTGCGCCAGCTCGTCAATGTCGGCCGGGAACTGGTTGAAAATGCGATGGATACCAGCGAGGATGTCAATCCGCGCCAGCAGATAGAGGCGGCGGAGGTAGCGCTCTACAAAGTGTCGGAGGGCGAGGGCGAAGTCGGTTCGGTCAAAAGCTTTTCGACGGCGACGACGATGGCCGTGCAGGTCGCGGAACGGGCGCTTAACAGCGGCGGCCATTTATCGGGTATCACGACCGGCATCGGCAGCCTCAACGAAAAGATCGGCGGCCTGCATAATAGCGATCTCATGATATTGGCCGGTCGCCCCGGCATGGGCAAGACATCGCTGGCCACCAATATCGCCTATAATGCCGCGTCGCGCTGGCTGCGGGATGAGGCAGACGGCATTGCGCGCGAAAAAAATATGGGCGCCAAGACCGCCTTTTTCAGTCTCGAAATGTCGGCCGATCAGCTTGCGACGCGCGTGCTGGCCGAGCAGTCGGGGATCAGCGGCGAAGCGCTGCGCATGGGCAAGATCAGCCGCGCCGATTTCCAGAATCTCTCGCGCGCCGCGCGCGAGCTTCAGGAACTGCCGCTGTTCATCGACGACACGCCGGGTCTGACGATCGCAGCGCTGCGCACCCGCGCGCGACGGCTAAAGCGGCGGCACGATATCGGCTTGGTTATCGTCGATTATCTCCAGCTGTTGCAGGGCACGGGCAAGGGTGACGGCAACCGGGTGCAGGAGATTTCCGAGATCTCGCGCGGCCTGAAAACGCTGGCGAAGGAGCTGAACGTGCCGGTGCTGGCGTTGTCGCAGCTCAGCCGCGCGGTGGAGCAGCGCGAGGACAAGCGTCCGCAGCTATCCGATCTGCGCGAATCCGGGTCGATCGAGCAGGACGCCGATATGGTCTGGTTCGTGTTCCGCGAGGATTATTACGTCGCCGCCAAGGAGCCGGGCAACAAGGAAAGTTCCGAGCATCTGGAATGGGCGGCGGAGATGGAACGCATTTACGGCCTCGCCGAACTTATCATCGCCAAGCAGCGCCATGGTTCCACCGGGCGCATCCGCATGAAGTTCGACGCCCGGATCACGCGCTTCTCCGATCTCGTCGGCGACAGCTATGGCGCGATGGAAGATTATGAATGAGCTGGCTCGTCCAGCGGGTCGAGCCAGGTCGTGCGCCGCGCTGAGGCCGGGTTGAGGTAGATCAGCGGCAGTTTCACCGTGACTAGTGTCTTGTGCACCAGCCAGTCGGCGGCGCGCTCCGCCCGGCTCGGTTCCGCCCCGCCATAACGGTCCAGCCACGCCTGATAGGGTTGCCAGTGACTCGGCTCGTCCCTGCGGATGACCTCGAAGATGCGGGTCAACGGCCGGTCGGACAGGATCGCTTTCGATTTCAGCAGGATATCGAGTTGCCGGGAGCCGCGCTGTTCGGTCAATATGATGATCCGGCACAGCTTCTTGAACAGCGCATCGTCTGCCACGATGGCGTCGGTATCGAGATCATCGATCGTCGTGCCGAACGTCAGCCCGATCAATCGATCGATATGACCGCAGGTGCGATCCACCGACAAGGGCATCTGTCCACGCAACTGAAAATAGCGTTTGAACATCAGATAATGTTTGCGCTCATCATCCCGATGTTTGCGGACGGCCGCGATGAAATCCTGCTCCTCGGGGCATTTGCGCAGCACGGCTTCCAGGACCCGGTCGATGCTCGAATAGCCCCGATATTCATTATAGATATAGAGCGAGCACAGGACGTCGAGAAAGCGCCGCGTTCCGATCATGCGCGTGGCTCCTGCAATCGCTGCCGCCGGTCGAGCACGGCTTCATAGCCAGTCAGCACATGGTCCAATATCTGGTCCCACCGCCATTCGCACGCCGTTTCCCGTGCTGCGCAGGCTATGGCCGCGCGACGGTTCGGATCGGTGATGAGCGCGGCGACCGCTTGCGTATACTGCGTCACGTCATGATGTGAAATCAAGCCATCCACGCCGTCGGAAATCAGGTTGGTGGCGCTGCCGATCCTGGCTGCGACCACGGCGAGACCGGCGGCCATCCCCTCCAGCGTCACATTGCCGAAAGCCTCGGTCATGCTCGGGTTGAGCAGGATATCGCAACTGGCGACCGCAACCGACAGATCGTCGCCGGCAAGATGGCCGGTGAACAGGGCATCGGGCAGCAGCGCTGCCATGCGGCGGCGCGCCGGACCGTCACCGATGATGACGGCCTTTACCGGCAGGCCCTGTGACCGCAGACGCTGGACCACCTGCGCATAATGATCGACATTTTTTTCGAGAACCAGCCGCCCGAAAAACAGCAGGGCGATGTCGTCCTGCCCGATCCCGTGCGACCGTCGCCATGCCTCACTGCGGTGGGCTGGATCAAAGCGGTGTGAATCGACGCCTCGTCCCCACAAGGCTGTCTTGCCGGGGCCATATCGGGTGGCGAACTCCGCCACCATGGCAGGCGTGGGGAGCAGGGTCAGGTCGCAGCGCGCATAAAATCGGTCGAGACTCCGTTCGACGATCGGGCGCAGCATCCGCAGGCCGTAATAGTCGCAATAGGTTTCGAACCGCGTATGCAGGCTGGAGACGATCGGTATCCCATGGGCCTGCGCAAAGGTCTGGGCCTGATTTCCCGATATGTCCGGTGTCGCGATATGGATGAGATCCGGCCCAAAGGCCTCGATATCCTTGCGCACCGACCGACCAAGTCCAAGTCCCAGCCGAAATTCCGAACGGCCCGGCAGGGAAATCGAAGGCACGGATATCAGCGTTCCCTGTGGCTCGAAGGCCGGCGTCCGGGTCGTTGGCGAATACACGCGAACCGTCGCGCCTACCCGGTCCTCCAGATGGCGGACCAGCTTGTTGAGAGCCTGATTCGCACCCTCCTTGAGGTAGTTATAATTTCCGCTAAATAGAGCCAGCTTCAACCCTGCAAGACGATCATAGGCGGGAGCGGGGGCGCGACTTTCGGCGAAAGCGCGCGAGGCGGTGGCGGGGATCATCTTATATTCCTGTTAACTTGCCGTCAGAGTCTAAGGCTATTTCGATCATGCATTCCCCTGTGCCGCCCGCTGATACCGATTATGCCCCAAAGCGTATAGCGTCTTTGCGCAACCGACTTTTTTCGTTGCGCGCGGCGGCGATGCTGGCGCGCAATACCGTCGTGAGCTGCGCCGTGTTCGCGCTGGGCCTCATCCTGCTGTGGCTGTTGGTCGAGGAAGGCGGCATCAACAAATATCTCGCCGCTACGGTCAGCTTCGTTGCGTCCAACGGCACCCATTATGTCGCCGGCCGCTGGTGGATTTTCGGCGAGACCGACCGGGGCATGGGCGCGGGGCTGATCTATTTCCTGATGACGGCCGGACTGGGGCTGGCCGTCACCATGATGATGTTTGCGCTGTTCGCCGACCTGATCGGCCTGAACTATCTGATCGCGCGGGCAATCGCTTCGTTGTTCGCCGGTCTGGCGATGTTTGCGACCAATGCGATATTCAATTTCCGCAGCCTGTAATCGCCGCCATGGAACGATCGTCAGAATACCGGCTGGTTGGCCGGATCGTCCGGATCGACGGCGGGAATGGGCGTGACGGGCGAATGAATGCCGCATTCCACCTTGTCCCAGCCGCGCCAGCGACCCGCGCGCGGATCTTCGCCCGGCAGGACCTTTGATGTGCATGGCTCGCAACCGACCGAAAGATAGCCCTGCGCCTCCAGCGGATGACGCGGCAGATCGTTCGCCTCGAACCAGCTGTCGAGATCATCCTTGGTCCAGTCGCCCAGCGGATTGATCTTGAGCCTGCCATCCTCGATTTCGAAGCGCGGCAGTTTCTGCCGGGTGGTCGACTGGAACGCCTTGCGGCCGGAGATCCAGGCGTCGAGTCCATCCTTGGCGCGCTTCAACGGCTCCACCTTGCGGATATCGCAGCATCCGTCCGGATCATAGGACCAGCGCAGGCCGGTTTCGTCCCGCTTGGCCAGAACCGCGAGATCAGGTTGCACCGTGCGGCTGTCGGTAAAGCCGAACCGCGCAATCAGCGATTCACGATAGGTCAGCGTCTCGGCGAACATCTTCATCGTATCGACGAAGATCACCGGAATGTTCCGGTCCGCCTTTGCCACCAGGTCGAGCAGCACCGCGCTTTCCGTGCCAAAGGAGGAAACGACCGCGACATGACCGGCCAGGCCCTCGGCAAAGACCGCTTTCAACATGGTGAGGGCGTCGATGCCCGCAAACCGGGCGTTGAGCGCATCGGCGTCGCTTTGCGTGAAAGCGGGGCGGGTGTCGATCACATCGACTCTGCGGGCGGGTTCAGCCATCTTCGGTCTCCGGGTGCCGCTTCGCCCAAATCGGGCTGCGGCCATCGATCGCCTTTTGATAGACGTCGGCATAGCGATTGAGGGCGCGGTCGACGGCGCCGTCGTCCAGCGCCTTGTCAGGGTGGAAGCTGTCGAAACCGCATCGGCGCATCGCCGGGAGCTGATCGACCAGCACATCGCCGACCGCGCGCAATTCGCCGCTATAGCCTGACTCGCGCAGGATGCGGGCCGCGGAATAGCCGCGACCGTCGCCATAGGCAGGGAAATTGACCTCCACGAGCGCGATCCGGTCGAGATGCGGCAACAGTTCGCGCGCATCGTCGCTCGGCTCGATGCGAACGGCGGTGGCGTTGGACTGGCCGGTGAAGGATTCGACCGTCACGGCCGGTTCCTGCGCGGCGTCGCCGTCGCGGAAGGAAAGAAACTCAACCATAAATGGCTTCCTTGAAGGGCTTCATGCCGATACGGCGATAGGTGTCGAGGAAGCGTTCGCCCTCGGCTCGCTGCGCCAGATAGATGTCGGTGACTTTTTCGATCGCATCGACCACGCCATCTTCGGAAAAGCCCGGTCCGGTGATCTGGGCGAGCGCCGCATCCTCCGCGCCCGATCCGCCGAGCAGCAATTGGAAATTCTCGACACCGCGCCGGTCTACCCCCAAAATGCCGATATGGCCGGCATGATGATGGCCGCAGGCATTGATGCAGCCGGAAATCTTGAGCTTCAGTTCACCCAGTTCCGCCTGACGCTGCGCATCGGCGAAGCGCTTGGCGATCTTTTGCGCCAGCGGGATCGAGCGGGCGTTGGCGAGCGCGCAATAATCAAGGCCGGGGCAGGCGATGATGTCGGTGATGAGGTCGAGATTGGCTTCCGCCAGCCCGGCCTCGTCGAGCTTTTGCCAGATGGCGTAAAGGTCGGCCTTGCGGACATGGGGCATCACGAGATTTTGCGCATGGGTTACGCGCAACTCGTCGAACGAATAGCGTTCGGCGAGATCGGCGACCAGTTCGATCTGGTCGGCGGACGCATCGCCCGGAATGCCGTCAACGGGTTTGAGGCTGATATTGACGATCGCATAGCCCGGCTGCTTGTGCGCCGCGACCTGCCGGTCCACCCATAGGGCAAAGCCGGGGTCGGATCGGTCGATCGCGTCGCTCGCGCCGGTTTCATAGGCGGGAGCGGCGAAGCAGGCACGGATGCGGGCCATTTCCTCACGCGGTGGATTGAGACCAAGCCCCTTCATATGGGCGAATTCTTCCTCGACCTGGCGGCGATATTCCTCGGCCCCCAGTTCGTGGATCAGGATCTTGATCCGCGCCTTGTACTTATTGTCGCGGCGGCCGTAGCGATTATAGACGCGCAGGCAGGCTTCGAGATAAGAGACGATCTCATCTTCCGCCACGAAGTCCCTGATTTCAGGCGCGATCATAGGCGTACGGCCCATGCCGCCTCCGGCAAAGACCTTCGCGCCGATCTGGCCGTCGCGCTCGATCAGTTCCAGCCCGATATCGTGCAGGCGCATGGCCGCGCGATCATCCTTGCTGGCGATCACGCAGATTTTGAACTTGCGCGGCAGATAGGTGAATTCGGGATGGAAGGATGACCATTGCCGCAACAGTTCAGCCCAGGGGCGCGGGTCCGCCAGTTCATCGGCCGACACGCCGGCATATTGATCCGACGAGATATTGCGGATGCAGTTGCCGCTCGTCTGGATGGCGTGCATTTCGACCGTCGCCAGTTCGGCGAGGATGTCGGGCGCATCGGCCAGCTTGATCCAGTTGAGCTGGAGATTCTGCCGCGTCGTGAAATGGCCATAGCCGCGATCATATTTGCGCGCGACATGGCCAAGCATACGCATCTGCTTGCCCGACAGGGTGCCATAGGGAATGGCGATGCGCAGCATATAGGCATGGAGCTGAAGATAGAGGCCGTTCATCAGCCGCAGCGGCTTGAACTGGTCCTCGGTCAGCGCGCCTGACAGGCGGCGTTTGGTCTGGTCGCGAAATTCCTCGACGCGGGCGTCGACCATGGCCTGGTCATAATTGTCGTAACGATACATGTCAGATCACCCACTTGCCGATGTCGGCTTCAGCCGGTTGTGTGATAAGATCGGCCCGGACGGTCGGCCCGAGCGCGCGAATACGGTCCTTGATATGGGCCGGGCGAACGGCGCCATCGTCGCCAAGGCTCGCGTCGATGACGTAAGCGCCGACGACGCGCAGCGCCGCTTCTTCGGTGCGGCCGAGATCTTCGCCCTTGTCGCCGAGATCGACCGCATCATTCACCTGGCGCGACCAGCCGTCGCCCGCCCACCAGATCACATCGCCCGTGGCAAGATCATTGCCCGTCAGGATTTTCACTACCCTATCTCCGCCTTGTCTTGCATGCCCGCAGCCAACCCCGCGAGCGCATCGAGCGCCAGCGCATAGGTCGCGACGTCCCCGACTACAATCAGGGCCGGACTCTTTACTGTTTCGCGGGCCATCATGTCGCCCAGATCGGCGAGAATGGTGCGTAATGTCCGCATGTCGGCGCGGGTGCCATTTTCCAGCACCGCGACTGGCGTGGCCGGCGCGACACCATCGGCGATCAGCTTGTCGGCGATGTCGGCCGCGCTCGCGACGCCCATGTAGATGACGAGGGTGCGCCCTTTGCCCGCGAGGCCCGACCAGTCCTGATCGGCCAGCCCCTTGCACTGCCCCGCCACGAAGCTGACCGCGCTGGACGCATCGCGATGGGTGAGCGGCAATTGCGCCTGCGCGGCAGAGCCGATCGCCGCGCTGATGCCCGGCACGATCTCCACCGGCACGCCGACGACGCGACATGCCTCCATCTCCTCGCCGCCGCGTCCGAAAATGAACGGATCGCCGCCCTTAAGCCGGACGACGGAGCGGCCCGAACGCGCCAGCCTGATGAGCAGAGCGTTGATCTCGTCCTGCGGCAGCGAATGGCGATTGCGTTGCTTGGCGACCGAAATCAGGGTCGCGTCGGGCGAAGCGAGCGCCAATATTTCGTCCGACACCAGCCCGTCATGGACGATCACCGCCGCGTCGCGGATCAGGCGCGCGGCGCGGACTGTGAGCAGATCGGGATCGCCAGGACCAGCGCCCACCAGATGGACGGTCGCGGATAGAGTCTGAACCATGCTGCCCACATGGCCAAGCCGGGCAAGGACTTCAATCCAAAATGCTTTTGTCGATGCATAGGAAAAGTTGGGCCGAGGAAGGTGGTTCGGGCGGATCAGTCGCCCATGGCGCCCGTATCGATATCCTTCAGTCCTACGCCTATCGTAGCGCGCGGCTGCTCGATTTCGGCGGAAACGACGGGATAAGCGCAATAATCGGCGGCATAATAGGCGCTGGGCCGATGGTTCCCCGATACGCCGACGCCGCCAAAGGGCGCGGACGAGGAAGCGCCGTTGGTCGGGCGGTTCCAGTTGATGATGCCGGCACGGACATTGGACCAGAACTGATTATAATGTTCGGGCGTACCGCCGATCAGCGAGGCCGACAGGCCATAGCGGCTGTTATTCGCCTCGGCGATGGCGGAGGCGAAATCCGGCACGCGAATGACCTGAAGCAACGGGCCGAACAGTTCGACGTCGGGCCGCTCGGCCATGGCGGTGACGTCGATGATCGCGGGGGTCAGGAACGGGCGATCCTTGACCGGGCGGACCATATGTTTGATCGGCCGCCCGCCATGGCTCATCAGGTAGAGGAAGCTCTCGGTGAGGCCATCGGCGGCCTCATTGTCGATCACCGGACCCATATAGGGGGTCGGGTCGGCATGAGGATGATCGATGATGAGCCGGTCGGCGATCTTCTTGATCTCGGCAATGACCGCGTCGGCGATCGAGTCGCGTACGATCAGGCGGCTGGCGGCCGTGCAGCGCTGGCCGCTGCTCATGAATGCCGACTGGATGACGAGCGCGGCGGCATTGGCGATTTCCGGCGTGTCCCACAGCACGACCGGATTATTGCCGCCCATTTCGAGGGCCAGGATCTTGCCGGGTTCGGCAGCGAATTGACGATTGATCGCGATACCGGTCTGGGCCGATCCGGTGAACAATATGCCATTGACGTCGGGGTGGGCGGCGAGCGACTTGCCCTCTTCCGCCCCGCCGAGCAGCAGGCGGATGGCGTCGGTGGGCACCCCGGCCTGATGATAGAGTTTGACCAGCATTTCGCCCACCGCCGGGGTCTTTTCCGATGGTTTGAAGACAACGGCGTTCCCGGCCAGCAGCGCCGGGACGATATGGCCGTTGGGCAGATGGGCCGGGAAATTATAGGGACCAAGCACCGCCATGACGCCATGGGGCTTGTGCCGCACGGACTGACGCGCGCCCATAGCGGCATCGAGCCGTTTCTGGCCCGTGCGCTCGGAATAGGCGGTGACGGAGATGTCGACCTTCGCCATTACCGCAGCGACTTCGCCGCGCGCGTCCCATAGCGGCTTGCCGGTCTCCCGCGCGATCAGATCGACCAGCGCATCCTCGTGCGCGCGCACGACATTGACGAAGCGGCGCAGCGTTTCGATGCGGACGGCGATCGGCTGCGCGGCCCAGCGCGGCCAGGCGGCGCTGGCGCGGGCCACCTCCTGTTCGACGTCGCCCGCCGTCCCCTCCCACAACAAGGTCCCGGTGGCAGGCTCGAATGAAGTCAGCGAAGAGGACATGGTCTGGCTATGGCTCAAAAATGGGGGCTGCGAAAGGGAAAGGCGTGCGCGCGTCCTTCGTTCCACACGCATGATTTGGCGGCTTGCGGGGGAGCGTGCATCCGGCGATATGGGGGGCAACGGGTGGAAGGATCAAGCGTGGGCACCTATAGCGACGGATATTGGTGGTCCCCCGATGGCCTGCGCCTCCATTATCGCGATTATGCCGGTGGATCGGATGGCCGTCCGCTCCTGCTTTGCCTGCCGGGCCTGACACGCAATGCGCGCGATTTCGAGCCGCTGGCGGATCGGCTGGCGGGGGAGTGGCGGCTGATCTGTCCCGACCTGCGCGGGCGTGGCGAAAGCGCGCAGGCGAAGGACCCGATGAGCTATGTGCCGCTGACCTATCTTCAGGATATCAGCCGCTTGCTGGCCGATCTTGCGATCACACGCTTCGTGGTGGTGGGTACGTCGCTGGGCGGCATCATCGCCATGCTGATCGCCGCGACCCAGCGCGCCTGGCTGGCTGGCGCTGTGCTGAACGATATCGGGCCGACGGTGGAGGAAGCGGGCCTGGCACGCATCCGGGCCTATGTCGGCAGCGGCGGTGCGCAGCCGAGCTGGGTCCATGCGGCCCGCGCGCTGGAGGATATCAATCGCGACGTGTATCCCGCCTATGGACTGGAGCAATGGCTCGCCATGGCCAAGCGGCTGTATCGGCTGAACAACGCCGGGCGGATCGTGCCGGACTACGACATGCGCATTGCCGAGCCGCTGCGGGCAGCCGGGTCGGAAGCGGCGGTCGATATGTGGCCGGTCATGGCCGGCTTTCGCGACATTCCCACACTCATCCTGCGGGGCGAGCGGTCCGACATATTGAGCGCGGCGACGGCCGACCGGATGGCGGGCGAGATTGGCGCGAGCGCCGAATTGGTGACGGTCGCCGGGGTCGGCCATGCGCCGCTGCTCGACGAGCCGGACGCCGCCGCAGGGATTGACCGCCTGCTGGCGCGCATTTTGAATGGCTGACGCACCGGCGAGGCGGCCGCGCCTGCTGCATGTTCACAGCAGCTTTTCGCTCGGCGGCAAAGAAGCGCGCGCGGTTCGTCTCATGAATATCTGGGGCGACCGGGTGGACCATGCGATCATCAGCGCCGTACCCGAGGCGATGGGTGCGCGCGATGCGATCGACCACGCGACGCCCGTGACATTTCCCGCTTCTCCCCCGCTCGCGGGTAAGCCCGGCCTGCGCCGGTTCCGGGCGATCGCGCGCTTCATGTGCGATTATGATCTGGTGCTGAGCTATAATTGGGGGGCGATGGATGGGGTGATGGCGCATCGCCTGTTCGCGCATGCCATGAATTTGCCGCCGCTCATCCATCATGAGGATGGTTTCAACGCCGATGAGGCGGTGTCGCTCAAACCCGCGCGCAACCTGTATCGCCGTGTGGCGCTTCAGCGCGCCGACGCGCTGGTGGTGCCGTCGGTCAGGCTCGAATCGATCGCGCGGCAGGTTTGGAAGCAGCCCGCGTCCAAAGTGCATCTGATCCGCAACGGCATCGATGTTGCGCGCTACGGGGATGCGCCAGCCCCCAACGTCATGCCGGCTTTGCGCCGCAGCCCCGGCAAGCTCGTCATCGGCACGCTCGCCGGTTTGCGCCCGGTCAAGAATCTGTCCCGGCTGGTCCGCGCCGTCGCGCCGCATCGCGACCGGCTGCAACTGGTGATCGTCGGCGAAGGGCCGGAGCGCGACGCCATCGTGGCGCAGGCGGCGGCGTGCGGCATGGACGATCTGTGCATGGCGGGATTCATGGCGGAGCCGTGGCGCTTCGTCGGCCTGTTCGATATCTTCGCCCTGTCTTCCGACAGCGAGCAATTTCCGATTTCGCTGGTGGAGGCGATGGCGGCGGGTGTGCCGGTCGCGTCCATGGATGTCGGCGACGTCGCCAATATGGTCGCGCCCGAGAACCGGCCTTTTATCGTGCCGGACGAAGCCGGATTGTCGGACGCAATCGGCATGCTTGCCCGCGACGAGGCGCTGCGGGCGCGACTGGGCGCGGCCAATCGCGCCCGCGCCGCGCGCGACTTCACCGAAGCGGCGATGGTGGACGCCTATGCGCGGCTCTATGGTCAGGCACTGGCCATGCCGCACCTTTTGTTATAAAGGCGCCCGCGAAAATTCGTTATCCGGGACCAAATCTGCTAAGGGCAGTCTTTGGAGCGGTTGGCGAAGCCACGGGCTGTTCGCGGGAGATATCTTTGTTCAAGGGGTTGAAGCCCATCATCTATGGCGGCCGCGAAGTCTGGCCGCTCGTAGAAGGCGGCAAAGGCGTGGCCGTGTCCAACCATGCAAGCTCGGGCGCATGGGCCGCCGCCGGCGGCATCGGCACGGTGTCTGCCGTGAACGCCGACAGCTATGACAGTTTCGGCAATGTGATCCCGCAAATCTACCATGGCCGCACGCGGCGCGACCGGCACGAGGAACTCGTCGCCTACGCCATCGACGGGGCCGTCGAGCAGGTGAAGCGCGCATTCGAGATCGCCGGTGGCAAGGGCGCGATCAATATCAACATATTGTGGGAAATGGGTGGTGCCCAGCGGGTGCTGCACGGCGTTTTGGAAAAGACCAAAGGCATGGTGGCGGGCGTGACCTGCGGCGCGGGCATGCCTTATAAGCTGAGCGAGATTGCGGCGTCCTATGGCGTCAGCTATCTGCCCATCGTCAGTTCGGGCCGTGCGTTTCGCGCGCTGTGGAAGCGGGCCTATTCCAAGGCGTCGGAATGGCTTGCGGCCGTGGTGTATGAGGATCCGTGGCTGGCGGGCGGGCATAATGGCCTGTCGAACGCGGAAGATCCGCGCGAACCGCAGGACCCTTATCCGCGCGTCAAGGCGCTGCGCGACACCATGCGCGAGGGCGGCATTTCCGACGAGGTGCCGATCGTGATGGCGGGCGGCGTATGGGCGCTCAAGGACTGGAACGACTGGATCGACAATCCGGAACTCGGGTCCATCGCCTTTCAGTTCGGCACCCGGCCGCTGCTGACGCAGGAAAGCCCGATCCCGCAGGAGTGGAAGGAGCGCCTGACCCAGCTGGAGCCGGGCGATGTGCTGCTGCATCGTTTCTCGCCTACCGGCTTTTACAGCTCGGCAATCCGCAATCCCTTTCTGCGCAGTCTGGAAGCGCGGTCCGAGCGGCAGATTCCTTTCAGCACCGAACAGGCGGGCGATCATACCCATCAGCTCGATGTCGGTGTGAAGGGCAAGAATTTCTGGGTAACGCGCGGGGACCTGCTGCGCGCGCGCGAATGGGTCGGGCAGGGGTTCACTGGCGCGCTCAAGACGCCCGACAATACGCTCGTGTTCGTTGGGGAACAGGAAAAGAGTATGATCCGCAAGGATCAGACCGATTGCATGGGCTGCCTCAGCCAATGTTCCTTTTCCAGCTGGATGGACAGCGAGACCAATTCGACCGGACGGCTCGCCGATCCGCGCAGCTTCTGCATCCAGAAGGCGTTGCAGGAGGCGGTGCATGGCGGGTCGCTGGACGACAATCTGCTGTTCGCGGGCCATGGCGCCTATAAGTTCCGGCAGGATCCCTTCTACTCCAACGGCTTCGTGCCGACCGTAAAGCAACTGGTCGACCGAATCCTGACCGGCGACTGATGGCGGATATTCAGGGGCTGGCGGTGCTGCATTACGACACACCGCATTTCGAGATCGTCAAGCCGGGCCAGTTCGTGCTGTGCGCCATATCCGGCGAGCGCGTCGATCTGGACGACCTTAAATATTGGAGCGCGGAGTTTCAGGAAGCCTATCGCGGGCCGACGGAAGCCACGGCGTCTTTCCTGGCGCATCGACGGCTTTCGGCGGACTGATCGGGGCGCACTCCCTTATTGGGGAGCACAGCGCATAATTGCGGTTTATTCCGGTTAAATTCTGGTGTAGCATCCCTTGAAAGCGGCAAAGATCGCTCCCATGAGGAAGGATGTTGGAATGATGTCTCGCATAGACATATTCGGTGATCGGATTTGTGTGGTGTCCAGTTTGCTGATCGTGGGCTGGTTCCTGTACAGCACTGTTTTTTAAGTCTCCGATAACAATTTTGCGGCCGATATTGGCGGCCGCCTGGCACCGTCTGGTGTGCCGTTCACGCAGCCTCGCTTCGTGCTGCCCAGCTTGACCAGCGGATTCCAAAGACTTAGCACGGCCCCTCATCAGGAAGGAGCGTCCTGCTTGTGAAGACCCGCGCCGCTGTCGCCTTCGAAGCGAAAAAGCCACTCGAAATCGTCGAACTGGATCTGGATGGCCCGCGCGCAGGCGAGGTTCTGGTCGAGATCATGGCGACGGGCATCTGCCATACCGACGCGTACACGCTGGACGGATTCGATAGCGAAGGCATATTCCCCTCGATTCTCGGCCATGAAGGCGCGGGAATCGTGCGCGAGGTCGGTGCAGGCGTCACCTCGGTCAAGCCGGGCGATCATGTCATTCCGCTCTACACGCCTGAATGCCGCCAGTGCAAAAGCTGCCTTTCGGGCAAGACCAATTTGTGCACCGCGATCCGCGCGACGCAGGGGCAGGGGCTGATGCCCGATGGCACGTCGCGGTTCAGCTATAAGGGGCGCACGATCTATCATTATATGGGCTGTTCGACCTTTTCGAACTTCACCGTGCTGCCGGAAATTGCGGTCGCGAAAATCCGCGAAGACGCGCCGTTCGACAAGAGCTGTTATATCGGCTGTGGCGTTACCACCGGCGTGGGCGCAGTGGTCAAGACAGCCAAGGTGACGCCCGGCAGCAACGTCATCGTCTTCGGTCTGGGCGGCATCGGTCTCAACGTGCTTCAGGCCGCTCGAATGGTGGGCGCGGACAGGATCATCGGCGTCGATATCAATCCCGCGCGTGAGGAATGGGGGCGTCGTTTCGGCATGACGCATTTCGTCAACCCGACGACGATCGACGGCGATATCGTGCAGCATCTGGTGGCGCTGACCGATGGCGGCGCGGACTACACGTTCGATTGCACCGGCAACACCACCGTCATGCGGCAGGCGCTGGAAGCCTGCCATCGCGGCTGGGGTGTCTCCACCGTCATTGGTGTGGCGGAGGCGGGCAAGGAAATCAGCACGCGTCCCTTCCAGCTCGTGACCGGCCGCGTCTGGCAGGGCAGCGCCTTTGGCGGCGCGAAGGGGCGGACCGACGTGCCCAAGATCGTCGACTGGTATATGAACGGCAAGATCGAGATTGATCCGATGATCACCCATGTTCTGAGCCTGGAGGAGATCAACAGGGGCTTCGATCTGATGCATGCCGGGGAAAGCATCCGCAGCGTCGTCGTTTTTTGATGGAAGTTCTTTCGGAAAACCGTGCCTTTGGCGGTGTGCAGGGCGTCTATCGCCATGCCTCGGCACAGACTGGCACGGACATGACATTTTCGGTTTTCGTGCCGCCTCATGAACCGGGCGCTCGGTTGCCGGTGGTCTGGTATTTGTCTGGGCTGACCTGCACCCATGCCAATGTCACCGACAAGGGCGAGTTTCGCGCCGCCTGCGCCGAGCTTGGCCTGATCTTCGTCGCGCCGGACACATCGCCGCGTGGCGATCAGGTTGCCGACGATCCTGAAGGCGCGTGGGACTTCGGGCTGGGCGCCGGCTTCTATGTTGATGCGACGCAGGCGCCTTATGCGCGCCATTATCGCATGTGGTCCTATGTGACGCAGGAATTGCCGGCGTTGATCGCGGATGCATTTCCTGCGGACATGGCGCGCCAGTCTATCATGGGACACAGCATGGGTGGCCATGGCGCGCTGACCATCGGTCTGTCATTCCCTGATAGATTCCGGGCCGTCTCCGCTTTCGCGCCGATCGTCGCCCCGTCGCGTGTTCCGTGGGGCGAGAAGGCGTTCGGGTGCTATCTGGGCGAGGACAGGACCGTCTGGCGCAAACATGACGCCGTCGCCTTGATCGAGGACGGCGCGCGCGTATCCGCCCTGCTGGTGGATCAGGGCGAGGCCGATTCCTTCCTTGAGCGCGAATTACGGCCCGAACTGCTGCGCGCGGCGTGCGACGATGCAGGCATACCGCTGACTCTCAACCTGCGCGCCGGTTACGATCACAGCTATTATTTCATATCGACGTTCATGGCGGATCATCTGCACTGGCATGCTGCCCGATTACGTTGAACCGCGACGGGAAGCCGCTCGCCCGATCACTGAAACGGCTTGATGATTTGCATCAGATTTTCCAGATTTCGCCACTGTCCTTCGACGCTGTCTTGGAGGAATGTGAACAAGATCCGGTGAAATCCCATGGCGTGAAGTTCTTCGATCCGCTGACCCGCATTTTCGGGAATCGAGAATTGGGATAGCGGGTCCATGACGACGGTGTGGTCGAGATCGTCGAAGGACCGGCCCGCGCGGGCCATTTGCTCGCGCAGATCGGTCATCAGGTCGGCCATCTTATCCCCCTGATCGACCGGAACCCAACCGTCGCAATAATCGGCGATGCGCGGCAAGGCGAACTTGTTCCATGCCCCCATCAATATCGGCGGGCCGCCGGGTCGCGCGGGCCGGGGACCAGACCACATCGGTTCGAACTTGACGAAGTCGCCCGAAAATTCGGCGACTTCGTTGGTCCATATCTCTCGCATCGCCAGAACGGTTTCACGCACCACCTTCCAGCGATCCTCGAAGGCAACGCCATAATCCGCCATTTCCTCCGCGCTCCATCCGGCCCCGGCGCCCACGATAAGACGGCCATTTGAAAGATGATCGAGCGTCGCCAGCATCTTGGCCAGTCGGATGGGATGATGTTCGGGCAGCAGGATAACGGATGTGCCGATCTTGAGCGTCGTCGTCGCTTCCGCCGCGCTCGTCAGCGCGATCAGCGGATCGAACAGATCCTGATATTCCCTGGGGGTTTCGCGATATTGCGGGCGAAGCGACTTCTGGCCCGTGGGCACATGGGAATGTTCGCCATACCAGAGGGATTCAAATCCGTTAGCCTCCAGAAACCGGGCGAGGTCACGGGGCGCGATCGTCGAGACCGTCGCTCCGCTGCCCAATCCGAAAACAGGTCCATCTCCGCGCATATATCCTCCTGGCAACAGGCATCCAGTGGTCGCTCTTGCTTGAGCGCCACCACGCTAGACACGCGGCCCGTCTCTCACAACCCTGATGTGATCGGGCGGAGACGGTCCCAAGCCGGCATGAACCGGGGCCAAGAAAACCTATCTTTCCAATTTCAACTATATCGGTAGATATACCGGCGAGCGTAAAAACTCCGCGGCTTTTGAAGGATGTCAGCTTGCTCCGCGTCACCAACGGCTAAAGCGCACGTTTCCGAAGCGACGACGCAAGGTTCCGTGTTCCCTTGAGAAGGAGAAGACGATGACCCGCAAGACCCTTTTGTCCCGCAAGCGCCAGCACAGCCTGACGGCAGCGTCGCTGCCGGTTCCGCATCCGTCATGGTCGCGCCGGGAGCGTGTACATGGCGGCGCGGCGCTTGCGCCCGATGATTTCTGGTCGCGGCTGGGGCTTTAGCCTAGCTGAAAACCACGGTCTTGCCGCCGTTCAGCAATACGCGCCGGTCGGCGATCCAGCCGACGGCGCGCGCCAGCACCTGCGATTCGATGTCGCGGCCGATGCGGATCATGTCGTCCGCTGTGGCGCGGTGATCGACGCGCTCGACCGCCTGTTCGATGATCGGTCCTTCGTCGAGGTCGGCGGTCACGAAATGGGCGGTCGCGCCGATCAGTTTGACGCCGCGTTCGTGGGCGCGATGATAGGGACGTGCGCCCTTGAAGCCGGGCAGGAAGCTGTGGTGAATGTTCACGCAGCGTCCGGCAAGTTGCGTCACCAGCTCTTCCGACAGCACCTGCATATACCGGGCGAGGATCAGATATTCCGATCGCGTGCGGGCGAACAGATCGAGCAGCGCGGCCTCCTGCGCCGGTTTGTCGCCATTGGGGGGCAGTTCATGATAGGGAATGCCATGCCATTCGGTGATCCGGCGCATGTCGGGATGGTTGGACGCGACGCCCATAATGTCCACGGCCAGCGTCCCCGTTTGCCAGCGATGGAGCAGGTCGGCGAGGCAATGCGATCCCTTGGACACGGCGATCAGCATCCGGGGCTTCTCATCGGCGGGGGTGAGGCGCCAGTCCATCGCGAACGAATCGCCGATCGCGGCGAAATCCGAGCGCAATTGTTCGGTGCCGCTTGTCGCCTGCGCAGATGTTTGTTCGAAGGCGACGCGCATGAAGAACAGCCCGGCGGCGCGATCCGCATATTGCTGGCTGTCGGTGATGAACCCGCCCCGGTCGGCGAGAAAACGGCTGACCGCCGCGACGATGCCGACGCGATCGGCGCATACCAGCGTGAGCACCCAGGAGGGCACGGGAACGATATTCAAGAACAAGCCTCCTGCATGCAGAGCGGATGCGTTGCCCTACACGCTTATGCCTATCAAGCCTTTAAGTCCGCCGCGCCGATCATGAAGACGATGTCATGGCGAAGATGCCGGTCGCGTTGCCGGTGTCGAAAGCCAGGTCGATCCGGCCGGTCGCGGGGTCGATGTCGCGGCTGATAAATTCGAAGAAGGAGCCGGGCACGCGACGGCGCTCACCGTAGGCAAACTCCCGCTCGACGCTGTCGGCGCGCAAGGCGGTCTGGCGAACGCGCCCGCTTGCGGAGATTTCCAGCCTGTCCTTGATCGGCGCGCCGTCTGTTTTCAGGCGATCGGCCAATGCGGCCACATCGTCCACCCGGTCGGTCGCGTGATTGAAGGCATTGCCTTCGGTGGCGATCCACGCGGCTTCGCTGGACCGGGACAGGAGCAACTCATAATCCTCAGTGGCCGGTGGCGCGTGATGCCGGTCGAATGCGGCGACGATGGAGGGGAGCGCGCGTGCGGCGTCGTCCATACCGATGCTTTCGCCTGCCGCGAACCTGTTCAGCACGGCTTTTGCCTCTTCGGTCAGGGGATCGCGGGTCGTGCCAAACACTCGGGCTGCCGCATCGATACATTCGGGATCGAAGCGATCCACATGCAGTTCGCTCAGGAAAAATTGCGGGATGGCTTCGGGCAAATCCGCGTGCCGATAGGCGCGGCCGGTCATCCGCAGGCGATCAAGCGGATAGACGGCCGCCATTTCATAGCCGAGGGGCCGGAAGATGCGGGTGAAGGCGTCCTCGCCCGGCGGAACCTGCCCGGTGGGACCTTCTGGCAGGCGGATAGTGCGCAACGCGCCATGGTCGAACGTCATTCTCCGCCCGCGCCGCAGGGCGTCGGCGACATAGGCGGCTCCGCTTGGCGTCCGGCGCAACAGATCGTGGAACAGCGCGACATTCATCGCCATCGCAAAGACGGCGCGTGACACGGTGGGGGTGCGCTCGGCCAGCAGGCGCGGATCGATGGCCAGCGCGTCGAGCGCGGACCGTCCCTCCGCCTCGCCCAGTAGCGTGGTCGTCAGTGCGACGAGGCTGGCTTCATTCTCCCGCGTCATGCCTTGGCTCCCTCGAAAAAGGCCCATGCGTCATATAGGGATGGTTTTGTTGCAGGGGGAGCCGCCCGGCGATCACATTTTCTTGGGCATGCAATCCGATCCGGCCGCCTTGATCGAACCGCATAGCTTGGCCGCTTCGGCGCTGCTGCCCAGCGGGCCGGCCTGAAGCCGCGTGACCGCGCCGCTTTTTACCAGATAGGGTTGATAGGAGGAAAGACCGCGCACCTTGCCGGTCAGGCTGGCCCATAGCGCGCGGGCGCGCCCATCCTCCCCGAATGCGCCAAGCTGAACGCGCCAGCCCGATCCGCCAGCCGGTGCGGCGATAGCGGCGGCAGCAGTATGGGTGGTACGGGGCGTCGGCAGGGCGGGCTTTGGCTTGACGGTGGCGACCTGCGTGGGGCGCGCTGGTGTGACCGGGGGCTGACCGATGGTCGAGGGCGGCAATTGGGTCGAGCGGATCGATGATTGGTCGGGGCGGGCGACAGGAGCGGGCGGCGGCGGAGCGGCTGCGGTACGGGTGGCCTGCTGCCCCAGCGTGGCGGCGAGCGCCAGCCCCTGCTTGCGTTGATCCTCGGGAATATATTTGTCCATCTGTTGCAGGCTGGTGGTCGCCTGCGGCAGGCCGGAAGCGGCAGCGCGCGTCATCAGCGCATAGCCGCGAACCCAATCCTTGGCGGCCAGATCGCCGTTGAACAGGGCGGTGCCGACGATATATTGCGCGCGCGCATCGCCCCGGCTGGAAGAACGCTGAAGATAGGGCATCGCATTGGCGCGGTCGCCCTGCTGGAACATCAACAGGCCCAGATTATCCTCGGCGCGCACATGGCCCTGAGCGGCGGCCTTTCTATACCAGTCGAGTGCGGCGGAGAGATCGGTCTGGACGCCCCGGCCGAGCTTATAGGCCTGACCCAGATTGAATTGAGCGTCGGCATCGCCCTGCTGTGCCAAGGGACCCCATTCGGCGACGGCCTTACCGTAATCGCCCTGCTGCCATGCATCGACGCCCGTCTTGACGTCCGCCAGCGCCGGCCCGGTCAGTCCGAGCGCCACGGTCGCGGCCAACATCCCCCAATACAGCTTCATTCGCACATGCTCCCGCCTGTCTATCGTGCTTCGCGCGCGATCGTCCCGGCCGGATTATCATAAGAATAGTCGGGTTGACACGCAGTTAACCCTGCCGCGCGCCAAGTTCGGCCAGTCCCGACGCGGTTAACCATTTTTTAGGTGCGATCATGGCATTGCAAGCTGGAACGGGATTTCTCCTGGGAGATTTGCGTGCGCGTTTCGGCATTAGCATCGCTGACGATCGACCGGATGGCCCAGCAACTGCCGCGTGGACGCGGGTGTCTGAACGAAGGGTGGATATCAACATGAAGCGCACGACATTTGGAAAGGCGATGATCGCATCGCTGCTCGTCGCGACGACCATGGTCGGGTGCAGCGGCGCGGCGTTCCGACGCACGGCGGTAGCAACCACGCCGGAAAAGGACGCCGCGAAACTCGCCGCGAAGGCGCAGAAGGCTTTGGCCGCGCGCGACTCGGCTGGAGCCATCGAGGCAGCGGAAGCCGCAGTACGGGCCGCGCCGGGCAATGCCGACTATCGACAGATATTGGGGCGCGCCTATGTCGCCAACGGTCGCTTCGCTTCTGCTGAAACCGCGCTGACCGACGCGATGACTCTGGGTAACAGCGATCCGCGCACGATTGTCAGCCTGGCGCTGGTGCAGGTGGGTCAGGGCCGCAATGACGCGGCCCGTGCGCTGCTCGCCGCCCATATGGACACGGTGCCAGCCGCCGATTACGGCCTCGCCATCGCCATGGCGGGCGACACCGCTGAAGGCGTGAGGATATTGTCCGGTGCGATCCACGATCCGTCCGCCAACGCGCGCACGCGCCAGAATCTCGCCTATGCCTATGCTCTGGCCGGTCGCTGGAAAGACGCAAGGGTGCTGGCCGGCGAGGATATGGAGCCGCTGGCCGCCAATCAGCGAGTCGCGCAATGGGCGATGATGGCCGATCCCGCGCTCGCGCCGCAGCGTGTGGCTACTCTGATGGGCATCACGATCAATCCGGCGGACACGGGCCTGCCCACGGCGCTCGCGCTTGCGCCTACGGCTCCTGCCAGCGCTTTGGCGGATGCCGGGTCGGCCAGCGCCGCGCCTGCTTCATCGGACGGGACGTTCGCGGACCCCGGACAACAGATTGCGGCGGTCGATCCCGTACCGGCCCCTGCCGCATCCCCCATCATTGAGACGGCTGCCCCCGCACCCGTTATTCAGGCATCGCAACAGCCGGTTCGCTCGGCAGCGGTCGCCACGACCTGGCCCGGCTTCGTGATGGAAGGCCGCAGCGCCAGGTCCAAAGCCGTTCACGCCAAGGCTGTTGCTCCCCGCGTGGCTATGGCTGCTCCTGCCGCCAGGATGCAGCAGGTTGCGCTGGTCAAGCCAGCCTCTGGTAACGCCAGTAACTGGGTTGTCCAGCTTGGCGCGTATGATTCGGCGGCGATCGCGAAGGAACGGTGGACGAGCATGGCGCGCGTCAATGGCATGCTGGCGGCTTTCCCGGTGCTGACCAGCCAGGTGACGGTCAAGGGCAAACCCTTCCTTCGGCTCGCGGTCAGCGGCTTTTCCAGTCGCGCCGACGCTGTAAGCCTGTGCCATTCGGTGCAGGCGCAGCGGGGCAAATGCTTCGTCCGTGAAGGCGCGCCTGGCGCGATGACGCAACGCTGGGCCGTGACGGCCAAGGCGCGGCAGTTCGCATCGCGCTAAAAATTCGGGGGCCGCGCGCAGCGGCCCCAATTTAGGCGATATCTTCGACCTGGGGCAGATAGTCCCCATAGCCCTGCGCCGTCATCTCGTCACGATGGACGAAGCGCAGCGATGCCGAGTTGATGCAGTAGCGGAGGCCCCCGCGATCGCGCGGGCCGTCTTCGAACACATGGCCAAGGTGGCTGTCGCCATGCGCCGATCGCACTTCGGTGCGGACCATGCCCAGCGAGGCGTCGCGCAGATGGCTGACATTGGCCGGTTCGATCGGCTTGGTGAAGCTGGGCCAGCCGCAGCCGGATTCATATTTGTCCGCGCTGGCGAACAGGGGTTCGCCCGACACGATATCGACATAGATACCCGGTTCCTTGTTGGCGAGCAGCGCGCCGGTGCCGGGACGTTCGGTGCCGCTTTTCTGGGTCACGTAAAATTGTTCGGGGGTCAGCCTGTCGAGCGCTTCGGCAGTCTTGCGATATTCGGTCATGGGTTCCTCCTTCGGCAGCCTATATGGGCGCAGCGGGCACATGATTCCAGCGGGGCGGCGAAACGGGCGACATGGCGAAAAAGCGGCGATATCTGACGGCCACCATGGCTGATGGCTATGTGAAGATGATCGGGCCGACGCGCGACCCGTTCACCCATTATTGGCGGATCGTCGCGCAACTGGAAAATGGCCGGACCGAGGTTTTCTGGGGCCATAGCCGCTCGCTGGCCGAGGCGAAGGGCAAGCGGGCCGCGATGGAAGAGGCGGCGCGGATGCGGGGATGGACCGGCTATGCGTTCGAGGTGGTCGAACTGGTCGAAACGCCGGCCTGATTATTTCAGCCGTAACGGCAGGCCGGCGGCGACGAACAGCACTTCGTCCACCGCCGCCGCTAGCGCCTGATTGACCCGCCCGGCTTCGTCGCGGAACCGCCGGGCCAGCGCATTGTCCGGTACGATCCCCAATCCCACTTCATTGGCGACGAGGATAATCGGCCCTGGCGCGCGGGCGATCGCGAGCACGAGTTGTTCCGTTGCGGCGGCGATGTCCCGATCGGCCAGCAGCAGATTGCTGGTCCACAGTGTCAGACAGTCGATCAGCAATATGTTCGTCCCGCGGCCATGACGGTCGATCGCGCCCGCCAGATCGACGGGAGCCTCCACCGTCGACCAGCGCGGGCCGCGATCGGCCTGATGCAAGGCGATCCGATCGGTCATTTCATCGTCGAAGGCGTGCGCCGTGGCGACAAAAATCAGGTCTCCCGCCAGCGCTTCCGCGCGCGCCTGCGCATGGCGGCTCTTGCCCGATCGCGCGCCGCCAAGGATGAGAAGCGATCGGCTTGTCATGGGCGGTGCGCCTCTTGGGACAGGGCGATGAGGGCGTCGACGTCAATATGCTTCTCGATCGCGATGGCGATTTCGTCCAGCGCCCGATCGACCGAGGCGTGATAATCCACGCCATCGCCGCGTGCGCCAACCTTGGCGAGCAGCGCCGCCCGCTGGGCCGGATCCGCGAGGATGCCGTGGACATAGGTGCCCATGACCGAGCCGTCAGCGCTGATCGCGCCATCGGTGCGGCCATCCTCAAACCGGGCGAAGGGTTTGCCGGTATCCGCTCCGACGGTTTCGCCCATATGCATTTCATAGCCGTCGAACGGCGCGCCGAGCGCTTGGCCGCGCACGGGCTTGAGCGCTTTTACGGGCGTTAGGATCGTTTCCACATTGAGCAGCCCAAGCCCTACGACGTCCGCGGCTGCTCCCTCTATCCCATGCGGGTCGGCGATGCGACGACCGAGCATCTGATAGCCGCCGCACAACCCCAATATCATGCCGCCCCGGCGATGATGGGCGAGGATATCGATGTCCCAACCCTCCGCGCGAATCGCAGCGAGATCGGCGATCGTCGCCTTGGACCCCGGCAGGATGATGAGCGACGCATCGGCGGGGATCGGCTGGCCGGGCGGCACCATCAGCAGTTCGACGGCGGGTTCGAGCTTCAGCGGATCGAGATCGTCGAAATTGGAGATTCGCGGCAGGATCGGGCAGGCGATCAGCACACGGCCGGTCCCGCGATCCGTGCGCCGTTCCAGCACGACCCCGTCCTCACTTGGCAGGCGCGCCGTCGCCGCCAGCCAGGGAACTACGCCAAAGCCGCGCCAGCCCGAAAGCGACTCGATCTGCTGATAGCCGTCCTCGAACAGTGCCGGATCACCCCGGAACTTGTTGATGATGAAGCCCCGGATCATTGCGGCGTCGGCGGGATCGATCACGGCTTTCGTACCGACGACCGCCGCGATCACGCCGCCGCGATCGATGTCGCCGACCAGCAGCACAGGCACCTGCGCCGCGCGGGCAAAGCCCATATTGGCGATGTCGCCCGAGCGCAGGTTGATTTCCGCAGGGGAGCCGGCGCCTTCCACCACCACGATATCGCAGGCGCGCGACAGGCGGCGATAACTGGCCATCACCTCGTCCAGCAGCGCGCCGCGCGCCTGACGATAGTTACCCGAGCCGAGCGTGCCGCGCACCTTGCCATGGACGATCAGTTGCGAGGTGCGGTCGGCCTGCGGCTTGAGCAGTACCGGGTTCATATCCGTATGCGGGGGGACGCCGCAGGCCATCGCTTGCAGGGCCTGTGCCCGCCCGATTTCGCCGCCATCCTGCGTGACGGCGGCATTGTTCGACATATTTTGCGGCTTGAACGGGCGTACGACATGCCCGCGCCGGACGAGCGCGCGGCACAGGCCGGCGACCAGCACAGATTTACCGACATCCGATCCCGTGCCCTGCAGCATCAGAGCGCCCATGCGACGCCTCCCGTGATCAGCCATAAAGCGAGGCAGGCGCGCAGATAGATGGCGAGGGCGCGGTCGATGTCCCGCGCCGTTGCCTGATCGCGCCCGTCGCCGATCCATGGCTTGTCATGCATCACGCCATCATAGCGGATGGGACCGGCGAGCCGCAAATGGAGCGCCCCGGCTATCGCCGCCTCGGTCCATCCGGCATTGGGCGAGGCATGGTTGCGGGCGTCGCGCCACATCACGCGCCACCCGCCGGGCGCGACCATACAGAGAAGCGGGCCACCCAGCCGCGCGGGGGCCAGATTGAGCAGGTCGTCGGTGCGGGCGGCCGCCCAGCCGAAGGCGCGCCAACGCTCCTCCCGATGTCCGATCATGCTGTCGGCGGTATTGATCGCCTTGTAGATCCACAGACCCGGCAGACCGCCCACCAGCAGCCAGAAGAGCGGCGCGGTGACGCCGTCGCAGAAGCTTTCGGCGAGGCTTTCGATGGCGGCGCGGGCGACGCCAGCCTCATCCAGTCCCTCAACGTCGCGGCCGACGATCATCGCGACCGCGTCGCGCGCCCGGCCGAGATCGCCCGCGCCGAGCGCTCGTGCGACGGCGCGGACATGATCGTACAAACTGCGTTGCGCAAGGCCGGGCGCGGCGAGCAGCGCGCAGGTGATCCAGCTCCAATGACCGGGCATGGCGGAGGCGAAACGCTGGAGGGCCAGGGCTATTCCGCCTGTCAGCAGGACGAGAAAAAGCATCGTGACGATGCCTAGCGTGCGCCGGACGGCGAATGCGGCGTCCGACCCGTTCCACCGCGATTCGCACCGGGAAATAACCGCCGCGAATGCGCCGACCGGGTGGCCGACGCGGCGATAGAGCGCGTCCGGCCAGCCGAAGGCGGCTTCGATCGCGAGTGCGGCGAGGGCGATCGGTTCAGCCATCGGACAGCGCCCGATCCAGCCGGGCATATGCGTCGTTCGATCCCGGCAGGCCGAGGCGCAGCCAACGGGGATCATAGTCGAATGGACGGGTCAGGATCGCGCTGGCCGCCAGCTTTTCGAAGAGCGCCATCGCATCGTCGGTCTCGACAAGTCGGAAGAGCGGGCATTCGCCCCAAGCGGTCAGGCCATACCGCGCCAGCAGGGCGTCGAGCGCCGCCGCTTCGGTTCGCAACCGAGCGCGCATCGTGTCGATCCAGCAATGATCGCGATAGGCGGCCGAGCCGATGGCGATGGCGGCCGCTGAAACCGGCCAGGAGCCAAGGATCGCGCGCATCTGCGCAAGCAGCGGCACCGGGCCGATGATGAAGCCGAGGCGAAGGCCCGCCAGTCCGAAAAATTTGCCGAAGGATCGAAACAGCAACAGTCGGCGATCGTTAGTCACATGGGCAGCGAGGCTTACGTCAGGGTTGGAGTCAGCAAAGGCTTCGTCGATCACCAGCCACCCGTTCGCCGCCTCCAGTCGGTCGAGATGTGCGAGCATTATCGCCTCATCGTGCACTGCGCCGTCGGGATTGTTCGGGTTGGCGAGTAAGAGGATGCCGCCAGCGGCGGGCGTGCCGCCTAAGTCCGCTTCGCCACCGGAAAACATCTCCGCATGGGTGCGATAGCTTGGCCAGCCGTAGCGCGCAGGGCCGGGCAACAGGCGGCCGAGCAGTCGCAGGCCGATCTCGGTGCCGGGGAGGGCGGCGACATGGGCGGGATCGACGCCGAAATGCTGCGCGGCGGCAACTTCCAGTACGCGCAGGTCATGTTCTTCAGGCAGCCGCCGCCAGTCGATGTGCAGGCCGTCCGCACCGGGCCAAGCGTGGGGATTGATGCCAGTGGACAGGTCGATCCACGGTTCGGCTGTCGCCGAGAAGCGGGCTTTGGCGTCATCCAGCCGGCCGCCGTGAAAGGTCCATGACGTCATGCCAGCCGCATCCCGACAACCGTCGCGATGAGCAATCCCGTCTCGACCAGTTCGATGCCCGCGCCGTGGCCATCGCCAGAAATGCCGCCGATTGATCGTCGTAGCCAGTGGCTCCACAGGAACAGCAAAAGCGGCGTCGCCAGCAGGCAGGGGCTGCGCCATGCGGCGGCGGCCAGCGCCACTGCCCACAGGCCGATGTCGACGGGGCGTACGGCGTCGCGAAAGCGCGAGGCGAGGCCGGCGTGGAGCGGTGGCAGCCAGCGCGTCCAGACGAGGGGGGCAATCCGCGCTGCAAATGGGATTAGCGCGAGCGCCAGCCATGCGTGGCCGATGACGAGGGTGTGGAGCAGAACCAGCTTGGCGATCAACTGCAACGCGATGGCGACCACGCCAAAGCTGCCGACATGCGGGTCGGCCATCACCGCAAGCAGGCGATCGCGATCCTTGTGCGCCGCGCCACGCGCATCGGCGAGATCGGATAGCCCGTCGAGGTGAAGCGCGCCCGTCACGCTGACCCACAGGGCGAGCGCGGCCAGCGTGCCGGTCCACTCGTCGATAAAGGCGCCAGCCCAGCCGCCTGCCGCCACCAATGCGCCGACGATCAGCCCGATGAAGGGGAACCAGCGCATCGAGGCTGCAAATTCAGCATCCGTGGCCGCGACGGAAGGTGCAGGCAGCCGGGTCAGGAATTGCAGTGCGAGGATAAAGCTCTTGCCGGATGATTTCATGAGACCAGCGCCACGATCTGCGCCGTCGATGGCGCACCGGGCCACACCCGGAGGCTCAGAAGGGCGGCATAGGGCAGGTCGAACGCCCAGCATTGGCGCTGGCTCAGGCCGCAAAGGATGGCAAGGGTGGCGCGCATCGCCCCGCCATGGGTGACGACGAGCGTATTTTGCGGTTCGAGGTCGCCTAAAGCCGCCGCTACCCGGTTCACCAAATCCGACCAGCGTTCGCCCTGGGGGGGCGGATTGGCGTCGGGATCGTCCCAGAATGCGCCGATCGCCGCCTCGTCCAGATTCTGCGAGGATTGCCCCTCCCAGTCGCCGAAATGTAGTTCGCGCCAGCGCGGATCGATGGTGGCGGCAAGCGCGCGATCTCGCGCGATCGCTGAAGCGGCGTGTTCGGCACGACTGAGATCGGAACTAACGATATGGTCGATAGCGAGAGGACCCGCCCGAACACGACAGGCCTCGATCCCCGCCGGAGTCGATGCGACATCGGTGTGGCCGATCATGCGGCCGGGAATCTCGGGCGCGCCGTGCCGCAGGAGATGGAGGAGGAACGCCGACATTCAAGCTGCCGAAACGGCGGCCTCCGCAAAGGTCGCCATCTGTGCGTGCGTCGCCAGCGCCGCATGGACGATGTTGGCGGCGACGGCCGCGCCGCTGCCTTCACCCAGCCGCATGTCGAGCCGCAGCAGGGGATTGAGGCCCAAGGCTTTGAGCAATCCTTCGTGGCCCGGCTCCGCCGAACAATGACCGGCCAGGCAATGCGCCGTGATTTGTGGGGCGGCCGTTGCGAGCGGCGCGATGGCCGCGCAACTGATGAACCCGTCGAGCAGCACCGGCACGCGCAACTGGCGCGCGCGCAAAATCGCGCCCGCCATCGCAGCGATCTCGCGCCCGCCGACCCGGCGGAGCGTTTCGAATGCGGTGGCCGGGGCGTCACTGTGAAAGGCGAGGGCGCTGTCGACCACGGCGATTTTGCGGTCGATGCCGGCATCATCGACGCCGGTGCCCGGCCCGGCCCATAAAGCGCCATCGCCGCCCAGACTGCGCGCGCATAACGCTGCTGCCGCCGTCGAATTGCCGATACCCATTTCGCCGAGCACGAGCAGGTCGAGCGAGCTATCTACACTGTCCGCGCCCGCCGACAGCGCCGTCAGGCACTCCGCTTCCGTCATCGCGGGGGCAATCGTGAAGTCGGCGGTCGGCCGGTCGAGATCGAGCGCGACGATTCTGAGGTCGAGTCCGGCCGCGCCGGCCAGCGCGTTGATGGCGGCGCCGCCCGCCCTGAAATTGCCCACCATCTGCGCGGTCACTTCGGCGGGAAAGGCACTGACGCCCCGCGCGGTCACGCCATGATTGCCCGCGAAGATCACGGCGCGCGCCCGATCGATGCGGGGGATAGCACGACCCTGCCATCCGGCGAAGAAGATCGCGATATCCTCCAGTCGGCCGAGCGATCCGGCGGGCTTGGTGAGTTGCGCCTGCCGCTCGCGCGCCTGATCGATTGCGGCTTCGTCTGGTGCGATGCTTTCGTGGAGTGCGGCCTCGAAATCCGCGATATGGGAAAAGATCATTCCGCGACAAACCCCGGCGGCGGCGTGCGGGTGATGAAATGGCCCTTCACCCCCGATGGCCAGTTGGCGAAGGGCACGCGGCCATGATCGCTCGCCGCATAATGGACGGCATAATCCAGAATCGCGCGGGCGGCCTCGCCATCGGGCGTGAACCGCCCCAGCACATAGCCGACCTTGCCCGGCGCGCGCAGATGCACCGTGCAGAAATCGCTACAGGCGAACAGGCAGGGCATTTCCTGCACGGCGATGTCGGCATAGCGCGGGTCAGACGCCTTGGCGTCGCGGAGCGCCGCGACGAGGCGGGCACCGCCACGCGAGCCGTCATCATCTTCTCTCGCCTCCGCCGAATGGCGGCAGGTGTTGCAGGCGACGATGGCGGGGCCGTCTTCGACTGGTTTCAGCATCCTCGCGCCTTCGCGACGATGAATGGACAGGAAATGAGGATCATCAAACAGGCACCCTACGACATCGGGGCCGTCGATGCGGGACGTGCCCGGCGCTTGGACGCGCCAGACAGACCCGCAAAGCGCGGCCGGCCATGTCGTCTCTCGGGTTCACCCCCGTCCGCCCGGAACACCCTGTCCGCACGAAGGACGACCGCGACCGGCAGGTCTCCTGGCTCGCGGGTCCATGCCGGTTCGCGCCGCCTTCTCAAGATCGATCGACCTCAATGGCATGATGCGCGATGGCTCGCCGCTTACAGTTGCAGGGGCAGCCGGGGATTATCACCCCGTTCCCATTTTCATCCCCGTAAAGGGGAACCTGTCGCGCCGTGGGCCATAAGTCGAGCATCGCGCCGCGTCAATCGGGACGCGGGGCGATCCTTTCGAGCGGCACGACCAGCGGCGCGGCATGAGCGAGGTCGATATGCGCCCTGATGCCATAAACCGCCGCCAGATTTTCGGGCGTCAGTACTTCTGCGGGCGCGCCATCCGCTATAAGGCGGCCTTCCCGCATCAACAGCAGGCGGTCGCAATAACGAGCCGCCATCATGAGGTCGTGCAGCACGGCGATCACCAGCCCCCCGGCCCGCGCCTCGCGCGCGAGCAATTCCATGACGTCGAGCTGATGCCCCGGATCGAGCGCGGCGAGTGGCTCGTCGGCGACCAGACCCGGCGCGCCGACGGCGAGCGCCCGCGCCAGCATGACCCGCGCCCGCTCGCCACCGGACAATTCGGTGGCGATCCGGTCGCGCAGATGGCCGACATCGGCACGGTCGAGCGCTTGCGCCACCTGCTCCCGGTCCGTGTCGGAGATATGCGACATCGGACCTAAATGCGGCAGACGGCCAAGTGCGACGAGCCGCTCGACCGAGAGCGGCCAGTGCAGCGTCTGGCCCTGCGGGAGATAGGCGATCGATCGTGCGACGACGCGGCGGCCGATGCTGGTCACGGGCTGGCCATCGATCAGGGCCGATCCTTCGCTTGGAGGGACGAGGCCCAGCATGGCCCGCACCAGCATCGATTTGCCCGCGCCGTTCGGGCCGATGATGCCGACCAGCGATCCGGGCGCGAGGGTCGCGCTGACTTGATCCACCACCGCCCGCTGCCCCAGCCGGACGGAGAGGCGGTCGAATGTCACGCTCACCATAGCCGCCGCTCCCGCAACAGATGGACGAGAAAGACCGGCACGCCGAGAAAAGCGGTCAGCACGCCGAGCTTTAGCTCATTCTGCGTGGAGATGAGCCGCACCGCTATGTCGGCGAGTGTCAGCAGCACCGCGCCCGCAAGCATCGAGGGAAGGAGAACGGCCGAGGGACTCCGGTCCGTCCACGGCCGCACCAGATGCGGCACGATCAGCCCGACGAACCCGATCGATCCCGACACCGCGACTGCGCCGCCCACGCCGATGCCGACGCCGAGCAGCAGGCGCAGCCGCGTCCGCCGCAGATCGACACCCAGCGCTTGCGCGCCATCCTCGCCTAGCGACAATGCATCGAGTGCGCGCCCGTCGAACAGCAGCAGCGCGGCGCCAATGACGATACAGGGCAGGGCGATCCAGACATGATCGACCGATCGATTTTCGATCGAGCCGAGCAGCCAGGTGGTGATTTCCATCGCCGCGAAGGGATTGGAGGAGAGGTTGAGCGCAAGGCTGATCCCGGCGCCCGCCATGGTCGATACCGCGATGCCCGCGAGGATCAGCGTCAGCGGGCTTTCCGAATGGCCCGACAGAGTGAATAGCAGGACGAGCGCGAGCAGGCCTGCGCCGATTGCGAGCGCGGGTAGCATCAGCGGATTCCATTGGGCAAGGCCGAAATAGATCGCGCCCACCGCACCCAGAGCCGCCGCGTTGGACGCGCCGATCACCGACGGTTCGGCCAGCGGATTGCGCAGATAGCCTTGCAGGGCCGCACCAGCGAGACCCAGCATCGCTCCGACCATCAGGCCCACCAGCACACGCGGCAGGCGCAGGTCGAGGAGGATCGCCGTCGCGAGCGGATCGCCATGACCGGCCAGCACCGCCATCAGGCGCGTGGGCGCAATCGTGGCCGCGCCGATCGAGAGCGAGGCGACGGCCGCGAGCAGAATCAGCAGGATCAGACCGGGGATCAGCGCGCGATGGCGAAGGACGGGATGTTGGGCGGTCGGCACGGCGTCTCGCATGTGGATCGATCGCCCCGGCTGCGCTTGTCTCGCGCTTGTGGGGCGTTATGGATGGCGCTCTATGCCATGGTTCAAATCCCCGCGCACGGCCTATCTGGCCCTGATCGCTGTCATGCTGCCGGTCGGAGCGGGGGTGATGGCGTCGGCGGCCCGGCCCGTGGCACGGCCCCAGCGCATCGTGTCGTTCAACATGTGCGCGGACCAGTATCTGCTTGCGCTTGCCGACCCTGCGCAGATTGCAGGGCTGACCCGGAACGCGACAAATCGGGAATTGTCGGCGGCGGCGGACAAGGTTGGCCGCATCCACATCTTGTCGAGCGCCGCCGAGGAAGTGATGGCGATCAGCCCCGATCTGGTGGTGGGCGCGCCCGCGCGGCGCGGCCTGATGATGGAGGCACTGGCGGGACAGAATTATCGCACCGTCCCGCTCGAAAGCGCCGAAAGCTATGCCGATATCGTCGCGCAGATCCGCACGGTCGCGGCGGCGGTCGGCCATGTCGCGCGAGGCGAGGCGCTGGTCGCGCGGATGGACAGGGCGCTGACGGCGCTGCCAAAGGCGGGGGAAGGCAAGGTCGCGGCCTATTACCAGCGGCGCGGATTCCTGACCGGGACGGGGACACTGATCGATGAATTGATGAGGCGTGTGGGCCTCGTCAATCTGGCGGGTAGGCTCGGCAAGCCGGTGCTGTCGCAGATGAGCCTGGAGGAATTGATGGTCGCGCGGCCCGATTATCTCATCGTGGAAAGCGCGACCGACCGGGTGACCGATCAGGGCACGGAAATGCTGCACCATCCGCTGCTGCGCCATATCCCGCGTCTGCGCATTCCGCAGGCGTGGACGGTATGCGGCGGCCCCGCCTATGTGCTGGCGGCGGAATCACTGGTACGCCAGTTACGGGCGCGCCGCTAAGTTTCGGAATCTTCAGGCAGGAGTCAGGCGGCCCTTGAGCGCGTCGATCCGGTCATTCTGCGCATCCACCGTCGCGAGCGCCCCGGCGCGGGCGGCGTCGATGGCGTCCGCTCCGCCCTGTGCCTTGCCGTCCGCAATGGCGTTGTTACGCTCGACATAGAGGACATCGAGGCTGGCAAGAGCGGATACGCTGTCGTTGCGCGCGGCTTCGAGGGCGCTGATTGCCGTCTGGGCTGCGACCCACGCATCGCTCGACACGGGTGCGCCGCTGGCCGTCCGCACCGCGCGTTCGGCGGCGGGATAGGCTTTGTCGAAGGCGTTGCGACCGGCATCGGCCTGCGTCGCGAGACGGGCGATGTCCGCCGCGAGCGAAGGGTCGGCGGGCGCAGGTGGCGGCGGCGGTGAAGGCTGCGCCACCGGGGCATCCTCGATCGGCCGTTTGGCGAGCGAGGGATAGGCCGTTTGCGCGCCGGCGCAACCGGACAGCAGCAGGATGAGGGAGGGGAGCAGCCGGCGCAGGATCATGGCAGAGCATCTAGGACGGCGCGGGCGCGGGCGCAATGGGCGGAACCCGCGCGTCGTTCAGCGCGGGAGAGCGGCGGCCTGCCGCGCCAGTGCCTCGATCGCGGCGGGATCGACCGGCCCCTTGGGCACCACCCAGCTACCGCCGATGCAGGTGATGAAGGATTCGGCCAGCCATGTGGGCGCGCTTTTCGCGGTGATCCCGCCGGTGGGGCAGAAGCGCGCGGATTGCAGCGGCGCGGCCAGCGCCTTGAGCGCGGGCAGACCTCCCGATGTCTCGGCCGGGAAGAATTTGAAGTGGGACAGGCCAAGGTCCATGCCGCGCATGATGTCGCCTGCGGTCGCGGTGCCCGGCAGGAAGGGAATATTGGCGCTGATCGCGGCCTTGCCCAAGGGTTCGGTAAGGCCGGGACTGACGATGAAGCGCGCGCCCGCCTCCAGCGCGGCATCGAGCTGCGCGTGATTGAGGACGGTGCCTGCGCCCACTACGGCGCCCTTAACCTGGGCCATTTCGCGCATCACCTCCAGCGCGGCAGGCGTGCGCATCGTCACTTCGAGTGCGGGCAGGCCGCCCCTCACCAGAGCCTGCGCAATGGGGATCGCATCCTCGACCCGGTCGATCACCAGCACCGGAATGACCGGAGCCAGCTCCATCACCTGCCGAACATCGAGCGACATTATTTCTTCTCCCGAAAGGCGGCGGCGGCGCCATAAAGGCCGATCTCATCATGCAGCGCGATGCGGATCGGCACGGATTTCATCAGGCTTTCGAATCGTCCCTTGGCCGAAAAGCGCGCGTGGAAGCCGCTGCCGGGCAAAAGGTCGCGCATCCGCTGGGTCAGGCCCCCGGCCAGCACGACGGTATGGGGACCATGGGCCAGCGCCAGATCGCCGACCACCGATCCGAAGCAGAGGCAGAAGCGCTCAAAGGCGGCGCGGGCGAAAGTATCGCTGCCATCCAGCGCCGTCTGCCACAGTTCGGCATCCTCCATCAGCGTCACACGGTCGTGGCCGATCGTCGCCATCGCTTTGTAGATATTGTTAAGGCCCGGACCCGATACGATCCGCTCGGTCGATACGCGCAGGAACTTGTCGCGCAAATAGGCGAGGATTTTCTCTTCCAACGGGTCGAGCGGCGCGAAGTCGAGATGCCCCCCTTCGGTCGCGACGACATGGGGGACCCCGTCGTCATAGGCGATCATCGCGACGCCAAGCCCGGTGCCCGGCCCGACGATGGTGACGCCACCGTCGCTGGGCAGCGGGCGATCTTCCCCGAACAGCAGCGGCAGATTTTCGAGCGGCAGGCGCGACACGGCATGGGCCACAGCCTCGAAGTCATTGACGAGCCGAAGGTGGTGAAGGCCCAGTTCCTCGTCCAGCGACTCCGGGCGGATGACCCATGCGCTATTGGTAAGCTTGATGACGTCGCGCCCGATCGCGGTGGCGAAGGCGATGGAAGCGGCCGTAGGTAGGTCGCCGCCTTCATCCCGCGCGAAAGCGGCCCAACAGGCTTGCAGGCTCGGATAGTCCGCGACCTTATATTTGCGCACGGTGCCCAGCGTCGGCACACCGGCCGCATCGAGCGACGCGCGGGCGAAGCGGGCGTTCGTCCCGCCGATATCGGCGGCGATGATATCGGTCATAGGGTCAAAGCTCGGCTTCCATCGCGGCGAGAATGGGGGAAGCGCCCGCTTCGGCCAGATCGCTATGATGGCGGAACAGGGCGAAGAGTTCGCGGCCTGTATCATAGGGCGGGGGCGGGGGCGGGGCGTCGGCGATGGTGCGCGCGTCCCACTCCGCCGCATCGACCAGCGCCTCGATCACGCCGGCGTCCGCGCAAACCCGCACCATATCGCCGTCGCGCAGCTTGCCGATCGGGCCGCCGCCCAGCGCTTCAGGCGAGAGATGGATGGCGGCTGGCACCTTGCCACTGGCGCCCGACATGCGGCCATCGGTGACGAGCGCGACGCGAAAGCCGCGATCTTGCAGGACACCGAGCGCGGGGGTGAGCTTGTGCAGTTCGGGCATGCCGTTGGCGCGCGGTCCCTGAAAGCGGACGACGACCACGACATCGCGTTCCAGTTCGCCCGCCTTGAACGCGCGCAGCACATCGTCCTGGGTATGAAAGACGCGCGCGGCGGCCTCGATCGTCCAGCGGTCGGGATCGACGGCGCTGACCTTCATGACGCAGCGGCCCAGATTGCCGGACAAAAGGCGCATGCCGCCATCGGGACTGAAGGGATCGGTGACCGGACGCAGGATCGACAGATCGCGCGGGGCAGGGACATCGCGCCATTGCAGCGCCTCATCCTCCAGCACCGGCTCCTTGCCATAATCGGTCAGGTCGGCACGGGCGACCGTCATGATGTCGCGGTGGAGCAGGCCGTTGTCGAGCAATTCGCGGATGATCCATGCCATGCCGCCCGCCGCCTGAAAATTGTTCACGTCACCCGATCCGTTGGGATAGACGCGGGCGAGCAGCGGGATGACATCGGACAATTCGGCGAAATCGGTCCAGTCGACACTGATCCCCGCCGCGCGCGCAATGGCGGGAATATGGATCGCATGATTGGTCGAGCCGCCGGTCGCCATCAGGCCAATGATGGCGTTGACGATCGCTTTTTCATCGACGCAATGGCCAAGCGGCCGGTAATCGCTGCCCGCCCATCCGATAGACGCTACGCGATGCACCGCCGCGCGAGTCAGTTCACCACGCAGCTTCGTGCCCGGATTGATGAAGGCGGCATTGGGCATATGCAGGCCCATCACCTCCATCATCATCTGATTGCTGTTGGCCGTACCATAGAAGGTACAGGTGCCAGCACCATGATAGCTGGCGCTTTCGGCCTCCAGCAGTTCGGCGGTGCCGACCTTGCCCTCCGCATAAAGCTGGCGGATGCGGACCTTTTCCTTGTTGGCGAGGCCTGATGGCATCGGCCCGCCGGGCACGAGGATGGTCGGCAGATGGCCGAAACGCAGCGCGCCGATCAGCATGCCCGGCACGATCTTGTCGCAGATGCCGAGCAGCAGCGTGCCTTCAAACATCGCGTGAGACAGAGCGATGGCCGTCGAAAGCGCGATCGTATCGCGGCTGAACAGCGACAGGTCCATGCCCGCCTGTCCCTGGGTTACGCCGTCGCACATCGCGGGCACGCCGCCCGCGACCTGCGCCGTCGCCCCCACTTCGCGCGCAGCGATCTTGATCGCTTCGGGGTAGCGGCCATAGGGCTGATGCGCCGACAGCATGTCATTAAAGGATGTGACGATGCCGATATTCATGGCCTCGCCGGTGCGGATTGCCGGTTTGTCCTCGCCACTGGCGGCAAAGCCATGGGCAAGGTTGCCGCAGGATAGCTGGTCGCGATTCGTCCCCGCGTCCCGGCCACGCTCGATCAGGTCGAGATATTGGCGGCGACGCGGCGCGCTACGCTTGACGATGCGGTCCGTGACCTTGGCGATCACGGGGTTAAGGTCAGTCATTCCAGCTCGCTCCGTCCCGTTCGATCAGCGCAATGGCTGAGGACGGCCCCCAGTTCCCCGACGGATAGGTTGCGGGCTTCACATTGGCCTGTTGCCAGCTGTCGATGATCGAATCGATCCACGCCCATTGCGCTTCCACCTCGTCGCGGCGGACGAACAGGGTCGGGTCGCCTTCCAGCAGGTCGAGGATGAGCCGCTCATAGGCGATGCGCCGCCGCTGGCCGGCAAAGGCGGCGGTCAGTGAAACGTCCAGCGTCACCTCGTCCAGATGCACCTCCCGCTCCAGACCCGGCCGCTTGGTCATGATGAGCAGGCGGATATATTCTTCGGGTTGCAGCCGGATAATGAGCGTGTTGGGATCGAGATTGCCGTTGCGGCCGAATATGCTGTGGCGCACGGGTTTGAACTGGATCAGGATTTCGGACTGGCGGGTCGGCATGCGCTTGCCGGTACGCAGGTAGAAGGGCACGCCCTGCCAGCGCCAATTGTCGATATGCGCCTTGAGCGCGACGAATGTTTCAGTGTCCGAAGGCTGGCCCAGTTCGTCGGCATAGCCGGCGACGATCTGCCCTTGCACCGCGCCCGGCCCATATTGGCCGCGCACGCTGTTGGCCTTGACCATGTCCGCCGTCATCGGGCGGAGCGAACGCAGGACCTTGACCTTCTCGTCGCGAACCGCGGTCGAATCCATGCGGGCGGGCGGTTCCATCGCGATGATCGACAGGATCTGAAGCATGTGGTTCTGGACCATGTCGCGCAGCGCGCCCACGCCGTCATAATAGGATACGCGGCCTTCAAGGCCCACCGTCTCGCCCACCGTGATCTGGACATGATCGATAGCGCTGGCATTCCACAGCGGCTCGAACAGCAGATTGCCAAAGCGCAGCGCCAGCAGGTTCTGCACCGTTTCCTTGCCCAGATAATGGTCGACGCGGAAGATGCGGCTTTCATCGACCAGCGCATCGATGGAATCGTTGACCTCTCTCGACGAGGCCAGATCCTTGCCGATCGGCTTTTCCATCGCGATGCGGGTAAGGGGGGTGATGAGGCCGGCATCGGCCAGACCCTGCGCGGTTGGCGCGAACAGCGATGGCGGGGTGGATAGATAGACCGATACGCTGCGATCCAGCCGCCCGTCCAGCCGCTTGCCCAGATTGGCGAACTGTGCGGCATTGCCCGCCTCGACCGCCTCGTAACAGATCAAGGCACCCAGTCGCTGTGCCGTGGCCGCGTCATAGCGATCGGCGGGCAGGAACTTGCGCAGCGCTTCATCCACGTCGTCACGAAATTCCTCATCGCTAAAGGCGCTGCGGCCGGACGCGATGACAAGGAAATCGTCTGGCAGGAGGCCATCGGACAGAAGATTGTAGAGCGACGGAAAAATCATCCGGTGGGCAAGGTCGCCGGTGGCCCCAAACAGGACGAATGTCGCAGACGGATCGGTCAAAGGATGGTCCTTTTCCGGTAAAGGAGTTAGGTCTGCACGATGGCGACTTTATAGACGGCCGCGCCCGTTACGCAAGCCAGCTATCCGCGAAGTTTCGCGGTCGCAACATGGATGACGCGCGGACCTGATGAGGCACCCTGCGGTGCAGGTGCGCGTCGCGGCGGAATGCGCCGTCCTTTCCGTTCTTGCGACACAAGATGGGCCGAGCGACTGAAATAAGTCGTCCGACATAATCAAAGCGGTTGGCGAACGACGATTCGCCGACTAAGGAAGCCCCCGCGCCCCTGTGGTGAAACTGGTAGACGCGCCGCACTCAAAATCGGGTTAGTGCTGAAAAACAAAGCAAAAACAGCAATTAATTCAATGACTTTGACAAATTCAGCCGCGCCAGTTATCCTTACACATGTCTTACACACTTTGGAGGTGGGACATGCCTGTAGAAACGCACAGTTTGATGGATGGAAAGCTTCACGTTTATCGACGTGAAGGCAGCCGGTTTTGGCAATGTTCCACCTACATGGGCAGCCGCAATCATCGACAGACAACCAAAGAAGAAAGCTTGGTGCTGGCCAAGCAGTTTGCTCATGACTGGTATCTGGAACGCTATGTCGAAGAACGACGCCGTAGACGCGGCGGCGAATCCTTATTGCTGGACAGACCTGTCCAGCAACCTGTCGTCGGAACCGACGCGCCGCCGATAAGGCGGCGAACGCGAACGCCATCAACACCAACATTCAAGCAGGCGACCGAGGCCTTCCTTGCTGAATACGAAATCATCACCCAGGGCGAACGTAACGTCGATTACGTCGCGCAGAAGTCGGATCATATCCGGGTGCATCTGTTGCCATTCTTTGCCGACCGCCCGGTTTCCGAAATCACGGCGGGGCTGGTTCAGGAATACCGGGTCCATCGGCAGACCTCCCGCCTTGATCCGAAAACTGGCAAACCTAAACGGCCTGCACGCGCGACCCTTCACGGCGAGATCGTCACGCTGCGGCAGGTGCTAAAGACGGCGAACCGCAAGGGATGGATTACCGCGCTGCCTGATATGTCTGCCCCTTACAAAAGTTCGGGCAAGATCGAGCATCGCGCATGGTTCTCGCCGGAAGAATACAAGATGCTCTACGAGGCAACACGGGAGCGTGCCAAAAATCCTGCGAAGGAACGTTGGCGCGAAGTAGTTGAGACGTTTCATGACTACGTGCTTTTCATGGGTAATACCGGCCTCCGTCCGGACGAGTCTGCACGGCTTGAACATCGTGACGTGACGGTTGTGAAAGATGAATCCACCGGCGAGCGGATTCTTGAGATCGAGGTGCGCGGCAAGCGTGGTGTGGGCTATTGCAAATCCATGCCCGGTGCGGTGTTGCCGTTCGAACGACTTCGCAAGCGCAAACAGTTGAAGCCGACCGACCGAATTTTCGGTAAGACACCCCGTGAGTTGATGAACACCGTTCTTGAGGAACTAAACCTCAAATTCGACCGCGATGGCCATATCCGCACCTGCTACAGTCTGCGTCACACTTATATCTGTATGCGACTTTTGGAGGGGGGCAGATATTTATCAGGTAGCCAAGAACTGCCGAACAAGTGTCGAGATGATTGAAAAATACTATGGGCGGCACCTAAAAAACAACATCGACGCCTCAGCCGTCAACGTCCGGCGACCCAAGCTTAAGGCAGCCGGGCGTCGTAAGACAAAGTGATTGCTTCCCATTTTCATGGATTTTCGGTGTCATTCTTGTTGCACCTTGCGAAGCAACCGCTATAGGCTTCTCCCGTCGCGGGCGTGGTGAAACTGGTAGACGCGCTGGATTCAAAATCCAGTTCCGCAAGGAGTGTCGGTTCGATTCCGACCGCCCGCACCATCCATTTTGCATGACCCTTACGGCCTCTGAACAGAGGCGAGGGGCATGCTTTTTGGCGGAAGATTGGCAACCGTACGGTTTGCCCTTCCGCTACGCGAAATGCCGAAGAAACCGCAGGCATGGTGACCGCCAAAAGCGCTGAACGGCGCGCGGTCATCGCCAACAAAATATCCATATTGCAGATCAAATCAGACCGTGACATACGCAGTGAAGGCCAAAGACGGTGGCCTTCCGCCTGCTGTAGCAAAGTCGTAACCGACACCGTTATGTTGATCGACCATCCCGTACTTTGTCGGCATGGGCCAACGGTTGCAGGCGACGTTATCCCGATGCCGTAGGAGCACGGACATGGCATCGCATATCTATTCCATCGACAATATGAAACGACGCGCGCGGCAGATTGCGAGCGAACAAAACTGTAAGCTACATGTTGCTCTCGACTTAGTCGCTGTCGGGCGCGGATTCGCAAACTTCAAGGATGCAGTTCACAAGTCTGCGAATCAACCCGAGACTGCGTCGCTCACATTCCCTGTTTTGCTGCGGCAATGGTGGCGCAATTCTAAGACGCGTGAAAGCGGCACCGAGACGCTTACCGTGTCACTTTCCCAGATAGCAACGCAGTTGCTTAAGCCCCACTATCTGCGAGGTTATTTGGGGGGCTGCCACGTGGCCGACGAAGAAACGATCAGCCTACATATCGGCGGTTATCTGGACGATAACGCGGAATATGCCCAGCGTCGTCTTCGCCGGGTCGCGCGCGCTTTGGAATTCATGGAGATCACGGGTTTGCGCCCATCACGCTCCAATCGTTGCTACCCCAAAAGCGATTATCATAACCGCCCGCCAATCGCAGATCATGATGAACGCTGGTATCATCCTGCGACGAAGCAATTTGTCCTTTCCACGGAACCCTATCCCGGTCGTGCCGACCATCGGCGGGCTGAAATGTCTGAGTGGTGCGCTAAGCACGGTTTTGAATATACCCAGGTCGATAGTCCCAGCATTTACGGCCATGGAACGGAACTCTACCTAGCCTGCAAAACGGGTTCCTTAGTTGACATACACCAGATTGCGGCAGCCATAGCCGCCTCGCCGCTTACATTCGTGGATTCCTGACGAAGCAGCGATATTAACCCTACGCCGGAGTATCATGTTCTCCGGCGTAGTGCCGTCACCAATTGCGCTACGGCGGCAATCAGTTGAGCAAAGCTGTTGATGGTTAGCAGGATGATCGTGGTCGTCATGGGTTCCTCCCCGGTTGCGCCCCGCGCGGGATTGCGTGTGGACGCGGCGAGAACCGCCGACCGGACAAGCGCCACGGACAAGGCCGCAGAATGCGCCGTGCCAGCGGGCCGATGCTGCACGAAGGAAGCAAGGAGCCTTTTCCGTGGTGCGCGGTCGGCGATACCGCCCGCAAACCACCACCTATCCCTAGCGGGGCCAGACGGGAGGAATCCATGCCGATTATGAATAGCCCTCAGCACACTACACGTCAGAAAGATTGATAGCAGTGGCACGACTGCCCGGCGACAGCACCTTGGCCGTTCCACCGGCTTATCGGTGGGCTTCTAGTGGGTGAGCGTTGCGGCAGGCCCGCCGCCGGTCAAGGCTCTCCCTTCCGCGCCTGCGGCTTGTGCAGGTTCGTCCCTGGCGGGCGCTGGCGCGGCCTTGACCGGCGGCTCGACGGCCTACCGCGCGAGGCTCCCCACGAAGCCACCGGATAAGCCGGTGGCACAACCAAGGAGCCGACCATGACCAATCAATCGTCCACCCCCGCCAAACCAACCCACCGTATCTTTATCGTCACGGGCGAAGGCAAGGCCGCGATCTGGACCCCCATTGGAGCCGCTTGGCCCAACCGCGATGGCGAGGGTTTCTCGATCAAGTGCGAAGCCTTCCCAACGACAGGTCGCATGGTGATGCGCGCCATTACCGAGCATCCAACCGCCGAGTAGCGGCGATCACGGCCCAGGGCATCCGCCTTGGGCCGTTAGGCAATTATTAACCAATCTTTAGCGATTTCGGGTGTATCCTGAGAACAGGTTCACACGCGAACGACACCCGTCACAGGTAATCTATAGTCGCCCAGATCACAGTTTCCCCGACCGATCATCCGGCCATGCCGGATGATCCGCAAGCGAGCTTGCGCGCCGAATTGCTGGGGCAAGTCGTCGGTGCCCGCTTCGCGCTGGAGGAAGCGCTGGCGGAGTTGAGCCGAAGCGGCGGCAACACCGCCGCCGTGCAGAACCAGATGCAGGCGTTGACCCAGCTTCAACGCGGCATCGGCAGCGCCAGCCGCAGCGATCTGGCCACCATGCGCAGCGACATTGCCGCTGCCGTGACGCAGACCCATGCCGTGATCGAGCAAGGCCGCGCATCCGCCAACGTGGCCGATGCTGCCGATGGCGCGGCGCTGGCCAGCCGGGCACAGATGCAGGCCGCATCCTTCATGCGTGACCTGCATCAGTATGATGACCTGCTGCAATTCGACAACGACGCCGAGCGCGATGCCTACAGCCAGCGCGAGGACGAGCGCCGCAAGCGCTACGAAGCCGGTATCGCGGAGGGCGGCCCACAAGGTGCGCTCACCGCCAGCGGCGCGGCCTACGGCCAAGCCGTCGATCTTGCCGCCCATGGCGGCAGCGCCAACCCGGCGCTCATGCGCCGCGTGGATGACTTGGCCGCCAGCACCGCCGCGCTGCGCGCCAAGATCATTCAGGACGGTGGCGACGTGTCGAAGTTCGATGAAGACATGCGCGCCGATCTTCGAAGCATCATGCGGTCAAAGGGCATTCCTGACGACCGGATCGACGCCCTGCTGGCTGTACATAAGGACAACCCGATCAACGCCATGAAGGCATTTGTCGAGCAGGATCGTGCCTCCCTCACCGACAAGGAGTTAGATGCAATCAAGGCAAGTGTCGGGAAAAGCGCCAGTGTTGCGACAGTGCCCAAGGAAGACGTTGCCGAGGAGCGTTCGACTTCGCCAACATCATCGACCGCTATGGCCGATGTTATAGCGAAGCTGCGATCATCCGGCGTTACGGATGCGGCGAAGGTCGCAGACGCTACGCCTGTCCACGGCGTGACGGCGCAAGTCGCATTCGTGCCAGTGCAAGGGGTGAGCCACTCCTAATTAATGGGCACAAGTTCCCCGCGAGACGCGCGGGCACCTAACATGTGTCCCACTGCGCCACACAAGCCTTTATCCGCCTCTTTTTGGTCCAAACAACGATTAGCGATGGGTAACAATGTCGCCATTGCGGGAGCATCGGCGGGCAACGCCTCGTGCTTCAAATAGCCATCGACAAATCCTGCATCGAAGGCGACAGCGGGCGTTGCCCTCCCATCTCGCAACGCAACGTAGCGCAACGTCCCGTCGCGCCCCGCGCGCGTCAGAACCGTCACGCACCATTGCCCGGCTGTCAGGGCGTCCCATCCGACCGACTTGATCCGTGCTTGCATGGCGGGCGCTTTGCCCGTTGCACAGGCCATGCGAAACTGAGCGACTTCACTACGCGAGATGTCATGCAGCAAGATATTCCTGTCCATCTCCAGTTTTTGCGCGGTGGCAGGAAATGCCACAAAGGTGGCGCTCAGCGCGATCAACACTGCGCGGATCACATCGCATTCTCGGTTGGAGCGAGGCCCTTGAATTTTTCTTGAGCGTTGGAGGGCTGGTCAGCCGTGCGGAAATAGATGCCGTAGCCTGCCGCCACCTGTTCGTTGCCACCACGGGCGCTTGCTAACGCCGCCTTTGCAGCTTCGAACCGCGTCTTTATTTCGCCGTTAGCCCTGTTCCAAACATCGGATGGCCATTCCACGCATTGCCTGCCCGAAAGCACGCTGCAACCAAGGTTCCACCAATCGTTTTCATCAGCCGCAGTCTTGGTGTCCGAATGGGCGGTGAGTTCACGCGCAACGACTAAATAATCCTTCGCCGCGTTTCGCAACGCTACGTAGGATTGAATGAAATCAATGGGGCATTCTTTCAAATCCTGAGCGAACAAAGCTGCTTCCAGATCACTATCGCTTTGTTGCTTGTAGACGGTGTTGTTCAACGCGGCAGTCATGCAGCCGCGTTGCGTCTCCAATGCGATGGCCGCGTCGGCGGCATTCGCCGCCGCTTCGGCATTGACGGTACTCGTTGGAGTGGGAGCTTGGGTCGCGCCATCACAGCCTGCAAGTGCGAGGGTCAAAGCGAGGAAGGCAAGGGCTGCCCCACCATGGCTGCGCCAGTAAAGTGTCTCACCCATGGCAAAAATCCCTCACCCGCCCTCAATCGACAGCGCGAGGTTACGGAATTGGCTGTTTTGTCACCTGTGGACGGGAGAAGAAGCGTAACCTTCTCTATGACTTAGAACGCCATTCCTTATCCAGCGTTCCGCATGGCCTTGGGGCTGGCATGGCCAGACTGCAAGGATTTCTGCGGCTTTGGAACACAGGGGATTGCAACAGAACAGCCAATATTGTCACCCGATCATCAGGGGCCGCCCATGAATATGCACTTTGCCGCCGAAACCCGTCTCTTCACCGCGCAAGGGCATCGCAAATACGTAGATTCCCGCGAAGCATGCTTGCTACTGGCAGCCGCCGCCGAGGCCAATCGGCACACGCGGCTGTTCTGTGAACTGCTGCATTATTCGGGGTGCCGCATCAGCGAGGCGCTGGCCGTGACCGGCGCGCATGTGGATACCTGCAATAAGATGGTGGTCTTTCGGACGCTCAAGCGCAGGCGGGCCGTCTATAGGGCCGTGCCGATCCCAGATAGCTTGGCCTATGCCTTGGCTGGATGGGCCGAAAGGTGTGCGCCCGATGCCCGACTATTTCCTTGGTCGCGGATGCATGGCTGGCGGATCATTTCGCGCTTGATGGCGGAAGCGGGCATTAATGGCCCGCAGGCCAACCCCCGTGGCCTGCGCCATGCTTATGGCGTAAACGCCATCACGCATTCTGTCCCGGAATCCATGTTGCAACGCTGGATGGGTCATGCCAGCATCCGCTCGACCGCGACCTATACTTTCGCCATGGGAGCCGAAGAACGAGCGGTCGCGGCAAGGATGTGGCGGGGTGCGCCATGAGATCAACGCTACGCTTTATGTTCGCCGTCGGCGAACTATGGCTTTCGCCCGTGATACTAGTCATTGCTAACTTCCGGCGGAAATCTCTATGAGCGCCTGTGCAGAACAATATTGACCAACGACTTGAGTCATGACGATCGTAGCGTCCATTTTCTCAGCCTACCGAACGAACTTTGCTCCGGCTCTAATTTCGTTTTGCCGCAACATTATGGGCAATAGGGACTATTTAGCTTTTCAGGAAATGCGTGACGATGCTATTTTTTAAATTTGTTGTGAATGACTTCAAGCGCGACGCTAGCTAAGGCAAAGCTTAAAGGGCTTGCCATTGAAAGCAACGGTATCAAATTCGGGCGGGCATCGCTCGCAGAAAGACCGGCAACGTTCTTTTGCAGTTCGGCGGGCTTGGGCAGTCGGCCCAGCACACTGATATTTCGCTGGGATAGCGTGGCCCGAATCGAATCGGCCATTCCGATGAAATCGGAGGCACTGATTTCAAGCGACTGGCAAATCGCATAGAGTTGGGGAACCGTCACGTCGGCTTCCCCCATTTCAATGCGCGAGATCGTCGCTTGTGAAATCCCACAGCTTTCGGCGAGCGTGGTTTGGGTAAATCGTTTTTCTTTGCGGAGCACCTGAACCGCAAAACCCATAATAGCTGTTAACGTCGTCAGCCCCGCCTCGGAATTCATATCGTGGAGGCGCTCAGAGGGGTCGGATTCTTTTATAACCATACCGAAACCAAGTTTACTCAAATCCGAATATCGAGTTAAATTTGCGTATCGATTCGCATTGGCGAATGCAAGGTTGCTGGTTCAACCGCTTATCGCCTTGCGCTCAGCGTAATCCGATAGCGGCCCAACGGGAAGGGCAGATCGTGTTTGATCCATTGTCCATGGCTATCGGTGGAGCCACTCTCGCTTTTGTTAATTCCATTGGGCCGCGGATTGTGCAGCGGCTCATCCCCGTAAAGTTTGAGCAAGCACAGGTTGCCAATGTTGCACTCCAACGCGAGCGCATGGAGCGCGAAGAGGAACGCTTTGAATTTCAGGTGCAGGAAGGTCGCCAGCGATTACTAGTCGAGCATCGCCATCGCCTTGAACTCACGGAATGGCAGCATCAGCTAGCGCGGTGGCCGATGGAATTTATGCCTGCCGATTTTATCCGCAGGTCTGGCGACGCCAACGGTCGTGCCCTTAATGTGATCGTCCGGCAAACAGATCATCGTTCAGTGGTGACCAAAGGTGACACTTCTGATGCGACGCTTCGCCTCCTCAAAGAGGCGCTCCTAATCGCCGAAGACCAAATGCTCACATGGTATTCGCCGCAGCAAAATCCGACGGATCGCATCGATGCTAGAAACAATGGCGTCCTCTTTTACCCTGACTACCGCGTCCATAAAGACAAAAGCATACAGGGGATTTTAGCAGTCCTCTCAAATATGGTCGCCACCGAACCAAGTATCCTGTTTGACATATCAATTATCGACCATCATTTTTATCGGGTAACGGTCTCGCATTGGGGGGAGGCCTATGACGATGCGGCGCGCGCTATTTCGTTGCCGCCCTTCATCATCGACTTATCATCGGTTGCAGCCGATCCGCAAAAGTCGAAATTCTTGCTGTCGCTGGCATTGTCGAGCGCCATCGCATCTATGGCAGATACATTTCATGCATTGCGCGCCCCGCACGGTTTGCGGCAGCCAGCTTTGCCGAAATTGATGGCAATGGGGACGACTGCGAATGTTCCTGCCACTTATTGGAAACCTGTAACGCACGCATACCAGTCGGGGCTACGCCATGTCAGTGACCGCGCGCCATTGCTCGCGTCGGAGCTAGCCGCAGACGCCGCGCTTGCGGCGGAACATGCAAACCATCGCAGTTACGCCGAAACGCTTTTGAATGACGCGCTGTCGTATTATCGCCGTGCCAACCACTTTGAGGGCGACGACCTTGCCGTGATGACCCGTCTTTTGGGGTCGCGTGCGCGCAATGCCGAGCCGCTCCGGTTGGAACTGGCGCTGGAAGGTTTGCGTGGCCTTAGCCGTTCGTCATCAGATAAAGCGACGAGGCCCAACCGTTCCTTGGACGACCTGTTTCGCAGAATGGGTCCATCGTCGTCATCGGAGCAAGGGCATCAGTCATGAACGCCACCGATGCTCGGTCATTTCGCTTTTCTAACGATGGAATGTCATCATGAAAATTGCATTGCTTGGCGCTTCGCGCTCCGGGAAAACCGTTTACTTTTCCGGTCTCAGCTACAAATTTCGCCATAGTGTTGCCTTCATCCCGCTCTCTCCGAACGAGATTGAGGCATATTCCCGTCTGGGTGTGTCTCGCCGCGTGGGATTTCGCATGGGCATCACTAGTGCTAGTCTGGAGCAGACGCTTTCACGAAATGCAGAACTTTTCTCGCAGCGCCCGATTATCGAATGGCCGGACCCGACCGAAGATTTGGATCGCTCGAACGTCGATATTCACTTCAAGTTCTGTGACGTGGAATTTGAGGGTCTACGCGCTATCGAATCGCACAAACGAACAATCGAGCTGTATGATCCTGCCGGTGAGGCTTTGTCAGGCTCACATACAGATTCCGAGAAAATCGTAAAACAACTATCAACATGCGACATTGCCATCGCTTTCCTTCCCGCAAATGTAATCGCCGAATGCGTCGAAGACAATGACCTGACCGCGCTCCAGAACCGCATCTTGATGGGTAAGATCGTTGATATTGTCATGCAAACGCGCAAGCACATGAAGTCCAATGATATATTGCCATTTTGTTTCGTCATATCAAAGTCTGACATCCTCGAAAATCGTCACGAAAACTTCATAAACGATATGAATCGGATGCTATATGATCAACTGATTATCCCATTCTCAGATGAGAACCCCAACATTATGCTGTGCGTCTGCCCAACATCGGTCGTCGATCCTGAAACGGGTAATTTCCGTGCGTGTAACTTGGAATGGCCATTCCTGTTCGCAGCGGGTGGCACGATATTTCGCAACAGCATTGTGCGGCGCGACGAAGCCACGGCAGCACGCAAAGAGGCGCAACGCGAAGATGCTGCTGCCGAAGAACAGCGCCAGTCCGGTTGGTGGAACCGTTTTACCAAATATATACAAGGCGATGGCGTCAACGCTCGTCGTAGGCGTGCTGCATCATATTACGATGAATCAGGACGGTTGGTCGATGAAGCCGACGATGACCATGAGCTTGCCAAAAGCACATGGAGTTCGCTTGCTATTGAGGGGAAAGCCCGAGGGGTCCGCATTTTTATGGAGGGCAAAGAGATTGACCCTCGCATGGTGGCGGGTGCAATCTGATGTGGCACCAAACTGTATTCTCAAAGAAAAACCGAAACCTAAGCCCTGATAGCCAGCTTATGGATGGTTACCACATACTCACGTCTGGTGACCCGACAACGCGACCTTATGATATCCTCGCTGACCTACGGCCCCGGGCGAGGCACCATACGCAGTCAACGGTAGGTTTCATGCAAAAGACAGAAAGCGGCTTATTCGTAGGGCTAATGGGTAAAATCGGTGACGTTATTGGCGGTGAGCATGAGTTTGCTCGCGAAGCGCCAGATGGCCGCTACAGCGGGACAGGCCGTAAGATCACCTTCAATCATGCCTATCATTGCAATCCATCAGATGCGTCGAAAATCCCCGATTTGGGAGAGATGAGAGGGCGTCAAAGGGACGACTTACTGCACGTGCTGACCGAAGCCCACGCGGGCCGTGAACCGGTTGCGATGGGGTCTGTTACATTTGCCACTGCGCGCACTGTCGGAACGGATTGGGATAGCGTCGCCGCCGAGGTCGAAGCGGGCAAATGCCTAGGCGGATTTTTTACCCCCGAGGGCAAGCTCCTTGAACGCTTCGAGAACATCGCTGAAACCGTTACGAACACGGCTCAAAAAAAAACGGTGGAGAAGATGGCTCGGCCTATCGCCGAGGTTCAGGCCGAAGCTATGGCGAAAGGACCAGCGTTCATGACAATCGCGGCGGTGACGATCGGAGTAGCTATAACCGGTTGGGCCGCATGGAAGTTGATCGAGCGCGACCGCAAACACCGTCAACCGAGCGGCGATCTAAGCCGGACGTAAGCCCGCCATACAAGCCGAGCCGATACAATCCTCTCGATCTACCAGACCCCCTCGGAGTGGCTGACTTTTTTGACGAGATGGACAAAGCCAGTCGCTCTTTTGCGAAAGAACTCAGGAATTCGGTTTTTGGCAATCCAGACAGCTAAGGTTAATGCGAGTGCCGCATATTCTCGTGCCTAAACGTCCGTATTTCACTTGTTTTCTCTGTAGATTCGCTGAGGAGAACGGAAATGCCATCGATTGTTAAGGGCGACCTGCCTGATTTCAGAAGCACCTACGATATCCTTACCGGCGCGATTAACGACATGACCCATCCCGAACTGTCGCCCGACCCTATCGATTGCATCAACGATTATGGGCAGCATCAGGGTGAGATCGACGGTCGCGCAGCTATCGAAGCCCAATTTAGTGGTGGCAACGTCATCGCGGCTGACCCGATGAGTGATTACATGGCAGCCTATCAGACCTGCGCGCCCGATGGGTTCGGAACGCCAGACCCAATACACTTTCCCAGTTTAGAAAACCCAATCCTGACGGGCCTTGAGGTTGCACTAACCCCATCGACGTTGAATTCGGGTGAGGACGAAGCGTTGGCAGCCCCCGGCGTCTTTCAGCAAGGATACGCCAACGGCTACACGCAAGGCCAAATCGAAGGATTTGACGCGCATCTCGATCAACGTTTCGCACAGCCCGAACCGGAACCCATTGTGGCGTCGCCCCTCGATTCGATGGTACCCCCGCTTACGGCCGATCCCCACGATTACAGTACACCCGACTATAGCACCGATAATGCCAGCTCCTATGATTCTGGGTCCTCGGGATATTCCGATCCATAATTATCGCTCGACGCTAAGCTAAGACAGGCTTGCGAATCACTGCACGGTTGCTTCAACCGCGCAGTAGTGCCGATCAAATTTTAATCTGCACACGCCGGATCGTCATAATGATGGTTCCGGTCGTCGGGCCGGGCCAGAGTGCTGGGCAGTGTTCGATCATTCTCAGCACCGTGCCCTGCTGAATAAGCTGGGCAAGTTCATTAAGGCCGCGCCCCTCAATGACGAACTGCCGCGCGCCGAAGTCGAGCGAAAGCATCCTATCGCCCATATACTCGACCGCATACAGCCCATGGTAAGGCATGGCCCATCCCTGCCAAAAGCCCGACCGTGGTTCGTAGCGGCGCAATTCTAGCATAAGCGCGGGGCGTGAACGCACGCGCTGGACGATCCATGGCTTATATTCGATGAGGTTCAACGCGCCGTCCTCATCATCGGGCAGTTCGTCCCGCACCGCAGGCGGCGGGGCCGACGGACCGGGCGGCTGGCCGTCACGCTGGGGATCGCGGAACATATCTTGCCAGTTCTTGCCGACCTTGCGGGGATCGGGTTCCCAATTATTTGGAATGGAATCAGGCATCGTTAGCGCTCCATGTCAAAGGTGGTGTTTCGTGGCGGTTCGCGCTCCGGCCCGTTAGGGGCGGGAGCGAGGCGATCCAGTTGGCGGTCGAACCAGTCGTAGAAGCGCTGGAAATTGCGCGCGGTGTCGCCCGCCCGCGTCGGCGATTCCTCCATCCGGGCGAACGCGGCCTTCGCCCGGCTCTCGACCGCTTGGTAATGTTTGGCCATCTGGAACTGGCCGAACCGTTCTTTGAGGCTGCCGCGAAGATCGGAAAGATAATGCGCCAGCCGAAGTGCTGGCTCAGGAAGGCGCAGTATGCCTCTTTCTAGGAGGCTGCGCCTGTCGATACGCTGGTCAGACCCAACCCGCGCAAGGGCGGCGTTGGCCGTATTCTCCCAGTCCTCCCGGCAGCGTTCGTAATATTCCGCCGAGTTCCACGATTGGGAGTTGCTCTCGATCATAATTGGCCTGCCGTCGTCATGAGTGCGGCCCTGCGGACACGCGACCCAATCATGCCGAACCTTCTGACCCCAGCCACCTGGCTCGACCGCAGGGCGCATGGTGAGCATCACATGGGCATGGGGCTGCTCCAGCCCGTCGCTGGCAACCTTGTTGTGCCAGCAGACATCGGCGATCATGCCTTTGGACACGAAGTTGCGAAGGACGTAATCCCGCACCAGCGCGATGCGCTGGTCTGCCGGGATTTCTCTTGGGAGGGTCAGCCGCAATTCACGGGCGGTCTGACTGTCCTTGCGCTTCTCGCCTGCCTCCACGGCGTTCCATAAGGTCTGCCGGTCGATACCCTGCACCCATGCCGGGGCATTCTCCGGCAGGAGTATTTCGCTATGCTCGACTCCGCCCCGGTTGCGGTAGTCGTGCGTGATGTCCTGACGTTCGTCGTGCAGCTTCTCGCCCGAACGGTAGGCGGCAGCGGCGACCGATGACCTGCCGGCACTGCGCTTGATGACCTGCATCCGCATGCTAAAGATCGCCATGATGCGACCCCCAGCACAATGTATTCGCTCTCCTCAACCAACCTCCGTTAGTTATTACGAAACCGTAACGAAATAAGTCAAAAAAGCCTAAGTGTGCACAGATACGTTGCCCGCTAAAGTTGCGGACAACGTGCACCCCTGCGGGAGGCTTTTTTAAAGTCCAAGGTACGGGAGGTATGGTTAAGAATTCGCTAAAGCCATCAATCAGACAGTCGCTTGATCGAGTGTCGGGGGCGGTCATGGCGATGCGTTTTCGGTCGGGACCAGCCTCCCGCCCACCCGGAAAATCCCCGGCTGATCCACCGAAAACGCAACCACCAGTTGTGCGCTTGAGGGCGTGCGTTGCGGGGTTCACCGGCCCCGCTCCAACAACTGTCGGCAGTAGGCAGGAAGTCGGCGATAGGCCTCTTCCACACTGGGCACCGGCAACAGCGGACGCCGGATGACGACCGTCGCCAGATCGTTGCGGTTGCCTTTTGTACGACCGCGACGCAGGCGCTTGCCTAGCCACAGGATGGTGGCGAGGGACAAGCCAATGACCATCCAGCCCTGCGCAAACGCATAGCCGGGCTGATTGGCATGGGCGGTCACGTAGAAGAAGGTAGCGGCGATCATCGCAGCACCGGCCCATGGTCGCCATGCCGATGAATGGCGTGGGGCATGGGATGGGGCCATGCCATCCCATGCCCGCTTCCACGACTGGTAGCGGACCATGACCCCGTTGGCGTTTAACGACCAACCGGCTAGCACCATCAGGCAGATGGTGCCGGGCAGGACATCGGTGTTTTGCCAGCAGGCATAACCTGACCATGCCGCTGCGATGCTGAGCGGACCGGTGACAAGCGGATGACCGACGAGGCGGGTCTTGAGCGGGGGCCGGTTCATTGGGCGAACTCGACAAGAAGGGCATTGGAGCCGGAGGCGGCAAAGTTCCGCCCAGCCTGATACCAGACCGCCGACACGCGGTTGCCGTTGGAAGGTCCGCCCGTCTTGAGCATCCGGCTAAACTCGCCGGGTTCGATCACCCAATCCATCTGTTCGTTATGCGACCAGCTTTGACCGTTGTTGCTGCCGCCGCCACGGTTGCGGCCATGGCTTTCGTTCTCGCCCCAAGATGAACCACTGTTGGAGGTGTTGCCGCTGTTGTGGCTGGTGCCGCCCTGGCCGGTGCTGCTGCCAGCACTGTAACCCGAGCCGTGGCTTCCGCCCCAGTTGGAACCGGCCCCCATATTCATGCCATATTGGTAACTACTACCCTCTGACTGGCTGTAGCTTTGCCGGTGGTGGAGGGTGCGGCCCAACGTTTTTGCTGCCCATTCCGATGTCTCAGGGCAGCCTCCCAGGCTGTGGAAAATCTTGGTGCCGAAATTACCGAGAAGATGCTGGACCCGTTCGCGCGCCTGATCGCCGCCCATCTTGGCATAGAAGGTGGGCAAACTCTGCGTCATGTAGACAGTGCAGGCCAGCGATCCCCGACTGGTGGAGAGAAATTCCGCATCGAAGCTGTTTACGTAATATTGACATTCATCAACGTAGCAGAAGACCAGCCGGTCGCGTTGGTGAGCCTCCAGCCCATTGCGTGTCAGCACCACCCGCTGCCACCCCAGCTTAGCCACCTGACCCAAGATGATGCCATCCTCATTGCGGATCAGCGCCGGTGCGTTGATCAGAATGATCGCCCCGGAAAACGTCAGTTCGGGCACAAAATCCGTGCCTCGACACAATGCCTGTTCCAAAAAACCATGATTGAAACGGTCGAGGGCAGTGGTTAGCGATACCAGCACATTACCGCGCAGCTTGGCATCCATGGAGGCATAGTCGTGACGCCAATAGGCGGTGGCGCGTTCGCCTATGCTGTCGTCGAAGCTTGGCACTGGGCCGTGGCGGAGATGCTCTGCCGCTGTGAGAAACGCATGACAGAAAAAGGAATCCCGCTGCCATTGAGCATTGGCCATCTGGTCCGGCGACGTAGGGGCCGCCCTTACAAAACTTAGGATGTCGGCAATACGCACCGTGCCGGTAGCGGCAAACAGCACAGGCACCGAATTACGGAGGATCTGTCGCACCGTGTCGTCCCAGAAGGCGTCACCCGTTCGACCGGGGGCTGGGCTAGCCATCTTAGCCATATCCAGCACGCGCATGATCAACTCGATCACCGCATTCACGCCGCCGCCGCCCTGGCGGGCCAATTCGGCGGCGATGAAGTTATAGCCCCCGTTGGTGCCATCCCATTCAATCAGCGACGCGCTACGGCCCGTCCGAGCGATGTCGTCCCGCCAAAGGTCCGCCTCTTCCGGTTTGGCGACCAGAACGATGCCACCCGCGCCGGAGCGCAACAATGCTTCGCGGATGGCTTTTCCCGCCCCGCTGGTCTTACCACTGCCTGTGCCGCCGATGACGACGACGCCACCTTGCACCGCATCGCGTAGGGTAAAATAATCCTGTTCGCCAAGCCTTATCAGCTTGGCGTCAAGGCTATCTGCGTAGCCCATGATGCTATCCTTTCAGGAAATCGAAGCGGGCGGCTCAGCGCCCGAAATCATGATCCGGCGCGTCGTGGTTGCGTCGCTGGATTTCGCGTTCGCCCCAGCCGAGGCGGTCAGCCATGGATAGCCCCGCCGCGTGCTGGTGATTGGTGGAGGAGCCTGGCGTGACCGTCCGGTCAAACCATGGTTCCTCCACCAACCGCTGGCGAACATCGGCGACGGTCGCGCCGAAGGCCGCAGAGAACCAATCAGCCATTGAAGCGATGGTCACAATAGTGACACCGCCAATCGGGCCGGATGCCGTTGGCGGCGGCAATGCCAGTCCAGACCAGCAATTGGCTTACCGTTTCGCTGAACCAATGCGACCGGCGCGCCACAATCGCGCCGCTGGCAATTTGCCCGATTGGCATAATCGGGAGTTTGTTGGATTCCACATCGGTCGAATGGCATTGGGGGCATGGGGTCATGTTAATTCTCCTTGATGTATGAAAGATCAGCGGAATTCATGGGCGCAGGCGGTGCAGCGCTTGAGGCCGCCGCCGGGAACGCGCTTGTAAATCTGGCGTCCAATGGAAACCGCCAACATTCCTGCCTGCAGGAAAGAATGGGGATGGCCCAATCTTGCCTGGGTCCGCAGGCCGTAGCTTGCGCCACGGATACCCTGATCGAGATCACCGGCTTCGGCGGATTCAGTTTTGCCGCCGCATTTGGGGCATTTTGGGAAAAGCATGTCATTCCTCCATTTCTCTCCGATGGCACCGCGCCGTCGGCCCTGTGAAACTCAACGTCGCTATTCGAGGGGTTCGAACGCCGTTGAGTTTCTGAGAGAAATGTCCCGCTTTCCGCTTGGCCGGACCAGTGGAGTAAAGGGGGAGTAAGGGTGGAGCACCGTGGAGGCTGGAATTGCTGGCCAGCGTGAGCGGCTTATGATTCTATACATGTCAGCCCCCAGCATCGCCGGAGTACATGCGAAAATATTCAGTAACAGTAGAAGAAAACCGCCTGACCTATGACCTTCCACCCCTGAAGGGCGACGAGTTTCTAGTGAAACGTCTCGCACCAGCATGGGATGATCGCCACCAATATCCCGAGGGAAGCCTGCGTGAAATCTGGCATCACCACGACGATGGCATCCATTGTGAACATCGTCCCGCTGTCACCATCACCTATCCTTCAGGCGTGGTCGCTCATGAACAATGGTATCGTAGAGGGCGGCTGCATCGGGACGACGCTCCCGCCGAAAAGCGGTTCTCCCCCGATGGAACGCTTTGTTCCGAGGTCTGGTATCGTAAAGGCAAGCTTCACCGCGAGGGCGGAGCGGCGCTGGTCGAATATGACCCGGCCACCGGCGAGGTCATGCGTGAAGAATGGCGGGTAATTGGCGTGCTGCATCGGCAATTTGGTCCGGCGCAGTCGCAGCGCAATGACGCTGGCGAGATGGAGCACCGTTTTTTCCGGCAAGGCGTCGAAATAGCTGACCCGCTGGCGCGCGGCGGCGCACGAGAGCGTTGATTATCTTGTCCTAGCCGGTAGCGTGAGAACGCATCGGGGGACTGCCATGGATCGTAATCTTCTCCATCGTATCGCAGATCATGTTCGTTTGCCGGTGCCAGGCGCAACCACCCGAGCAGCACGCCTCGTTGATGCAGTGCGTTTGCTCGCGAAGCGATACGTGAACAATGCGCAGCCCCGCATGTATGGGGTGATTGCCAAGGACATGCCCGCGATTGCTCAGCGGCTTGGTTTCAACGATTTCGATCAGTATTCCGACATCGGAGAAATCGCCGCCGCTATAGAGACGATATCCAAAGATATTCGACGCAGTCGGCATGTCCGCCTCGTTCCAGCTTTCGTATCGTGGATGTGGCAGCAAGATACGGACTACACGCGGCGATTTCTCCAGGAAATCGGTTTCGATCTTGAACATTCGCAAAAGGACGAAGCGCCAGCGGACGATGCTGGAGTGTCAGGCATCCAGCATAGCTCAGCTTACACGCTGGAGCGCGTTCTCGCCATGGCACGTTCGCGGGTTATCCTGGTCGCTCAGAACCATTGGCACATGGTCGCCGCACAAGATCGCGACGGATTCCGATATTGGCCGCTTATTGTCGATGCCCTCACGCGCGGCGTCGATATCGAAATTGTTGCCATGCATCATCTAGTCGGTCCCTTGGGCCGACAACGTGCTGGTCATGAGCCGGCCACTCACCCTGATGCGGTAACTCTATGGTCGCTCTACTGCACCGCGCCGCTGTTTTCACGTCAGTTGGATGATTTCTGGACCGCGATGGGCGAATGGGATCGCCTTTATCGAGCGCTTCAGCCAAAAGATGAAGCTCGGCTTGGCAATCTGACAATGCTGGGTGCATATTTTACTCCACTGACGATGACCGTCATCGATCCCGACGAAGCGGACGCTACGCTCGTCGTCTCCCCGCGCACGCCTGATCCGAAATCAACCATTCGTCCCCAGTTCGTTGCCCGAAAAATCGTCAACCCAGACACCTTTGCTTACTATTATGGCGATATAGCTCATGCTCTGTCAGACCATCATTGGGTGAAGATGTTCGGATAACGTTATGCGCCGTCATTAACGACGATCTGTAATCCGCAGGCCCGGCGACGACAGACGAACCGCAGATCGTTCACCCCCGTTGGCAACGTCGATGCGGGCAACAAGAACTAGAGTCTCGCCTGCGGTCACTCGTTTGTCGCAAAACAGCGTTTGATCTACGGGTGTTTTGAAATTCAGTGGAAGCTGATCCAGCATGGCGTCCGGTTCTTTCCACGCATTGTCTGCAAACGATTTGATTCCGTGCAACTCTCCGCGTCCTGCTGAGCAGTAAGCGCCGGTCTCAATAACTCGCGCGCTCCAGTCTTTTAAGTGGCCATTTTCGGGCACGAAGACAGGAAGCGCTTCCTTTTTTGCGGTAATATAAAATGTAACCGATAGCCGTTGTGCCCCTGAGGTAACGGGTGCCGCAATTATCGCTTCAAGCGGCGCATCGCTCGGCGTTATACGCATGGCAACACCATCGAGTGTCCTTGTCGGCGTCGTTTTAGAAGGATTGACGACCGGTCCTGGGGGCGCTGGCGCGGGACCGCTAGGACCGGGAGTTGAGTCGCCTGAGACAGTGGGTTTCGGTAGAAACTGCACAATCACGGTGGGCAGGATGTCCCTTGCCGTCGCTGCTAGTTTTGAATCAGGAGCTAGCCACGCCGTGAGAACCGGTGACACGACCGCAGCAATAATTACGCCAACTGTTGTGATCCATGCCCCTTTTGAATCCATGTCGCATCCCCTTTACATGGCATCCGTTCATAAGGAAAATGGTACGGGCTGACCAGCCCGCCAGTGATTTCTGTACTGCTATTTCGAACGCAATGTTAGATCGATCCCGATCACACGGATGTCATCGACGTTAGGGAATTTACTGGAAATGGTTTGCCAATGGGCTTGAAGGGCATTCACCAGTTCCTGGAAAGTCACGGCCACGTCGCTTTCGGGTAAATCCCAACGCTGCTTCTCTCCGCGATAGACCAGCACGAACACGCCGCGGTTTGAGCGATTGTCGCGAAGGTAATCACCGCAAAGCTGGTTTTTCAGCCGCTCAAACAGCTTTGGCCCGGTCCATTTGTCAGCAAGCTTGAGTTCGACCGGTACGGGCGCATCAAAGCCATTGCCATGGACACGCAGGTCGGGCTTTTTGGCGTCTGCCATTTCCTCTTCCTGCGGAATCGAATAGCGGCCCTGCGCGCGTTCGCGGCACCAATCGCCGATGTAATTGCGCATGGCCGTTTCCTGCGTCGCTCCCTTGATGAGGATGTCCGCGATGCTGCTATCGCCGTGTTCAAGATTGTCCTTGAGATCAAGAAGGCGCATTTCGGTAAGCTCGAACAGTTCGCGATGATTAGCGGGAATCCGCTCCAACGCTTTTTGGAAGTCGAGCACCTGCTCGATGGCCCATGGTGCCAGGTCGGCGTCGATTTCCGCTTTGGTTTTGGCATGATGCTGCATCCATGGCCGTGAAGATGGCTCCGGGTGCAGCAGCGCCAATTCCATGAACGCTAAATAGGATTCCTTACCGGCAATCTCCTTCAACAACGAGAAAAGCTGGCTTCGTGCCTCCTGCGCTTCGTCCCGCAGTCCGGGCGAATACACGCCCCGACCTGCGCGCTGAATGTCATCTTTCTCGCGAATATAGACATGCATCAGCATATACAGGCTTTTTAGATGTTGCGGGGTTCGGAAAGCGTTGCCGCTTTTCACCTCACCCCGACGTCCACCGAGCAGTTGGGTAATGAATTGCATCGCCAGATTGGTTTGTTTCCCCGCGTCTTTGATCCTCGCAAGGCGCGCTTCAATCGCCGGGATCGCCGCGTCCGGTTCGTAACTCGTCCAAGTCGCAAACCAGCGGGCCGCGTGATCGAGGCGTCGGTCTGCGCTGCGCAGCTTTGCCAGCGCGGCGATACCCTCCGCATCGACCGCCGCGTCGTGGATAATGTTTAGCATATAGCCAAGATTTTTTAGATTCTTGGGTTCTCGCGCTTTGAGGCGCTCAAAAATGCCGGGGCCGATGCCCTGCGAGGCCCATGAACCGCTCCAGCTTAAATCGGAAAGGACATAGTGGCTTTCATGCTTGGCTGTTTCAATGCGCAGGTCACGGTCAACTTCCTTTAGAAGTAGCTGACTAATCAGGTCTGGAAACTCAGAAAATAAGGATGGCATCCAATCGGGAAATCCATTGAGTTCATCCATGGCATATCGGAACGCAATATCTGCATCATTTGTGCTGAGCGTGGATGCCCAGTTTTCGGTTTCTCGTGCCTCAATGTTAAGGCCTGTCAGGCCAAAAATAACGCTGAAAGGCGTACTATTGCTCGCCTTTCCTTCCGAGCGCAGCCTTGGCGTATATCGACGCCAATAAGCGACGACGCCGTCGCGGAACGCGCGGGCAACTTCTGGTCCAAATTCGCCTGTCAGCGACTCCCAATTGCCAAATGTCCAATGCGCTCCCTGCGGATCATTCTCCCGGACTTTTTCGTGCAAGTGCAACTGCATGTCGAGAATCGCTCTCTTATCTGGCAATCCCGGATCGCGCAGCCGCTTGATATTCGCTGCGATAAAATCCTTCCAATCCCGCTCGCGCTTGGCATCAGCGGCATCGCTTGCCTTTCGCTGCCGCGCATATGCAGCCTCCTGTTTTTTCCATTGCCGCTGCTCTTCGGTGGGTGGCGGCGGATGCAAGTGTGTATGCAGCGCGGCCCGCAACGCAGGCGTTTTTGCCGCCCTGGCTTTCATTGCGTCGCGCCATTTTCTGGGGCGCTTCGCGTCCAGATAGAGGCGATAGGCCTGCGACAAGGCGATGAGGCGATCATCGCGCAAAGGGCAAGCGTCGATGAACGACAATACACGGTCGAAATCCTCAGCGCCGAACCGCCAGTACGAACCAAAGATCGATACCTGCCAGACTTCCGTGAGCCGTTCGCTCTTCTTTTTCTTCCTAACACGGCGTGCTTCGCGCACATCATGCCAAAATAGCGCATCGTTCAATTCCGGCCAGGCCGGGACCAGGGATGGAATATCCGAACGGATATCGCGCAAATCCCAATCACGGTCATGCTGAGCGGCTGGCAGCTTCTGCAGAATAGAAAGTGTAGGCAGTTCCAAGGCTGCCTGGTCTCGCGCGACAATCAGCCGCTCAGCAGCTTGCGCCGCACTCTTGATAAGCCAGCCGTGTCGCTTGGAAATTTCACAAAAGCGCCGCTCGACGACTGGTCGCTTGTCAATCAGGCGGTTCAGCCCAATGAGCAATGGTGCCAAATGGGTGAGGGGAAGGGATTTGATAAACGTATCCAGCGCCCGTGGCAGGCCCTCGACGCTATTGCGATCTTTCGGTTTTAGCTTTGCAACGCAGGCAAGGACCCAATCAACCGATTGCTCGGTTGGTGGCAGACCTTCGATCAGTTCACTGAGCCATTCCCGGTTTAACGCTTTCGCCTCGCTCAGGAAGCTGTCGCGAATCTCGCGCTTATCATCGTCTGATCCTACGGCCTGCACGGCGCGGATGGCAGCGATGCGGGCGAAGCGTTCGGCCTTGGGGTTCAGCGCAAGCTGTTTGGATTCAGGCAGGAGTTCTGCAATCTCTCCCTGCCATACCATGCGCAGAAGAAACCACTTCACCTGGTTATTGCAGGCATATTTCACCAACAACGCCTTCACATCGCTTGCGATGTCTTTGTCGGCAAACCGCTGCACAGCGCGGTAGTCACTGGTCGAACTGCGTATGACCCCGGTGTGCATCTTCTCGCACACGTCATATAGAATTCGCTGCCTCACGGGCAGAGGCAGGGCTTTCGGCTCCCCACCCTCGAAGATCAGTTCGGGACAGATCGCAAGGGCGCGTTCGCGGATTTTATCATCCAGCAGAATAAGCCATACCAGCACGGGCCGCATAACCGGCACGATCACTTCCCGGCCATATTGTTCGCGGAACAGCACCGATTCGATTTTGCGCCGCGATGTCTCACGATCCAGAAGCTCTTTGAACCATTCGGCTGTCAGATATTCGCGGACGGTCCGGTGGTGGAAGCGCACTGTCTGATAGATGGCTTCATCAAAGATCGGTCGGGCAAGCAGTGCTGCACATTTCTTATCGTCCCATCCGGGCAAGACGGAGGCAACAGCAATGCCTTTGGTATTCTCTGAGCCGTCCGGCACGCGGATGGTCGATTCCTGAGCCAATGTTGCGGCGGCAGCTACGCTGCGCGCGCCACTGACCGCATCTGCTAACGAAAACGGAAATGACTCAGCACGATCTTGGTCACGTTCGGTAAGGCGGCGTGCGGTGCTGGATTGCATCAATTCTAGCCGGTTGCCGATCCGCTTTTTGCTGTTCCAGAAATCGATTAGTTCGTTGAGATCGTCGGGCCGCGCCGCCATCGACCAGGCATCGGCCCGCTCAATGGCATCCATAAATGGCTTCGTATCCGCGATGCCTCTGGCCGTCGCGAATGCCTTGATCTGCTTTTGCCCAAGATCATCTAACGCCACGATTTTGAAGGGGTTGCCGTCATTATCCGCGCCAGAGCCTGATGCGTCATCTTCCGGCGGTGCAGGCGGCACGTATTTGAGGTGCTGCTGGCAAAGCTTGAGGTCTGTTACCGGACGCCATGCCGTACCCCGGCTGGTAAGAATGATGTGGGTGCGTTGAAGCGCTCCGGAAAGTCGGAGGCCAATCTTACGAATAGCCCGTTCAAAATCTTTCGGTTCGCGCAGTCTTGCCTCATCGACGGAATCCAGAAACAGCCAGCCTTCATCGCAGGAGGCCAGCCATTGATCGAACTCAGCAAGATTACCTTCTTCAAAGGCGATCTCGAAATCATCCGAAACATGCTCAAGCCGCAGGAAAAATGCTGATTTCTTGTCTTTGCGGAGCATCTGCGCCGCATGGCGGATTTCTTCGGTCTTGCCTGAACCCGCTTCCGAAAGGATTACCGTGCGATAGCCGGTGAGCACGTCCTTCCAACCCAGCCCTTGGCCGTAGCGAAGGCGATGATGGTCGAACTCGTCGCTATCCTCCCCTTTCAGCGATAGCGCGTGAAACGTGCGTTCCAGTTCAATATAATTTTCGGACAACGGCGGCTCACGTTCATGGGTTTAATCTGGATTGAACCTACCCCATGCCCGCTGCGATGGTAAACCAGAACAAGAACAAACGACAAAAACGGCACCGCCTGCCGCCTGGGGTTCGCCACCGGGTCACTCTCGGATTCGTCATCGATTTCTGTGCATGTTTGGCGAACTTGGCAACATACAAAATAGCAACGATGGGTAGGTGTATCGACACATCGCTTCATTACTGCCATGTAACGACTTGTCTGGCAGTCAATCAAATGATTCGTGGGGATAACGTCATGCGGCTTATTTTAGCTTTGATGGGTGCAAGTGCGAGTCTAGCTGGTTGTGCTACAACGAGTTTTGCGCCACCCAGCGTCAATCTTGAAAACGAGATGGAAGTCGTAGGCAGCAACTACAGCTTTGGCCAGCGTTGTATGCCGAACCAGCGATATATAGACGTTCAGAAAGATGGAAAAAATGTCAGCGAGGTTTTGAAAATAAAACATGACGCGACAGGAGCACAACGACTGATCGACAATTTCGTTTATATGTATCGCTGCCGCGCTCATAGCGCGGCCAATGGACGGCAAGCTTTTGAAGTCCCGGCGCTACTTACGGGTGTTGGAACTGCTGCCGCCGCCGCTTTTGGTGCAAGCCCCGATGTTGCCATTGCCGGAGGAACGGCAACTGCGTTATTCGGAGCAGGCAAATCTTATTATGCGCCACAGCAAAAGGCGGAGGTTTTTGATAGCGCGCTAGATGCAGTACTTTGCATTAAAGCCGAAGCAGTTGGTGTTGATCCCATCACAATCGAGAAAATGGGCAATCTTGAAGCCGCTAAAGCACAAGCTTTACAGGCGGCGAACGGGAATGTTGTCCTCACCACTGACGAGCAATTCTACGAGATGATCACAACCGCTTTGCTATCTGTCGAGCGTGTGCTGGCGCAACGACTGAGCACCATTGGCAGTTTTGATCCGGCGGGCGTCGTGGCAGAGATAAAGGCGTTGAGCAAAGAAGCAGAAGACAAAATTGAGGCAGCAAAACCCAAAGCGGATGCTGAAGCAGCCGCCCTTTTGTCGACCAATCAATCCACTAAAGCAGCGGTCGATGCCGTTGTTCCTCCCGCTGATGTAACAGCAGCTAAGGCCACTATTGCTGCGACGATTGTGAGGCTTTCTTCTCTACAGCCTAAGCTCCAACAGTGCGTCGTTCGAGCCAAAATATGAATACCTGAGAACCAAGCGCGCGCTTTTTAGGTTTTCAAGTTTAGCCAACGCTAAAATGACAGAGCCGAAGCGATGGGGCGATGAATAGTGATGGTCATCGGCAAATCATAGCGTTGCCTCCGGCCCGTGCTCTAGGCGCTCGTGCGCCCGGAACCGCTATGCGTTTCCGCCTTCGGTTGCGATCACTTACGCAAAGGCTGGGGCGCTGCCCCCAGCGCGCTTCGGATCACCTTCCGCCCAGCTTCCTCCACTGCGTTCCGTGCAGCCGGTTCCCCGCGAAGGTGTCCGCTCCGCTTGCCCCCCGATGCTCGCCGCATGGGCAAGGTTTCAGATCGCACCTGAAACCAAGCCAAACGGAGGAAACCATGGGAGCCACTATCACCGCCAACCAGACCGAACAGCCGAAAATCTATGTCGCGTGCCTCGCCGCCTATAACAACGGCATCCTGCATGGGGCGTGGATCGACGCCGCGCAGGACACATGGGCGTTATGGGATGGGGTGGCAACAATGCTGGCCGCTTCGCCCATAGCCGGGGCCGAGGAATGGGCGATCCATGATTATGAAGGGTTCGGTGGCGTTCGTATCAGCGAACATGCGGGCATCGACGCCGTGGCCGAATTGGCCCGTTTCATTGCCGAACATGGCGCATTGGGCGCGGCGCTGTTAGATCATTGCGACGGCGATCTTGAGGAAGCCCGCGAGGCGTTGGAAGATCGCCACCTTGGCACCTATGCCAGCCTTGCCGATTATGTGCAGGAGTTGACGGAGGAAACCACCGTAATCCCGCAAACGCTGAGCTACTACATCGACTATCAGGCCATGGCCCGCGATGCCGAAATCAACGGCGACCTTTTCACGGTGCAGACCGCTTGGGATGCCGTGCATGTGTTCGCTGGGTGCTGATATGGAACCGCAAACCTATCGCTTCGTATGGCAGGGCATCGGGATCGAAGCGACCTATGCGCCGTTGCGCTGGGGCGTGATCGACCATCTGGAAATCCGCACGACAGAGCCGCAAGGCGTACAGTTGCCCTTCACCAGCACCGGCTACTTGTCGCACTTTATGCAGCCCGGAACCATTGAAGCCCACGGCGGCTATGTGGTGGCCCAAATCGTTTCATGGTTGGATGACGAGGCGGCCAAGCCTGACTGGCTGAAGCATCTGGAGGTTAGCAGGCAAGGTAAGCTGTTTTGATGCACTGCCACCCGTTCCCCATGCTGCGGCGAATATCGTTCTTAATCTCCGCACATGATGCGAGGATAGGGTGATTAGAGGATAGTGTCAGTTTGAAAATACATTTAAATGCGCAGTGTGGCTTTGCATTTTGACTGAATGATAAACTGGACGTCGGTTTGAAAATATGCCATATTCCACAATATGGCTACGTATTCAGCACGGAAGTTAAACCAATTGCAGCAGGCTTTGCCCGAAGGCATGCTGGTTGACGCCGCCTGGCTGGAGGAGCGGGGCTATTCATCCTCGTTGCGCAGCCATTATGTCAGAGCAGGATGGTTGAACCAGCCCGCGCCGCGAGTTTATCGCCGGTCACATGGGCCGCTGCAATGGGAACAGGTTATCATATCCCTGCAAGCGGCGCTCGATTCGCCGCTTACCGTAGGCGGGCGCACTGCGCTGGAACATCAAGGCTATGCCCACTACCTTAGCGCCACCACCAATGAGGTGCATCTCTACGGCCATCACCGTCCGCCGAGTTGGTTGAGCGCGCTCCCGTTGGATGTGACGTTCCACTATCATAACAGCCAACGGCTTTTTCCCGACGAGGCAACCACAAAGCCAGATCTGTTACCCGAAGGGGAGGGCAAAGAAATGCGTATGCCCGGAGGCTTCATGGTGCAGCCGGGCGGGGCTATCAGTTGGCCACTCCGCCTTGCCACGCCGGAGCGCGCGGTTTTGGAACTGCTGGATGAACTGCCGGACAGGGAGAGTTTCCATCAGGTCGATATGCTGATGGAGGGCATGGCCAACCTCAGCCCGCGCCGCCTACAATCGTTGTTGAGCGATTGCCGCAGCGTCAAAGTGAAACGGCTCTTTCTGTTCTTTGCTGACCGGCACCATCACCGCTGGTTCGATCAGCTTGACCTGTCCAGCATCGCTTTGGGATCAGGCAAGCGCATGTTGGCCAAGGGCGGGGTATTGAACCAACGCTACCAAATCACCGTACCGGAGGATTTGAATGGCGCTGCGTGATAGCTATCGTCGGCAAGTTGCCTTGCTGGTGCGGGTGTTGCCGCTGGTCGGGGAAGAGCCGGACTTTGCCTTGAAAGGCGGCACCGCGATCAACCTGTTCGTCCGGGATATGCCGCGCCTGTCGGTGGATATCGACCTGACCTATCTACCCGTGCAGGATCGGGCCGCATCCCTTGCGGCGATTGATGCGGCCATGCAACGCATCAGCACGCGCATCCAGCGTGCCGTTCCCGATGCCCGGATCACCCCGACGTTTCACGAGAGTGCGACGACGAAACTGCTCATTCGCACTTCCGACGCCCAAATCAAAATCGAAGTCACGCCCGTCCTGCGCGGGTGCGTCTATGATCCGGTTTTGATGAACGTGTCACCCGCCGTCGAAGAATCGTTCGGCTTCGCGCAGATGCAGGTCATTTCGTTTGCCGATCTCTATGCCGGTAAGATCGTCGCAGCGCTCGACCGGCAGCATCCCCGCGACCTCTACGATGTCCGCGAATTGCTTGCGCATGAGGGCATTGACGATGCGTTGCGCAATGCGTTTCTCGTCTACATTATCAGCCATGGCCGCCCCATCGGCGATGTGCTGGCCCCGACCCGCAAACCCCTGGAACATGAGTTTCGACGTGGATTTGAAGGAATGACCGCCGAACCGGTCATACTGACCGATTTGGAAGCAGCGCGCGAAGCGATCATCGAGGCGATGGTGGGCGGCATGTCGGCAGATCACCGGCGCTTCTTGGTGTCATTCAAACGAGGCACGCCCGATTGGTCGCTGCTTGATATCCCTGCCGCACAGCATCTGCCTGCCGTGCAATGGAAGCAGCGCAATCTCGATCAACTGCCCGAAGCCAAGCATGCGATGCTGGCAGACAAATTGGAGAAGCTTCTGTCCGGATAATGCCATGTGGAGAAAATGGCGAAGCCGCTCGACACGGGATTCATCATCTGCGACACCTTAAAATAGACGCGCCAGATTTTGCACGAAATGCCTTACACAAGTCTTACACACTTACACAAAACCTTACACAAAATAGACGCTCTCTAGAAAATATTATTATTAATCAATGACATGTCCAGGATATAGGCGACTCAAAATGCGGTATCTTTGGATGTGTCGGTTCGAGTCCGACCGGGGGCACCATTCATCTGACACGCGGTCCGACGCGATCGCGCCAATGCGCGGCCGGGCTGATACGACCTAGGCTTGCCGCCCTTCAGTTACGCCACTAATCTCGTGCTTTCAAAAAGAAGTGTGGAGAGGCTGGCTGAAATGAACGATCCGTTCTGGCAGAATAAGGCCGACAAAATGGCGCTGAAAGAGCTGGGTATGCTCTATGCGCGTGCGGTGGACCGGCGCGACTTTGCGTTGATGCGCAGGCTCTACACCGAAGACGGAACGGACGATCACGGTATTTTCTTCAAGGGAACGGCTGCGCAGTTCGCCGAGGCAGCGCCGGGCAATCTGGAAGAATTTGAGGCTACGGCGCATTATATCCTCAACACTCTGTACGAGGTTGATGGGGATGTGGCTGACGGGGAATTGTATTTCCTCGCTTACCACCGCCGCGTTCCGGCTCCTGCGACCGAACTGATTGTCGGTGGCCGCTATATCGATCGCTATGTTCGCGAGGCTGACGGCTGGAAAATCCAGTCTCGCCGCCTGATCTGGGACCTTGCATTCGATAGTGAGGCGTCGGCGGAGGCCATGGCAAAATTGCGAAGCATCGGCTTCAACGGAGCGGGCGCGGACGACAAGAGCTTCGAATGGTTGCCGCTGTTCCAGTCCCGCATTCATGGACGCTAGGCGTCGCTGATCTTGGGACGCTTGCGATCCATGCGCATGCACTGTAACGGGCGGATCGTTCGGGGTCGTTTCGCGATCCTGAATGTTGATCGCGCCGGTGTCCCGACAGGGACTTAAAAGGGAACGCGGTGCGGGGGGAAACCCCCAATTCCGTGGCTGTCCCTGCAACTGTAAGCGGTGAGCGCGATGCATATGCGCGGCGGACCCGATGGTTTCGCCGCCAGCCACTGGGCCGGACGCTAAATCCTGCGAGACCTGGGAAGGCCGTGCATCGAGCGATGACCCGCGAGCCAGGAGACCTGCCGGCGTCTGGTCGCTCTTGCCCTGGCCCAGGGGATGGCCGTGGCACGGTGTCTTTCCGTCTGAGCGACGAACGAGCGGTGGAGACCGCATCGGTTCGTGTCGCGGTCGCCAGTGCGTCCGGTCGCTGGCACGCGCCGCCCGTCGCGTGCGGCAGGTCCTCCATCGGTAGTCGCCAGACGCCGGGGGAAATCAGAATGCATCATAAGAAACTGGGTCTTGGTGTGGCGTCCGGCCTCGCCATCATGAGTGCGACGCCTGCTTTGGCAGGGCAGGGTAGTGCCCCGCCCGCCGATGCGGACGCACCGCAGGCCGATATCGTCGTCTTTGGGCGCGGCGAGGCCAAGATCGGCGTCGCACAGGCGGCGAGCGAGGGCAGTATAGGCGGTGCCGATCTGCTCGTTCGTCCGCTGTTGCGCGTGGCGGAATTGCTGGAGGCCGTGCCGGGCATGATTGCTGCCCAGCATTCGGGCAGCGGCAAGGCCAACCAATATTTCCTGCGCGGCTTCAACCTCGACCACGGGTCCGATTTCACCACCTATATTGACGGGGTTCAGATGAACCTGCGGACCCACGGCCATGGACAGGGCTATCTCGACCTAAACGGCCTGATCCCTGAAATCGTGGCACGCGAGGATTTTCGCAAAGGTCCGTATCGCGCGGACGGGGGCGACTTCGCGCTGGCGGGCGCTGCTTATATGAAGACGATCGATGGCTATGACCGGCCGTGGATCGCGGTCGAGGGTGGATCTTATGGTTCGCGCCGGATCGCCGCTGGCGGCACGTTGCACGATCTTGGTTCGGGCGATCTGACGCTGGTCGCTCAGGCCAAGAGCTATGACGGACCCTGGCAGGAGCCGGAGCATCTGAGGCATTATGCGGGCTTCGCGAAATATCGGATGCCTGCCGGGGCCGGCACGCTGGAGGCGACGCTCCACGCCTATCGGGCCACATGGCGGCCGACCGAGCAAATCCCCGAACGCATCGTAGGATCCAGCATCTGTCCCGATATATTCTGTTCGCCCGACCCGTCCGCGCGCGGCCAGACCACGCGCTTTGTCGGCAACATCGCCATCACCCAGCCGACATGGCGCGCCAATGGCTATGTGCAATATTATGACTGGTCGATGTATTCCAATCCCACCTACACCGACCCGGACGGCACAAGCGCGCAAATCCGGCAGTTCGACCGAAGGTGGATCATGGGCTTTACGGGCGAGAAGCGCTGGGAGCCGCGCCCGGACCTTAGCGTCAGTGTGGGGACAGAGGGCCGCTACGATCAAATCGGCAATGTCGGCGTCTATCGCACCGCCGACCGGCAATTTCTCGCCTCGCTCGGTCGCTATCATGTCGAGGAACTGTCAGCGGCTCTTTATGGCGATGTGACATGGCGGCCTTTGCCGGGGCTGCGGCTAACGGGCGGGCTGCGCGGCGATCATTACCATTATTCGGTACAGGCACGCGATGGGGTAGCGGCCGCGCTGGGGACGGGCAAGGGATCGGACAGTCTGATCTCGCCCAAAGCGTCGCTCGCCTATCAGGTGTCGGCGCATCTGGAATTCTACGCAAATTGGGGACGTGGCTTCCACTCCAACGATGTGCGCGGCGCGGTTAATCCGGTCTCGCCGGTCCCGGTGCTGGTGCGCGGCACGGGCAAGGAAGTGGGCGCGCGGGTGCAGGCCGGCACCGCCAGCCTGACCGCGACCTACTGGTGGCTCGACGTCGGCAGCGAGTTGCGCTTTGTCGGCGATTCCAATGCTGTCGAGCCAAGCGGGGCCAGCAGGCGGCATGGCTATGAGATCGTCGCATTCTGGCGGCCGTTGCCCTGGCTCGCGATCGACGGCAATTATACCGCCAGCCATTCGCGCTATGACAATGGCGACCGGATACCCAATGCTTTCGAAAATGCGGCATCGGCGGGCGCGGCGATCCTGCTTCATCCCTGGGAGGCCAGCATCCGGCTCCGCCACCTTGGCCCTTATCCGCTGATCGAAGATAATAATGTGCGGGACAAGGGCAGCACGATCGTCAACGCGCGGGCGGCGTGGAAGGGCAAGCGCGTCGAACTTTACGGCGAACTGCTCAACATCTTCAACAGCCGGGACAAGGACATTGCCTATTATTACGAATCCTACGTCCCCGCTTTCGATGCGTCCGGCCCGCAGGAGGCGCGCCTGAGCCGTGTGGTCGAACCACGGACATTCCGATTGGGGATCAAATATACGCCTTAATGGTGGACACGGGTCGTCCAGCGATGCGACGGCCCGTGTCGATTTTCCGAAAATTTGGCTGGGGCGGCAGGATTCGAACCTGCGCATGGCGGCATCAAAAGCCGCTGCCTTACCGCTTGGCGACGCCCCAGCAGATGGCCGGTTTGACCGGCGCCGACGCCATATAACGCGTGGCGCGCGAAAGGAAAGCCTAGTCATGATGGTTTTGGCGCGTCAATATGCCTTCTCTTTTGATCCTCGTCGCCCGGACCCCTATAGGCCATGACCGCCTCTTCTTCGACCACCGCCACGCCCGCACAGATCGCGCCTGCCTCGCCGCTGTTCCTGCGCGAGGATGAGATTCGACGGGGCATCGAGATGCTCTATTTCGGCTATTCGGCGCTGACCCGATCGATCGACGAGGACCTTTCCGCGCAGGGGCTGGGCCGGGCGCATCATCGCGCGCTGTATTTCATTTCGCGCCAGCCCGATCTGACGGTCAAGGACTTGCTGCGCCTGCTGGCGATTACCAAGCAGTCGCTGGGCCGTGTACTCAACGACCTGATCGAACGCGGCTATATCGAAACGCGGCCAGGCCCGCAGGATCGTCGGCAAAAGCTTCTGCGCCTCAGCGCCGCCGGTGTGGCGATGGAGGCGGACCTGTTTCGTGCGCTGCGCGAGAAAATGGCGGCGGCTTATGCGCAGGCGGGGCAGGGGTCGGTGACCGGCTTCTGGCGCGTGCTCGAAGGACTGATCCCCGATCAAGACAGGTCGATGGTGATCGGGTTGCGCGGGTAACGCAACTTAATCGCTTGCCCGGCGGTTAACCCAATCCATGTCAAGAGATTGAGGACATCGCATGCGCACATCCATTTTGGCCGCCCTTTGTGTTTTCAGCGCGACGGGCCTGTCGGCCTGCTCCGAAAAAGCGTCGAACAATCTGGAAAACGCCGGACATGCCGTGGGCAGTGATGTGGACAATGCGATCGACCGGGCAGGCGACAAGATCGACGCGGGTCTCGATCATAGCGGTCGCGCGATCGATGAAGGTATGGACCGGATCGGCACGGCTACCGACAAGGCGGCACGTGATGCGAGCCGTGACGCCGGTGAGGCGAAGCGCGATCTTGGGGAAAAGCTGGAAAAGGCAGGAAGCGACCTCAGGAACGAATAAGCCGGGTCGACCGCCGTTAAAGGCCTGCGCGGCAATGACACAGGCATGTTCGGCTTGACGGTGCGTGATTTGCGCATAGTCAATCAGCCTCTATGTCGTTCGAAGCCCCGTCCCGGTTCCTTTCCCGCACTCTGATCGGCCGCGCCGAACTGGCGCTGATGGCCGTAACCTTGCTGTGGGGCGGGACCTTCCTGATCGTGCATCTGGCCATGCGCGAAAGCGGTCCGCTGTTCTTTGTCGGGCTTAGGTTCGCTACAGCCGCCTTGTTCACCTTGCCGCTCGCCTGGCGCGTGCTGGCTGGCCTGACCCGGCAGGAGTTGTTGGCGGGTTTTGCGATCGGGGTAGGCATCTTTGGCGGCTATTCGCTCCAGAGCTGGGGTCTTGCGACCATTGCCAGCAGCACATCGGCCTTCATCACCGCCGCCTATGTGCCGCTCGTCCCGATCTTGCAGTGGATCATCCTGCGGCGGCGGCCGAGGCTGGCGAGCTGGGTGGGTGTGGTGCTTGCGGTGGGTGGCCTGTTACTGGTCGCGGCCCCGCGTGACGGACTGTCCATGGGACGCGGCGAAATGCTGACGCTGATCAGCACGTTGGCGATCGCGTTGGAAATCATCTTCATCAGCCTGTGGGCCGGGCGGGTGGACGTGCTGCGGGTCACGATCGTGCAACTCGCCGTGACCGCGCTTCTGGCGTTCGCGTTCATGGTTCCGATGGGGGAGGCCATTCCGCCCTTTTCATGGCGGGTGATCCTGTCCGCCTGCGGGCTTGGCCTGATGACCGCGATCATTCAGCTCGTCATGAATTGGGCGCAACGCACCGTGTCGCCGACCCGCGCTACTCTGATTTACGCGGGCGAGCCGGTATGGGCGGGCATCATCGGACGGATTGCCGGGGATCGATTGCCGCCGAGCGCCTTGCTGGGCGGCGTTCTGATCGTGGCGGCCGTGCTGGTGAGCGAATGGCGGTTCAAGCGGAAATCTGACCCTGGCTCCATCTGAACAGCGATTGGCGCTTTCCCAAAGATGCCGTACGAATGCTCCGACCATTTCCCTTGCCAAGCTGTTCGATGAACCGACTCCGCCTGATCCTCGATCCGTTTCTGTTGTTGCTGATAGCCACCGTCATTTTGGCGTCCCTTTTGCCTGCGCGCGGCGTGGGCGCGCATGTCGCTGATGTGGCGACCGATATAGGCATCGTCCTGCTTTTCTTCCTCCATGGCGCCAAGCTTCCACGCGAGGCGATCCTGCGCGGTGCAAAAGCCTGGCGTCTGCACCTTGCGACGCTGGCGACGACCTTTGTCGCTTTCCCGTTGATCGGCCTTGCGACGCAGCAAGTGACGGCTATTCCGGGCAGTATGCGCGCCGGTTTGCTGTTCCTAACGCTGCTACCCTCGACGGTCCAATCGTCGATCGCCTTTACCGCGATCGCGCGCGGCAATGTCGCGGCGGCGGTGGTCGGTGCGTCCTTCTCCAATGTGTTGGGCATATTCCTGACGCCACTGCTGGTTGCGCTGCTCATGCAGAGCGGGGGCACAGGCGGCATGGTTTCGCTTCATTCGATCGAGGGCATTGTCCTGCAATTGCTGCTGCCCTTCATCATCGGTCATCTGCTGCGCCCGTGGATCGGCGATGTTGTCGAGCGGCATCGCTCGGTGCTCGGGCGCGTCGATCGCACTACGATCCTGATGGTCGTCTATGCTGCGTTTAGCGCGGCCGTGGTGGAAGGTTTATGGCACAGGGTTTCGCGCGGCGAACTGCTGCTGCTGGCCGCGCTGTGCTGTGCGATATTGCTGATCATTCTGTTGTTCAGCTGGATGCTGGGCCGCATAATGGGCTTTTCGCGCGAGGACGCCATCGTCCTGCAATTTTGCGGGTCCAAGAAAAGTCTGGCGTCGGGCGTCCCGATAGCTGGCGTGCTGTTTCCCGCGGCCATCGTCGGGCCGATCATCCTGCCGCTGATGCTGTTTCACCAGATCCAGCTTATCGCCTGCGCCTTGCTCGCGCGACATTATGCCGCACAGGGGCAAGGCGCCCCGCATCCTGCTGCGGTCGCCTGACATGGCTCAACCCATATTGACCGATATTCCGATCGAGCGGTTTTTGATCCTTGTCGAAACGCTGGCCCGGAGCATCATCGGCGATGGTTCGCTGCCTGATTTCCTGGTTGGTGTGGGCAGGGGCGGGCTGGTTCCGGCGACTTGGCTCAGCCACAGGATCGGCGTGCCTTTATTGTCGGTCGATCTGTCGGCGGGGGCGGCCGCCTTTGGGGAAAAGCTGCTTGAGAGCCTTGCCGAACGTGCGATGTCCGGCGAACGCCTGCTGTTCGTCGATGACATTAATGACAGCGGACGCACCATGAAGGGGCTGCGTCAGGCACTGGCGGGGGCACCGGCGGACAATATTCGTTTTGCCGTGCTGATCGATAATATCCGGTCGGCAACGCCGGTTGATTATCGGGCGGCGTCGATCGATCGGGCCGTGACGAAGGACTGGTTCGTCTTTCCATGGGAGACCGGCGGGAGCCGGGCAGCGATCGTCGCCGACAGCCGCGAGGTGCCGGGCCGTATCGCTTGAGGGCGTAGCCAAGCGCTGCCGCCGGCACCGGATGAATATTTTGTCATATGGCGGTAAGTGCCGCAGGGCGCCCATTATGCGAGGACCCTTGTGAAGCTCGCTTCACGCGTCCTCCCGGTCGTTCCGCCATCGGCATCGATATGGGATCGCGGTGACGCACCCGATGCCGAACCGACGGGATGAACGGATGAGTGGCAAGATTTTGCTGATTGAAGATGACGGGACCACGGCGGAATATGTCTGCAAGGGCCTACATGGACATGGCCATGTCGTCGATCATTGCGGGGATGGCCGGGATGGCCTGTTCAGGGCGACCGGCGGTGGATATGACGTCATCATTCTCGACCGTATGCTGCCTGGGCTGGACGGACTGGGCGTTCTCAGCGCATTGCGCGCCGCCGCTATCGATACGCCGGTGCTTTTGCTGTCCGCGCTTGATTCCGTCGACGATCGGGTGACGGGGCTGACGGCCGGATCGGACGATTATCTGGTCAAGCCTTTCGCTTTTGCCGAACTGCTCGCCCGGATAGAGTTGCTGATGCGGCGGCGCTCTGGTGGCGCGAATGCCGAGACTATTCTCACTTGCGGGCCGTTGCGGATGGATTTGCTGAAGCGGGAAGTCCGGTCAGACGGGCGGCCGATCGACCTGCAACCGCGCGAATTCCGGCTGTTGGAATATCTGCTGCGTCATGCCGGTCAGGTGGTCACGCGAACGATGCTGCTCGAAGGGGTGTGGGATTATCATTTTGATCCCGGCACCAATGTCATCGACGTGCATGTCAGCCGCCTGAGGCGCAAAATCGATCTGGACGGAGACGTGTCGCTTATCCAGACGGTTCGGGGCGCGGGATACCGGCTGGGGCACTGAACGATCCTGTTGGGAAATGCGCGAAAAAGCGCATTTTTACTCAGACTTTCAGTAAAAAGGCTGCCGCAGACAATAGAGCCGGACCGACGGGAGGAGGCCGCCGGCCCGGCTTGCGGTCCGCGCGAAGACCGCGCCTCCTTTATGCCCACGCCATCCATACGCCGATCTGGCCGCAACATGAACTTTTGGACAGGCCGCCTGGGTCAAATGCGGCGCGCGATCGCCCCGGCGGCCCAGCCCATGCCGACCGCCATCGCGATCGCCGTCAACCCGTAGAGAAAAGACCAGCGTTCCGCGGCGACGGCCATGAATCGCTCGAACCCGGATTTGCGGATGGTGATGTCGCGTACCGCAGCCGCGACGACGCGCCCGTTCTGAACCAGAAAGGTCTCGGCCGTATAATTGCCGACGATTACGCGCGCAGATAAAGGCAGGCGGGCGCGATAGAGAACCCCGTCCGTAATCTCGGCGGTTCCCGGCCGCTCGACATATAGAGCGGTTTTCCGGCGCAGTTCGGCCAGCCCCGCCTGAAACCGTTCGAGTTCGGCGCTCTCGTTGAGCGAGGCGGGCGACAACTGAAGCTTGTCGACGCCCATTTCATAGATCGTCGCGGTGCGTTCATCCACGATATCGGCGATCGGGCGCGACGAGGCCATGGCGTAGAAACTGGGCGCTGAGCGAAACCGGGCTGACTCCGCGTTGACCCAGATGCCCGCGACCTTCTGCTTTTCGCGCATCATGATCGACTGGTCCGGGCCTTTGAGAACCACGACGATATCGGCGGCCTTGTCGGGGCGTCGGCCATCGGGGTAGACGATCGCACCGAACAGCAGAAGGTCAGCGCCGGTAAAGCTATACTGGATTTCGACGTCGCGCTGCGACACGTCGGGTACCAGCATCGGCTCATCGGCAGCGGTCAATATCAGCAGCACGGGCACGGCGGCGGCGATGAGGGCGCGGCGGATCATCGGACCTCGACCGAGTAGATTTCGTCGGGCCGAAAACCCAGCCCAAGCGCCATGCGCGCCGCCACCAGCAACACGATCAGCGCCAGCAGGATGCGCAGATATTCGGGCCTGATCTTCATCGACAGGCGCGTGCCGATCTGCGCGCCGGTGACGCTGCCGATCAACAGCAGCATTGCGAGCACCAGATCGACCGCCTTGGTGGTCATCGCATGCATCATCGTCGTCGCCATGGTGACGAACAGGATCTGGAACAACGACGTGCCGACGACCGACTGCGTCGTCATCCCCAGCAGATACAGCATCGCCGGGACGAGTATGAATCCGCCACCGACGCCCAGCAACATGGTCAGCACGCCGGTCGCCATGCCCAGCAGCAGCGGCGCGAGCGGCGAGATATAGAGACCCGAGCGATAGAAGCGCCAGCGCATGGGCAGGGCGGCGACGAGCGGATGGTGCCGCCGCTTGCGCGCCTGTGCGCGCTGCCCGGTCTTGAGCGCGATCACGGCCTGGATCGACTCCTTGGCCATCAGCGATCCGATCGATCCCAGCATCAATACATAGAGGATGCCGATAACCGTATCGATCTGGCCCAGCGTTTGCAGCAGCCGGAACAACAGGACGCCGATGCCCGCTCCCACGACGCCGCCGGCGATCAGGATGCCCCCCATGCGGAAATCGACCGTGCCACGCGCTATATGCGTGACGACACCCGAGACGCTTGCGCCAGTGACCTGCGATGCGGCGGAGGCGGCGGCGACTGTCGGGGGAATGCCGTAGAAGATCAGCAGCGGCGTTGTCAGAAAACCGCCGCCGACACCGAACATGCCTGACAAAAGCCCAACGATACCGCCCAGCCCAATGATGACCAGAGCGTTGACCGACAGGTTGGCGATGGGCAGGTAGAGATCCATGCTGTCACGGGCGTAGAGCCAAAGCGCCCCGATAGGAAGATGCGGCTCGCGCTTGTGCCTAAAAATCGGCGGCGAGCGTGATGGCCGGTCCCGATGGTGGCGCTGCATTGCCCATGATCCGTTCTCGCCATTCGATGCTGAGCCGCGCGCTGACGCTAGGCAAGGGCAGGCGCAGCTGAATTTCCGGGCCTATGTCGAGACGCGACACATCCGGCTGCGCGCCGCCGGAGACAGCCATGCCGGCGTGGAGACCTGTGCGCCGGAGGGGTGTGAGCAAGGAGAGTTTCCCATCGACAAAGGAGTCTTTTGCGTGAAAGCCGACAATGCCCGTCTGGACATAGGCTTCCGCGCTGACTGACGGCGTGAGGGGGGTGGGACCAAAACCACCGGCCGCGAATAGAGCATTGGCATTGCGTCCTCCCGGTCCCAGAGCGATGCGTCGTTCGAGGGCAAAGGTCAGCGGTATCCGTCGCGCCGGTTGCCAGAACAGACCTATTGCGGCTTCGGGTGAGGCCGGGCGATCCATGGCGGCGCTGACCCTTGTATAGCCTGCGATGCTGGACCCGGCATCGGGTGTCATGTCGAAATCGAGCCGCGCCCCGATCTGCGAGCCGCCAAGCCGGCCATTGGTCAGCGCGCGCGCCGGGCCGCTGCCGTTTCGCCATAAGACCCAACTGCCCAGATGCCAGCGACGAGAGGCATTTTCCCGACGGGATTGCCATGACGCGGGCTGCGGGACGAGCAACTCCTGCCGTTCGCCCGGCGCATCGCCGGGAGTTGGGGCGCTCGAAAAGGCTTCGGCGCTGCTGATGAAATCCGCAAGATCGATCGGCTGACCGGACGCTTGCGTCCGATCCGCAGGCGGCGTCGCGATGGTGAATATATGATGGGGCGAACCGATGACCGTCCGGGGCATAGGCGTTCCGGTATTCGGGTGCATATACGCCGCATTGATGGGGGGCGGAGCGCTGGCGGGCGAGAAGGTGCGGGACGGATGAGGCGCATCATCGCTCGCCTCCGAGACGCCGCTCGGCCAGCCTATCGTGCTAACTATTCGGATTATGGTCCAGCCTGTCATCAACAGAACGAAGAAACGGACGGGCCTGCCACTGCGGCTGTCGCTCACGGTCTGGTCTGCATGTCGGGGAAATGATGTTGCGTCTTGTCCCAGCGGAGGGGTTTTCCAAGTAACGACTGGCCATATTGGTAGACGGCACGTCGGGCGGCGAGGATGGCGACCAGGTTGGCAATGAAGGTTCGCGGGATCGCGCCAAGCCCGTAACGCCATCCATAGCTTCGCGTCGAAAACAGGGTCCGCATTGCCGTTCGCCAAATCATCAGCCCGAAATTGAGCCACAAAAGGGAAGCAATCATTAGTGGCAGGGGTGGCGCGGGAATGGTCAGGAACAGTGCGGCGATACCCAGCAGGCCCCATAGAACGAGGGCAAGATACGCGGCGAACAATATGAGTGCTGCAAGGGCTGCGCGACGATCGCGAATGCGCATCCACCATTCCGCCGGGCCGCCTTGCCATCCCATGCGGTCCCATCCGGCCAAAGAGATGCCGACCATCCAGCGCGCCTTCTGACGGACGGCGCTGTTCAGATTGTCGGGGAAATATTCCCGTGTCGCGACGAGTTGCCCGTGCTCATCTCGCATGCGGATGAATGCACCGCGCCCGCCCCGGTCGCGGATGCGCAGCCCTGCTTCATAATCTTCGGTCAGCGAGCTTGGGTCGAACGGGCCACCTTTTAACGGGTCGGACAGGTGGCTCAGCGCGCTGCGTTCGAACGCGCAGGCGACGCCCGCCGAAGGAACGGATGCGCCCAACGCCTCGCGAACCGTAAGTGCCTTGCCGTGATTTTCGGCAAATTCATCGCCATAGTGATTGGATATGGCGCGCGCCCACCATGATCCCTCACCAGGCAGAGGAAGGACGGGCAATTGCACCAGCGCAAAGCGATCGATCATATGGTCGAACAGCCGGATTTCGTCGGGATGCACGACATCCTCGGCATCGTGGAGGATGACGGCCTTGAATGACGTGCCGGTACGCTCCTCTTCGCGCAGCATCGCGCGCCATAGCATGTTGAGACAGTCGGCCTTCGTCGTCGGACCTTCGCGCTCGTTTACACCGGCGATGATCCGTTGCTGCCCCATCGCCACGGCGGCAATGGCGTCGAGAGTCTCTGGGTCATTGGGATAGGCGCCAACAAAAATCCGGTAATCGGCATCGCTCCAGCAGCGCAGCGCATGCGCCAGCATGGCCCCGATGACGGCGGATTCCTGCCAGGCGGGGATGAAAATCGCGAGTCGTCCAGGGCAGGGCGAAGGCGGCAGCGTTGCGGTCGTCATACGGGGATGGCGGGTGTAAACCGCGATATTACGCCAGCATCTACGAGAGAAATATAGAAGGTCGATTATCAGATCGTCAACGCCACCTATAGTGAGGCCAACTACTGCGAATATGAGTATTTCACGGTGCAATATCGCCAATATGGCGAGTAATTCAGTCCCCAAGGCTTCACCCCCGTTTCAAGCCGGGATGCAGGATGGCAGGGCGGAAGGACGCTTCCAAGTGATATCTCTCAATATGGACGATATTCACATGCTTCGGCTCTGGACAATGGTCGCCGCACTGCTCGATCTTTCGCCGGAATGCCGTGCGCGAACGGCAGGCCGATTAGCCATGAGCCGCGATCGATGTTAGAATAGTCCTGCTGCTATCGATTCATAGCGAAGCAGCCAGCCTTACAAAACTCTTCGAATGATCCGAAGGAGGGCCAGATGAGCATGGAGATGGACGTAAATTACCTGCTGCATAGCCAGCAGATGGCTTTGATCAGGGCGTGGACCACCCGTTCGGCGGAAGGCAGGGCGGCCTATGAGGGGCTGGCCCAGCGCTATAGTGAGCGTGTCGACGCTTATCGTCTGGAAAATCAGCGGCTCGTCGATCAGGCCCACTGAGGCTTCTTTTTAACGTCGCTCTATCATGCGCTCAAGCGCAAGGCGCCGCGTCTCGTCGTCACCACATTCCTGTTCTAGCACCGCCTTGATCTTGTCGAGTTGCACCTCTGTCAGATGCTCGATGCCGATAAAGTCGTTGCGCGCGGCATCCACGGCGCGGATCAGTTCGTCCAGCTTGGCTTGCATGGCGGATCCGTCGCGATTTTGCGCATTTTGAATCACAAAGACCATGAGAAATGTCACGATCGTCGTGCCGGTGTTGATGATGAGCTGCCATGTGTCGGAATAGTTGAACAGCGGGCCGGTTACGATCCAGGCGAGGATTACCGCGACCGCGAGGATGAAAGCGAGCGGCTGACCGGCCGCGCTCGACACGCGATGCGAAAATGCGGCGAAAATTCTGTCCATCACTCTTGAACTCCGGGGGCCTCGCTTCGCATCTAACGCGCGTTCAGCCATGTGTCGCCAGGAAAGCCATTATGCTCACTACCGTTCGTCGCTCTTTCCCCATCCTGGCTGTCATGCTGTTCCTTTCGAGCTGCGCCAGCCTTTCGCCCGAATCTCGGGTGCGTGCCGGCCTGGTCGATGCCGGCCTTTCACCGCGTATGGCAGACTGTATGGCAAAGCGGATGGTTGATCGGCTGAGTCTTGGTCAGCTGCGACAGTTGCAGTCGCTGGCCTCTCTCCGCAAAACCGATGCCGGAGAAATGAGCGTCGATCATTTCCTTCGCAAGGTGCGTGCACTGGACGATCCCGAGATATTTCTCGTCACCAGCAAGTCGGCACTTGTCTGCGCCTTCTAGGGCAGGATTTCGCAATATGCGCCGAACCGGGTGCTAAAATCTTTGCAATTTTGCAAAATGACTTTGCAAAATAGGCTGGTTTCAGCCGCGACCCTGTGCTTAAGCCGCCGCATCACCGAAGCATCGTAAAGGACGGGGCTGCCCCATGAACATTCACGAATATCAGGCCAAAGAGCTTCTCGCGAAATATGGCGCGCCGATCGCTGCCGGCCATGCCGCCTTTTCCGTCGATGAAGCGGTGGAAGCGGCCAAGAAGCTGCCCGGACCGCTCTATGTCGTGAAGTCGCAGATCCATGCAGGCGGTCGTGGCAAGGGCAAGTTCAAGGAACTGGCTGCTGACGCGAAGGGCGGCGTCCGCCTGGCGTTCAACCTCGATGAGGTCAAGGCGCACGCGACCGATATGCTGGGCAACACGCTGGTGACGATCCAGACCGGCGACGCGGGCAAGCAGGTCAACCGCCTGTACATCACCGACGGCGCGGACATCGCCAAGGAATTCTACCTCGCGCTGCTGGTTGATCGCGCCTCGAGCCAGGTCGCTTTCGTCGTGTCGACCGAAGGCGGCATGGACATTGAGGAAGTGGCGCATTCGACGCCGGAGAAGATCCACAGCTTCTCGGTCGATCCCGCCACCGGCTTCCAGCCGCATCATGGTCGCACCGTCGCTGCCGCGCTGGGCCTGACCGGCGATCTTTCCAAGCAGGCTGCCAAGGTTGCGGAATCGCTCTATAACGCCTTCGTGGCGACCGATGCCGAGCAGATCGAGATCAATCCGCTGGCGCTGACAGAGCAGGGCAATCTGCTGGTGCTCGACGCCAAGGTCGGCTTCGACGGCAACGCGCTGTTCCGCCACAAGGATCTGATGGCGCTGCGCGACGAGAGCGAGGAAGATCCCGCTGAACTCGAAGCGTCCAAATATGACCTCGCCTACATCAAGCTGGATGGCGACATCGGCTGCATGGTGAACGGCGCCGGCCTCGCCATGGCGACGATGGACATCATCAAGCTCAACGGCATGTTCCCCGCCAACTTCCTCGACGTCGGTGGCGGCGCGAGCAAGGAAAAGGTGACGGCTGCGTTCAAGATCATTCTGAGCGATCCGGCGGTCAAGGGCATCCTCGTCAACATCTTCGGTGGCATCATGAAGTGCGACATCATCGCCGATGGTATCGTGGCGGCCGCCAAGGAAGTGAACCTGTCGGTTCCCCTCGTCGTCCGTCTGGAAGGCACCAACGTCCAGCAGGGCAAGGACATCCTCGCCGGTTCGGGCCTGGCGATCGTTCCTGCCGACGATCTGGGTGATGCCGCTCGCAAGATCGTGGCTGAGGTGAAGAAGGTGGCCTGATCCACCCCAGTCATTGATGGAATTAGCCATGGGACGTGGCGACCCGATATGCGGGTCGTCGCGTCCCTGTCGGCATATCGGCCGACAAGATATTTAACCGGAGGATGTTGCAATGAAGATCCTTGTCCCCGTGAAGCGGGTGATCGACTATAATGTGAAACCGCGCGTCAAGGCGGATGGCACGGGCGTCGACCTGGCCAACGTCAAGATGAGCATGAATCCGTTCGACGAGATCGCCGTCGAGGAAGCCATTCGTCTGAAGGAAAAGGGCGTGGCGACTGAAGTGATCGCAGTGTCGATCGGCGTCGCCAAGGCGCAGGAAACGCTGCGCACCAGCCTAGCCATGGGCGCGGATCGCGCGATCCTCATCCAGACCGACGATGAAGTCGAGCCGCTGGGCGTCGCCAAGCTGCTCGCCAAGGTGCAGGAAGAAGAAGGCGCGAGCCTCATCATTCTGGGCAAGCAGGCGATCGACGACGACAGCAACCAGACCGGCCAGATGCTGGCCGCGCTGCTCAATCTGCCGCAGGGCACCTTCGCCAGCAAGGTCGAAGTCGAGGGCGACAAGGTCAATGTGACGCGCGAAGTCGACGGCGGCCTGGAGACGGTCAAGCTCAACACGCCCGCGATCATCACCACCGACCTGCGCCTCAACGAGCCGCGCTATGCGTCGCTGCCCAACATCATGAAGGCGAAGTCGAAGCCGCTCGCGACCAAGACGCCTGCCGATTATGGCGTGGATATTGCGCCGCGTCTGGAGACGCTCAAGGTCGTGGAGCCTGCCAAGCGCTCCGCTGGCGTCAAGGTCGCCGATGTCGATGAACTGGTTGCAAAGCTGAAAGCTCTGGGAGTTGCCGCATGAAGACGCTTGTCTGGGTTGAACATGAAGGCGGCGCCGTCAAGGACGCGACGCTTTCCGCTGTCACCGCCGCTGCGAAGCTGGGTGAAGTGCATCTGCTGGTCGCTGGATCGGGCGTCGATGGCGTCGCTGCCGCTGCCGCCAAGATCGCCGGTGTCGGCAAGGTCCATGTCGCCGACGACGCGGCTTTTGCGCACGCGCTGCCGGAAAATGTCGCGCCGCTGATCGTCGAACTGATGGGGCATCATGACGCCTTCGTCGCGCCCGCCACCAGCAACGGCAAGAATATCGCGCCGCGCGTCGCAGCTCTGCTCGACGTGATGCAGATCAGCGACATCCTGTCGGTCGAGAGCGAGGACACGTTCACGCGTCCAATCTACGCCGGCAACGCGATCGCCACGGTCAAGTCGAAGGATGCCAAGAAGGTGATCACCGTTCGCGGCACCGCGTTCGAGAAGGCGGCGAGCGAGGGTGGCTCCGGTGCCGTCGAGGCCGTTGCTTCGACGGGTGACAAGGGTCTGGCGAGCTTCGTCGGCGCGGAAATCGCCAAGCTGGAGCGTCCTGAACTGACGTCCGCCAAGATCATCGTGTCGGGTGGCCGGGCGCTCAAGGACGGTCCGACCTTTGAGGAAGTGATCTTCCCGCTGGCCGACAAGCTTGGCGCTGCTGTCGGTGCGAGCCGTGCTGCGGTCGATGCGGGCTATGTGCCCAATGACTATCAGGTTGGTCAGACCGGCAAGATCGTCGCGCCGGAAGTCTATGTCGCGGTCGGGATCTCCGGTGCGATCCAGCATCTGGCCGGTATGAAGGACAGCAAGACCATCATCGCCATCAACAAGGATGAGGATGCGCCGATCTTCCAGGTGGCGGATTACGGCCTGGTCGGTGATCTGTTCAAGCTGGTGCCGGAGCTGACATCGAAGCTTTGATGGCCCAATAGTGACAAATCAGGGCGCGATCCGGTGAGGATCGCGCCCTTTTTTGCGCCCGACGGGAAATTGCGTCGACTTTAGTTGAAGCTGGTCGCCGAGGGAGTCGTGACCGCGCTGCCCGATGCGGACGCGGGCGTAGCCGTGTCGCGCTTGGCAGCGAGATCGGCCTTGGCCTGGTCGTAGCGGGCGGTGATGTCGTTCTTGAATTCGGTCAGCTTGCCCTCGTCATAGAGCTTTTTGCCGACATAGCCTGCGATGGCGCCGAAAATCAGGGTGCGGATCATGAACTGGCTCCTTGTTGCGTTCATCTAAACTCGATGGACGTAACGGGCGGCCTTGGGATGGGTTCCGCGTCCTGAAAGCGCTTATGCGCCGGCGGGAGGCAGGGGCAGGGCGTCGCGGCGGGTTTCGGCTTCGGCCTCGCGGCGGGCGCGGGCGGTATCGACGCTGTCTTGGCGACTGGCCATGGCGAGCCAGGCGGATTCGGCGCGCAGGCAGCGGTCGCGGACATTGGCGAGGGTTGCGGCTTCGGCGTCCGCATGCGCCTGGGCGGCGAGGGTGCGATAATCGGTGGCGGCCATGAAGGTCTCCTTGAAAAGGAAGGATGTGGGCCGGGCGCGCAACCCCTTGAGACGATGCGCGCCCGATCCGGGCCGGGCCGATTATTCGGCGTGGGCGATGTTCACCGCAGCCATCTTGCCGCGCTTGTCCTGCTCCAGATCATAGGACACGCGGTCCTTTTCGCGCAGGGTCGCGAGACCCGAACGCTCGACGGCGCTGATGTGAACGAAGGCGTCATTGCCGCCCGTATCCGGCGCGATGAAGCCATAGCCCTTGTCGGCGTTGAAAAATTTGACGGTGCCGGTGATGCTCATGAGAGCGTCCTTTCTTTCTGATGCGGCGCGCCCCGTGTGGACGAACCGGGTTGCTATCGGGGCAGGGAAAGAAGGAAGTTGGTGCCGCAAAGCGCCGAAAACCGTCGATTTGCGACTGTAGCACCCCCTGTATAGGCCCCGGCCGGGCAAATAGCAAATCGGCGGCCGGGACGGCTGTCCCGTCAGGAGACCGGCTCATCAGGAGCGGGTGCTGCGGCGAGCGAGGCGAAAAACAGGTCGCGGGCGCGGGCGGCGGCGGCGAGATAGGGTGCGCGGTCCGCCGCCTGCCGCGCGTGCAGGGCGGCTTGCTCGTCCGGGCTGAGGGCGCGCTCATAGGCGTCGATATCATAATCCGGCCCGGTCTGTTCGCCGTCGAACCCGTACGGGGCGGGGAAATCGGTGCGCCACCCCTCCGCCTCCTCATCCCACCACAGGCTGCGCAAATGGTCCGCCGCTTCCTGTGGCGGCAGGGTCATGAGATCGATCGGGGGCGGAAGTTCACACCGTTGCTGGAGGGGGTGGGGCGCGGGCGATTCCGCCTTGCCCAGCGCCATGCGCGCGGCGACGAACAGAGCGGTGGACGCGCCCGGCGAGAGGGTGGCGGCGGCCTCCAGCGCGGGCGGCGGCAGATCGGGCATGGAGCCATCGAGCAGCCGCGCGTCCTCCATCGATCGCGCGGACGGCTCGGCGCCGGGGCGGGGGAGATCATCCTGTTCGGCTTGCGCGCGGGCGTCGTCTTCCGGGCAGAGCATGTCGCAATAGGCGGCGAAATCCTGCGCGACGATGCGGGCGAGCGCGGCGTCAGTGCCTTCGGCCGGGCTGTCGGCCATGCGATCGAGCCGCGCGAGCATCGACATGGCCAGGCGATTGTCGTGGCGGTGGCGGGTGACTTCGACATTATCCTCGTCACGGCGGATCGTGTCGGTGGTGCCGGTCAGCGCGCGGGCGAGCAGATCGTCGGCAAGTCGCGCGCGGGCGATGAGGATCGCCGCGTCCCAGCCGAGGCGGAAGGCCGCGCCATCGCGGCGGATGCGGAGCGTGTAGGCCGAGCGCGTCGAGATGCGGACGGCTTCGCAGGCGAGGCGGATGATGCCGGTGGCGGCGAGCGTCTCGACGAAGCGGCGCTGGCGCGCGGGCGACCAGCCATCGGCGCGGGTTTGGGCCGAGGGGGCGAGGACGTGCGGGGCGGGGGAGTGGAAGGACATGGCAAAGCTCCGTGGGAGGGGAGGGTTTGCCGAGGGTAGGCAGATCGGGGCGTGTAGGACAGCGAATAGGATTTTCAGGGATATTGTTGGCGAGTGTAGAGAATGGCTATGATTTCGATAGCGTCCGACCTGACGCGATAGACGAGAATGTAATTAGGCGTTATTATCGCCTCACGTGTGCCCGGCGCGCGGTCGCCGCGATATATGTAGGGATGTTCTGGCTGGCGCTCCGCTGTGTTGCGAGCGGCAGCGCCAAGCCGCGCGGCGGCCGCCGGATTTTGCGATTCTATGAAATCGATAATACCTTCGAGATCGTCCAGCGCTTCTTCAAGCCAGATCAGTGGCAGCATCAGCCGTTCTTGCGCCGGTCGATGATCCTTTGCATCCGGGCCATTGCCTCATCATGCGGGATGCCGGAGCTTTTGGACGCAAGCCTCGTCTCGACCTTCGCCCGGAACCAGGCGTCGTACGCCTCGGCTTCCTCGGTCGTCGCGAACTCGGACTCGATGGGGGTAAGCTTGGTCATGCGCGATTTATGCCATGACTTTCCGTCCAAGCCAACACGCCTGGGCGCGGCGAAGAGGATGGGCGGAAGGACCGGCCGGTCGTGGTCGTCATTTCCCGCAAGGTCGTGGGTGAGCGAATGGAATTGCTGGTCGTGCCAGTCACGACCCAGCCGCCGCTCCGGGCGGCGCGGGGCTTCGAGGTGCCGGCGCGGGTCAAGGCGCATCTGGGGCTGGATGCGGAGCGGTGCTGGATCATGGTGACGGAAATCAACCGCTTCATCTGGCCGGGGCCGGATGTGCGGCCGATCCGGCGGGATGGCGAAGTGACGCCTTATTGTGGGTTCTTGCCGGAGCGGTTGTTTCGGCCCGTGCTGGATGCGGTGATCGCGGGGGCTGAGCTGAGGTATTGAAGGGGACGAGGCGGAGCGAGTAAGGGGGATTTGGCAAACTCACCCTAATTTAGGCATTGTTGCCCCGGTCATCGCAATTTCCGTTCACGATTCCGCACCCAATCGCCTAAATGGTTGAGGAACCGATTTCTCAGGATCTGTCTTCGCCGCTCGCAGATAGGTCGCCAATGATTTCTGTAGTTTTACGCCCCATGCAGGATCACGAATATCATAAGTAACCACTCTAAGGTGACGTAGATCAAACGGGACATCCTCAAGGCTGCTAGTTGTAAACACAACAGGCTTGCATGCAGCGTGAGCAAGTCCAAGTTCATAAAACACGTTAGCGTTTTTTCCCGATAAATCAGCCAACAACACCTTTGCTCTCTGGACCTGATCCCATATTTGTTCAATTACAGAACCAGTGCTGAAAAGTTCATCACCTCTCACAGGTTCCATTCCAGCGTCCTTGATCGCTGGTACAAAGATCTCACGATAATACTGGTCTAGCCATTGTCCAAATGGCATCATTACAAAACAAGTATCTAGGAATGTGCGTGTGCCCTCCACCTGCTCATCGGCAGGAGGAACGTAGGGCTGTCGCTGCGCAAATGATGACTGATCTTCCTGACCGCGATCAATACCTATAGGAGAGCGGAAGGCATGCAAATAGTTAAGATTTTTTGTAAAAATATCAATAAACGATTTCACCCTTTCTCTTGGGATTTTGAAATCTCGGATTAGGGTGTTTTCAAAAAATTCGTCCTCGGGAAGTTTTTTCCCGCTATAAAACTGCTCGACTTTGGAAAATTGGTCAACATTATGAAAGGCGCTAACTAAAGCATTTTGGCGAGCCTTTGGAGAGCTTGGCGCCACTATATTTTGCCCAATTTCAGTTAGTTTAACAGTCGCATGGCGACCACTTCCTTCAACAATACCATACTGATTTGACGATCGTAATAATTCCAAATAGCGCCAATCATTTACCGTATTAAATCCCACAGCTTTAACAAGCATATCCGATTTCATCGGATTTCCGCCATTTTGCTCTTCGATCGCGCGGACAACTAATAACGTGTCTTCTAACGAGTTTTTTGGGAACGTCCAAGGTGCTGGAGCTGTTTTTGGTTGTGCCGTTTGCTTTGGATTGGATACGGCCGGCTGCATCGATTTTGACTTAGAAGTAACAGCGGCAGCTTTAGTTTTTTGCGCGATCTTTGGCGTTTTCTTAGCAGAGCTAGGTTTGCCTACTGCCTTAGGTTGAATGAATTCCTTGGTAGGGGACGCGGCGGAATCGTGGGGTGCTTCTGCACCTGCATCGGAATTCTCTTTTTCCAATACCTCAACGGCTTCGACTGCGCTTTGCTGATCTTCCAAGAAATTGCCCTCCCATTTACGCCTATTCGCATCGACTTGCCTATTACGAGTAAATCACAAGTGTTGGCAATTTCATAGCATCACTCCGCCGCCACACTCTCCAACCCCAACAGCGGCGCGAGATAATGCCCCGTAAATGACCGCGGCTCCTTCGCGACCTTCTCCGGCGTGCCTTCCGCCACAACCTCGCCGCCCTTGACGCCGCCCTCCGGCCCCATGTCGATGATCCAGTCGGCGGTCTTGATGACGTCGAGATTATGTTCGATCACTACCACGCTGTTGCCCTGTTCGACCAGCGCGTGGAGGACCTCCAATAACTTGCGGACGTCCTCGAAATGCAGGCCGGTGGTGGGTTCGTCGAGGATGTAGAGGGTCTGGCCGGTGGCGCGGCGGGCGAGTTCCTTGGCGAGTTTGACGCGCTGGGCTTCGCCGCCGGACAGGGTCGTCGCCTGCTGGCCGACCTTGACATAGCCGAGGCCGACTTCGGCGAGCATCGCCATCTTGTCGCGGATCGGGGGGACGGCCTTGAAGAATTCCACCGCGTCCTCGACCGTCATGTCGAGAATGTCGGCGATCGAGTGGCCCTTGAATTTCACCTCCAGCGTTTCGCGATTGTAGCGCGCGCCGTGGCACACGTCGCAGGTGACGTAGACGTCGGGGAGGAAGTGCATCTCGATCTTGAGCAGACCGTCGCCGGTGCAGGCTTCGCAGCGGCCGCCCTTGACGTTGAACGAAAAGCGGCCGGGCTTGTAGCCGCGCGCCTGCGCTTCGGGCAGGCCCGCGAACCAGTCGCGGATGTTGGTGAAGGCGCCGGTATAGGTCGCCGGGTTGGAGCGGGGGGTGCGGCCGATGGGCGACTGGTCGATGTCGATCACCTTGTCGCAATGTTCGAGGCCCGTCACCTTGTCATGCGCGCCGGCGAGGATGCGCGCGCCGTTGAGCGCGCGGGCGCTGGCGGCGTAGAGCGTGTCGATGGTGAAGCTGGACTTGCCCGAGCCGGAGACGCCGGTGATGCAGGTGAAGGTGCCGAGCGGGATGGAGGCCGTGACGCCGCGCAGATTGTTGGCGCGGGCGTTGTGGACGGTGATCTTCTTGCCATTGCCCTTGCGGCGCTTGGGCGGCACGTCGATGCGGCGGGTGCCGTTGAGATAGTCGGCGGTGAGGCTGTCCTTGGCCTTGAGGATTTGTTGCAGCGTGCCCTGCGCGACGATCTGGCCGCCATGGACGCCCGCGCCCGGACCCATATCCACGATATAGTCGGCGTGGCGGATCGCATCCTCGTCATGCTCCACGACGATGACGCTGTTGCCGAGGTCGCGCAGGCGTTTGAGCGTGACGAGCAGCCGGTCATTGTCGCGCTGATGCAGGCCGATGCTGGGTTCGTCGAGGACGTAGAGGACGCCGGACAGGCCGCTGCCGATCTGGGAGGCGAGGCGGATGCGCTGGGATTCGCCGCCCGACAGGGTGCCGCTGGTGCGGTCGAGGTTCAGATAGTCGAGGCCGACATTGTTGAGGAAGCCGAGGCGCTCGACGATTTCCTTGAGGATGGCGCGGGCGATCTGGTTCTGCTGCTCGGTCAGGTGATCGGGCATCGCGGTGAAGAAGGCGAGCGCATCCACCACGGAGCGGCGGGTGGAGAGGGAAATGTCTTCGCCTGCGATCTTGACGGCGAGCGCTTCGGGCTTGAGGCGTGCGCCGTGGCAGGTTTCGCAGGGCTGGGCGCGCTGATATTTGGAGAGTTCCTCGCGCATCCAGGCGGATTCGGTCTGGAGCAGGCGGCGGTTGAGGTTGCCGATGACGCCCTCGAACGCTTTCTTGACCTCGTAGCTTTTGCGGCCGTCCATGAATTTGAGCGTGACCGGCTTGCCGCCCGTTCCGTGGAGGATGATGTGATGGACGTCGGCGGGGAGGTCGGTCCAGGGGGTGTCGAGCGAGAAGCCGAACTCTTTGGCGAGGCTGCCGAGCACCTGCATATAATAGGGGCTTGGCGGGTTGGATTTGGCCCAGGGGACGACCGCGCCCTTTTTGAGCGACAGGGCCTCGTTGGGGACGACCAGCTCCGGGTCGAACAACTGTTTTTCGCCGAGGCCGTCGCAGGCGGGGCACGCGCCCATCGGGGCGTTGAAGGAGAAGAGGCGCGGCTCGATCTCCGCGATCGTGAAGCCGCTGACGGGGCAGGCGAATTTTTCGGAAAAGACGATGCGGTTGGCGGGGATGCCGGCGCCTTTCATCTTCTTGTCGGGCGCGGCCTCTTCTTCGCGGCCGGGGACGACGCCATCCGCCAGATCGATGAAGGCCAGGCCATCGGCGAGTTTCAGCGCCTGTTCGAAACTGTCGGCGAGGCGGGTGGCCATGTCGGCTTCGACCGCGAGCCGATCGACCACGACTTCGATGTCATGCTTATATTTCTTGTCGAGCGCGGGGGCGTCCTCGATATCGTAAAGTTCGCCGTCGATGCGGACGCGGGTGTAGCCGGCGCGCTGCCATTCGGCGAGTTCCTTGCGATATTCGCCCTTGCGGCCGCGCACGACGGGCGCGAGCAGGTAGAAGCGCGTGCCTTGCGGCAGGAGCATCACGCGATCGACCATCTGGCTGACCGTCTGCGCGCTGATCGGCAGGCCGGTGACGGGCGAATAGGGGATGCCGACGCGCGCCCACAGAAGCCGCATATAGTCGTAGATTTCGGTGACGGTCGCGACGGTCGAGCGCGGATTGCGGCTGGTGGTTTTCTGCTCGATGGAGATGGCGGGGGACAGGCCCTCGATATGTTCGACATCGGGCTTCTGCATCATCTCCAGAAACTGACGCGCATAGGCGGAGAGGCTCTCCACATAGCGGCGCTGCCCTTCGGCATAGATGGTGTCGAAGGCGAGGGAGGATTTGCCGGAGCCGGACAGGCCGGTGATGACGATGAGGGAGTCGCGCGGCAGATCGACGTCGACGCCCTTGAGATTGTGCTCGCGCGCGCCGCGGACGCTGATGTGGGTCAGCATTCGGTAAACCTCTGCTTTGGGATGTGGGTAAGGCTCATATGTCCGTTCTTTATTTGTTCGGCGAGGCGTGAGCAAGGGTTTTAGCCGCGCCGAATATTCGGAGATAAGAGGCCGGGCCGGAAAGAGAAGGGTGCCGGGCGCGAAGAATAACTCCGTTGGAAACAGGCTTTTCGATTCATCAAGCGCCGCTTAACGATGATGTGGGGGAGAAGGTTGGATCGATTCGGGTGCGTCGTACTCGGTCGTCCATTCCCCGCATTTCATAGGGGGGATTTTTGCATGACAAAGAAGTTCAATGCGCTGCACGCTTTCGCGGCGGGGATCAGTGTGCTTGCTCTGGGCGCGGCGAATGCGGCGTGGGCGGACGATACGGTGGAGTGCAATGAGGGGGCTGGCGCCCAATCCACTGAATGCGGTAAAGGGGCAATAGCATCGGCAGCAAATACAACGGCGCTCGGTAATGGAGCGAGCGCAATTGAAGATGGTTCTATAGCTATCGGCAAAGGCGCCAATACGGGAAGTTTAATTGACTCAGGCGGTGGGCAAACCGCAATCGGTACAAATAGCAGAGCGAATCTGTTCGGAGCTACTGCCATAGGGAATTCGGCATCTGCTGTCTGGAACAATACCGTTGCAGTGGGAAATAACGCTTGGGCCAACGGAGAACAGAGTGTTGCCTTGGGCAGCTATGCATATACCGATGGTCGTGACAGTATAGCGATAGGACATGGTGCCCATACAATTTATGAGAATAATGTTGCAATAGGTGCAGGATCTTTCGCAGATAGAGCTAATTCGGTGTCATTTGGTACGCCGGGAGTGGGCATGTTCGATCCCGGATTTCAGCGCCAGCTTACGAATGTAGCTGCGGGCACCGAGGCTTATGACGCTGTTAATGTTTCTCAATTGGGCATAGTAGCTACAAATGCACTAGCTGCAAAAAATAGTGCGGGAGTAGCGCAGGATACCGCTAATCAAGCTTGGATCAATGCCAATGACGCAAAAGCATTAGCTGGCAGTGCGATCGCTGAGGCAGCTTTGGCGAATAAGAGCGCTGACGACGCTATGGCCAGCGCAAATGCGGGGCAATTGACCGCCAATACGGCACTTGCCAATGCTGCGACGGCGCAAGCAACTGCTGACAATGCCTTCGCGAAGGCTGGCGCTGCTCAATTGACGGCTGATGGTGCTGTGAGTGCTGCCGCCAATGCGCAGAATACCGCGAACACCGCTGTAACCGCCGCCGCCAATGCGCAGGGCACGGCCGATACCGCCAATGGCAAGGCGGACGCCGCGCTGGCGGGGCTGGCGACTGTGACCGGATCAGCGCAGGCTGCCAATGCGAACGCTACGGCAGCGCAGGCGACTGCGGATACGGCGCTCGCCAACGCCGCAACCGCACAGGGGACCGCCCATACGGCCATCGCCAATGCGGCAACGGCGCAGGGCACCGCGAATACGGCGCTGGCTAATGCCGCGACTGCGCAGACGACGGCGACCAATGCGGCGAGCGCTGCCGCCACTGCTCAATCGACCGCCGATACCGCCAATGGCAAGGCCGACACCGCGATCACGACCAGCATTGAGGCCAAGGATGCGGCCAATCTGGCGCTGTCACGGGTGGCCAATGCCAGCACCGACGCCACGCAGGCGCTGACCGTCGCCAACGGTATTGTCGACACCGCCAACACCGCTAAGGCGACGGCGGACGCAACCGCTGCCCGCACCGCCAATTTCGCGGTGAACGGGGGCACGGGCGGCGCTGCTCCAGTAGCGAGCGGCGTCAATTCCGTCGCCATCGGCTCCGGCGCGCAGGCGACCAATGGCGCATCGGTTTCGGTCGGCTATGCCAACCGGGCGAGCGGCAACGGCGCGGTGGCGATCGGCGATCCTAATGTTGCAACCGGGACCGGCGCGGTGGCGATCGGCGCGGATAATACGGCCACCGGCAACGGTGCTGTGGCGCTGGGCAACGGCAGTTCGGCGATCGGCAACGGCAGTCTGGCGATCGGCAACGGCGCAGTGGCCGGATATGCCAATTCGGTCGCGATCGGCGACAATGTGACGACCGTGCGCGATGGCCAGATCGTGATGGGTTCCGGTACATCAACCTATCGGACCGCAGGCATCGCTTCGTCCGCCAGCCGGGCGGCGCAATCGGGTGCGATCGGTTTGGTCACCACGGATGCCGCAGGAAACCTGGCAACGGCAGCGCTCGATGTGGGCGAGCTTTCCGGTCTTGGCGGCCGGGTCAGCGGAGTCGAGCGACAGATCGTTGGCATCAAGAAGGAGTTGAAGGGGGCCAATGGCGGTATCGCCGCCGCCATGGCGCTGGGCGGAACGATGATGCCGCCTGACACCACGATCGCGGTGTCGTTCAACCTTGCGACCTATCGAGGCGAGCAGGGCTTTTCCGGTGCGGCTGTTGCGCGGATGAGCGACCATGTCTGGGTCAGCGGCGGCTTTGCCGGATCGACTGTCAAGGGCTCGACGGGTGGCAGGGTCGGGATGACCTTCGGCTGGTGACGATATGCCGTCCAGCCGTCACGGCTGGACGGCGCCCACCGGCATCAACCCGTAAAAGCGCTGGCCAAGCCTGTGCCGGTGCGGCAGAGGCGGGGGGATGAGCTTGCCCGATCCATCCACCTTCATCGCGCGGGGCGCGAGCGCGGAGGTGTTTCGGCTGGCAGGCGGGCTGGTGCTCAAGTTGTTTCATGACGGTGTCGGCGTGCAGATCGTCGAGCGGGAATATGCAATCGCGCAGGCCGTGCAGGAGACCGGGCTGCCGGTTGCGCGGGCAGTCGAACGGCGTGAGCAGGCGGGGCGGCAGGGGATCGTCTATACCGAGATCGCGGGTCCCAACCTGTTGCAATATATGCGGCGGCGGCCCGACCGGCTGGCCTGGGGTTTGCGGGAAATGGCGCGGCTGCATGCGCGTATTCACCGGCAGACGGCATCTTTGCTGCGGAGCCGCAAGGAGATATTGGCGGGGGATATCGAGATGGCGCCGGTCGGCGAGCGGCTGCGCGCGGCGGCGCTGGACCGGCTGGACCAGCTGATCGAGCCGAACCTTCTGTCGCATGGCGATTTGCATCCGGCCAATCTGATCGTGACGCCGGATGGCCTGGCCGTGATCGACTGGTCGCGGGCGGCGCGCGCCGCGCCCGCCGCCGATGTGGTTCGCACCGAAATGCTGATGCGTTTCGGGGCGGTGGGCGCGCCTGGCGGGTGGAAGGCGGTCGCCCTTGACCGGGCTGCCGCTTATTATGCGCGCCGCTACCGGGCCGACACGCGGATGGAGCGGGAGTCGCTGGCGGCCTGGCGCGGGCTGGTCGGGCTGGCGTGGAAGCGGCATCGCCCCGCATCGGGAGACGAGGCGTTCGACGCCTATCTGGACAAGGCGCTGGCGCAGGCGGGGTTGCCGCCCTTGGCGCAGGACATGTCGTTGGCCGACACGATTTGACGGTTGGTCGTCGCGGCGGGGCGTTCGACGCCGGGCGCGGGCGGATTGTCGAACGGAGGATGAGCGGGGACGGCGGCGCTGCTAGTACGGCGCCATGGAGATGAAGGCCGTTCCGATCCGTCGGACACACCATCGTCCCGACCCCGGTCCGGTGCCCCCGACAGCATCCGGATTCGCCCCCGGCAGCCCCCTTGCGCCGGGGGCGTTTTTGCGTTCGGGCGCTTGCTGCTCGACACGGTTTCCCTTACGGCGCGGCGGCTTGAAGAGGGGATATCGACCTTAGTTTATGCCGTTCGTCGGCGGTGGTGGACCTTTCATCGGCCGCCGCGTCGTTGGCCGACCAATGCCGCCGCCGATCGAAGCGCGCGGGCGCGTCACCACACCGTCACCTAAAAAGGCCAGGCAGAGGGCGCAGCCCGCCCGGCATCACCCGTCAGACCGCTCCGATTGTCCGGGCGATCCGATCAAGAATATCATTTGAGGAGACCCGTCATGTTCCGCCCCCTATATGCCTTCATCACCCCGATCGCCCTGCTGAGCGCGGGCGCGCTGTTGCCGCTGTCGGCAGCCAGCGCCGAACGCTTCATTTCCAATGGCCAGAATTTCGAGGTGCGCTATGGCGACCTCAACCTCGCCAGCAAGGCGGACCAGCGCGAACTGCGCGGTCGGCTTTTCCAGGCGGCGCGCAAAGTGTGTGCGGCCGAGCCGGCGAATGCGATCCAGAAGTGCCGTTCCGGCGCGCTCGCGCATGTGCGGGCGCCGGTGGCGGCGGCGGTCGCGGCGGCTGAGCGCGGCGAGCGTCTGGCCGTGAAGGACACGGACGCCAAGGTCGCGATGGCGCACTGATCCGCGCGAGTTGGAGAAAGGGGGGGCGGTGATGAGCCGTCCCCTTTTTTGCGTGTAAGCCGGCCCGCGATCCGCCTAACGCCCGGTCATCGCCCGCGCGTTGGCGAGGAAGGTGCGGCCGATGCGGATTTCGCCGCCGCTGGTGAGGCAGGCGAACCACACGCCGCTGCCATCGTGCCTCAGCCGGTCGATATGATCGCGCCGGACGATGTGCGAGCGGTGCAGGCGGACGAAATTCTGCGGGTTCAGGCGGTTTTCGAGCGCGCTGATCGTCTGGTGCAGCAAATAGCTGTGGCGACCGAGATGCAGGCGCATATAGTCGCGCTCCGCCTCGATCCGGTCGATCTGGTCGGCGGCGATGCGGACCAGTTCCGATCGGTGCGGCACCCAGAATTCTTCGGCCCATGGCGTTTCACCGGCGGAGCCGTCTGCGGATTCGACGCTGCGCAGGGCGGCTTCGGCGCGGTCGATGGCGCGGGACAGCCGGTCGTGCGAGACGGGCTTGAGCAGATAGTCGACGGCGGCGAGATCGAACGCCTCCACCGCGAATCCTTCGAACGCGGTGACGAAAATGATGGCGGGCCGCAGCCCCATGTGCCCGACCGCACGCGCGACGCCGATGCCGTCGAGCAGCGGCATCGCGATATCGAGCAGCAGCAGATCGGGCCGCAACCCTTCGACCAGCCGCAGCGCCGCCTCGCCATCGCTCGCCGTGCCGACCAGGGCGATGCGCGGTTCGCGGGCGCACAGCATTTGCAGCCGCTCGACCGCCAGCGGCTCATCATCGACGATCATGGTGCGGATGGTCATGGTCAGCAGCTCCGGCGCAGGATCGGCAGGGTCAGCCGCACGGCGAAGCCGCCGCCTGCCCGTGGCCCATAGTCCATCGCGCCCGCCTCGCCGAAGCGCGCGTGCAGCCGGTCGCGGACATTGGTGAGGCCGATGCCGCTGCCGCCATCGGCGAGGCCGGGCGGCTGATCGCCATCGTCGCTGACTTCGAGATGCAGCATGTCATCCTCCTCGCGCGCGGCGATGGTGATGCACACCGGGCTGGAGGTACGCGAGACGCCATATTTGATCGCGTTTTCGACCAGCGGTTGCAGGATCAGGCCCGGCACGCAGGCGTCGAGCAAGGCGTCGGGAATGGCGATGCGGGTGCTCAGCCGATCGGGGAAACGCACCGCCTCAATCTCCAGATACAGCGTCTGGAGATGCACTTCCTCCTCCAGCGGCACATCGTCGAGCGGGTCGCCGGTCAGGCTGGTGCGGTAGAAATTGGAGAGGGAGAGGATCATCCGCTCGGCCTCGTCGCGGCGGTCCTTCATCACCAGCGAGGACAGGCTGTTGAGCGTGTTGAACAGGAAATGCGGGTTCACCTGATAGCGCAGCGATCGCAGCTCCGCTTGCTGGGCGGCGCGCTCCAGCCGGGCGGCGCGGCGTTCCGTGCGATGCGCTTCATGGGCGTAGGAGAGGGCGAGATAGAGACCGGCCCAGGCGGCGAGGAAGAAATAGCGGCCGATCGCGTCCTCGGCGATCTGCATCATCGCGAAACCTTCTGCGCTCGCATATTTGCGGTAATCGGCGTCGGGGAACAGGCCCGCCGGGTCGTAGAGGTTGAAGACACTGAAGTTCGCCGCCGCCGTCGCGAGCGCGAAGGGCGCGGCGAGCGAGAAGGCCGCGACGATCCGCACGATCAGCGGCCGATGATCGAAGCGGCGCAGCCCGAGGTAGAAGATCCAGGTGACGACCACACCGATGGCGGTGACGATCGCGCGGCGGAGCGCCATCTCGCCCTGCGCCTCGAACCCCATGACGGCGGCGCGCAGGGTGATGAGGACGGCGTAGAAGAACCAGAAGCCGAGGATCGAATAGAGCGCGACGGCGGGCGGGACGCCGCGTTCGCCATCGGGCGAGGGGGTGAGGCTCATCATAGGCTGCGTTTTAGGCGAGAGCGCGGGCGATGTCGCCCCTGCATGGCGTCGCCGGTCGAACCGCGTCGCCCGTCGGTCGATAGGGCGCGGGAACCGGGACGACGGGGAAGTCGTTGAATTACCGTAATCGAGGAGAAACGATATGACGGACAAGACCGATGTCAGGCCCAACAGCCGCGAGGAAGCGGGCGATGAGCGGCCCACCGATGCGCAGGACCATGCGGTGACGACCGAGGAAAAGCTGGAGGAAGGGCTGATGGATTCGATGGATGCGTCCGACCCGCCCTCCGCCACCAAGCCCGGTGACCATGGCGAGCCGGTGCCCTCGTCCGGTTTCAAGGAAGAGGATGAATAGCGCGGGCTGGTAAATCGTGATAATTTGCTGACGGCGCAGGCAAGACGCTCATGATGCGCCGAGAGAGGAGCCTTGAACATGCCGACTTCCGCCACGCCCGCGATCGAGCGTATCGCCCGCGTCCTGGCCGGCCGCCAGTTGAGCCTGAATGGTGGCGGTAACGATCCGCACGCGGCTGGCGCTGTCGATGCCGCCTGGCCCGACCATGTGGACGATGCCTATGCGATATTGCACACGCTGCGCGAGCCGGATGCGGAGATGGCGCAGGCGGGCGATGTAGCGGTGTGGCGCAACATGATCGGCGCGGTGCTGGAGCGGCGCGCGGTTTAGGGGATACGACCCGCGCGCGGCACGGTTGGCGCGCGCGGGTGGTCGTGGCATAGGGCGGGAATGAGCGGCGCGACCATCCGAACCCCGGCTGTCCGGATCAAGATTCAGATTTATTGCGGCGAGGATATCGCCATGGGACCGGGCAAGGCGGACCTGCTCGACGCGATCGCGCGCGAGGGGTCGATCTCCGCCGCTGGACGCGCGTTGCGGATGAGCTATCGCCGGTGCTGGATGCTGGTGGATGTCATGAACCGCTGCTGGGCATCGCCGCTGGTCGCGACCCATAGCGGCGGGGCGCGGCTGACCGATGCGGGGACGCGAATCTTGCAGCTTTACCGCGCTTTGCAGGCCGCGATCGGCGAGGCGGCGGGGGGGCATGAAGGCGCATTGCTGGCGCTGCTGCGCGACGAGCCGCTGCCGGTTCAGGCGGAACCGGACCAGAGACACTGACGGATTGTCCGGCTTCGGACCGGGCGGTCGGATAAATATAGCTATATACGATTGTATATAGCGAATCCTTTCCCGTCACGCTATCGCGCCCTCGATCAAGGTTCGGGGGCAATATGATGAAGCGCGCTGCGGTGAAAACCGGCGTATTTCTGGGCTTTGTGGCGCTGTTCGTTCCCGCTTGCGCTGCGCCGGATGATGGCGCGCCGGACGGCGGGGCGGGGCCGATTATCGTGACGGCGCGGCTGCGGGCGGAGGATGCGCAGAAGGCGCCGGTGGCGCTGACCGTCGTCGGCGAGGATATGTTGGCGCGGACTTATACCGTCAACACCGGCCAACTCAGCCAGTTGGTGCCCGCGCTCAATTATTCGTCCGCCAATCCCCGCAACACGGCCTTCACCATCCGGGGGTTGGGGCCGAGCGTCGTCGCGGTGAGCCAGGCCAATGACGGGCTGGAGCCGGGCGTGGGCTTTTATGTGGACGGGGTCTATCACGCTCGGCCCGCGACGGCGGCGTTCGACTTTACCGATATAGAGCGGGTCGAGGTGCTGCGCGGGCCTCAGGGGACACTGTTCGGCAAGAATACGATTGCGGGCGCCATCGCCATCATTAGCAAGGCGCCGCGCTTCGAGTTCGCGGCAGAGGGCGAGCTTTCCTACGGCAACCGCGATTTCGTGCAGGCGAAGGCAGCGGTGACGGGACCGATCAGCGATACGCTGGCGTTACGGCTCTCGGGATCGGTGACGCGGCAGGATGGAACTATCGACAATATCCGCCGGGACGAGCGCCAGAATAATATCCATAACGACGCGATCCGGGGGCAGTTGCTCTATCAGCCGACCAGCGATTTTTCGCTGCGGCTGATCGGTGACTGGTCGAACTTGAGGAATGGTTGCTGCGCGCAGGTGTTCGTCCGGGTCGCGCCGACGCTCAAGCCCGCCGCGCAGCGCTATGCGGCGCTGGCCGCCAATGCGCCGGGGGGAGCCTATGCGCCGCCGACCCGCAATCCCTATGACCGGGTGACGGATAATGACGCGCCGCTGGGGGTCGACACGCAGGAGGGCGGGGCATCGGCAAAGGCGGAATGGAAAACCGGTGGGGTGGTGCTGACGTCGATTTCGGCTTTGCGCTTCTGGACATGGGATGCGGCGAACGACCGCGACTATACCGGGCTGCATATCCAGACGACGCAGCATATTCCTTCGCGCCAGGACCAGTATAGCCAGGAATTCCGCATCGGATCGGCCAATCCGGGCCGGATCGATTATGTCGCGGGCCTTTATTATTTCCATCAGAAGATCGTCGGCCATCCGATCAGCATTTATGGGCCGCTTGGCGCCTACTGGCTGTTGCCCGCCGGTCGCCCGGCCAATCTGCTGGACGGGTATCAGACCGACGGCACGACCGATTTTCGTACGAGCAGCTATGGCGTGTTTGGCGAGGTGACTTGGCGGCCGGTCTACGGACTCGCGATCACCGGGGGCGTGCGCTATACCTATGAGGAGAAGGACGGGCGGTATGACGTCACAGCCTTTGGCGGGCCGACCACGGGGCTGACGCCCGCGTTGATCGCCGACAGGAACAGCATTTTGCGCAGCCAGTCCTACGCCGCGCATCTGGGCGATGGCAGCGCTTCGGGCCGGGTCAATATCGCCTATGATGTGACGGATGATGTCATGGCCTATGCCAGCGCGGCGAAGGGCGAGAAATCGGGCGGCATCAACATGTCGGGCCTGCCGGTCTATCCCGCCAATGTGCCGGACCACGCCAATGGCGACCCGATCCTGAGCACGGTGACGGTGCGGCCGGAAAAGAACATGACCTATGAGGTCGGCCTCAAGACGCGCTGGCTGGGCGGGACGCTGACCTTCAACATCGACGCTTATTATACGCGGGTGAAGGATTTTCAGGCGAATGTGGTCGATAGCGCGGCGGTCGTCGCGTTGCGCAGCTATCTCGCCAATATTCCCAAAGTGACGGTGAAGGGCATCGAGTTCGACGGCGCGGCGCGGGTCGGCGAGCATCTGACGCTGCGGGCGGCGGGGACCTATGCGCGCGGCACCTACACCGATTATCCCGCCGGGCCGTGCCCGATCGAGCGGACGGGCACGGGGACGGCGGCGTGCGACCTGACCGGGCAGCGCATGCCGGGGCTGCCGCGCTGGGCGGGATCGGCGGGGGGCGAACTGCATGCGCCGCTGGGCTTTGCCGGAGGGGGCGAGGCGTTCCTGCGCGCCGATGCGGTGACGCGGACGAGGACCGGCGATGCGTCCGGCTCCGCCTATATGATTATCAAGGGCTATACGCTGGTCAATGGCAGCATCGGCTATCGCTCGCCGCGATGGGAGGTGGCGCTGTTCACGCGGAACCTGTTCAACAAGGATTATATGCAGAATCTGACGGTGCAGGCGGGCAATAGCGGCCTGATCGTCGGCACGCCGAGCGAACCGCGCACCATCGGGGTGACATTGCGGGCGAGGCTGGGCGCATGAGTGGGCGCAGGTCGGCCATTTTTTCTCGTGCCTCAGAGTCTGTTTGGAAATGCGCCTTAGGCGCATCCGCACCGGCCCTCACCCCCACCCGGCCGCCCATCAGAATACCATGTCTGGGCGGTCGGGTGGGGGTGAGGGCCGGTGCGGCTTCGAAATGCGCATTTTCGCGCATTTCCAAACAGACTCTCAACGGCTTATCGCATTTCATGAAATTATCATGTTGCACTGCACAAGGAAATCTGTTCCTTGTGAATGGCGGTGGAACAGGCGCTTAAGCTTTCCGTAACCATGTTGGGCGCATGTTCTGTCGATCGACTTATAGTCGGAGGAACAGAGCAATGGGCACGAGTGCAAAACCAGCGGACGGGCAAGTGACCCTGGCTGAGTTACGAGAGTTCGCCAGTTTTCCCGCTGCCACGCAGCGCTATATCCGGCGATCGCTGGACATCGGCCTGCATCGGCGCGACGCGATGAAACTATGGTCCCGCGACATGGTCGAGGAAGCCAGCATCCGGGCGCAGGCGCGCATTTACGGGCGGCTCGATGACATCAAATTGCATGTGCCCGACGATAGCGGGCTGGAACAGGTGGAGCCGTTCATGGTGCCGCTGGTGACAATTTCCGCCTTCGATCTGGGGCAGGACCGGCTGGGCAGCTTCTCCGCCTATCGCTTTCTCTATGAGCGGCTGATCGGCGCGGGCGCGCGGCCATGGTTGCCGGGCGCCTTCTGTGCGGCGGCGAGCCTGCCGCATCTGCATCCCGACAAGCGGCGGCTGTTACTGCAATCGATCAGCGAGGCGGCGGCGACGGCGGCGGGCTGGTCCAATCGCGAACCGACCTTCTACCCCGAATGGGTGGAGAAGGTGGATTTGAGCAAAGCGAACTGAGCGTTTGAAGGGCGCTGCCGATCGGGGGAGATCGGCGCGGCTTTCGATGTGAAGGGGCGTGGCGTCCCGCAAGACGCGCCACGCCCCTTTTTGCACGCTTTCAGGGCGACCTTGGAAATGCGCTCATCCGTGCATTGTCACACCCCCTATCCGTTGACGATCGTGCCGCCATTGGGGTGGAGTACCTGGCCCGACATATAGCTGGCGTCGTCGCAGGCGAGGAACAGGAAGGCGGGGGCGACCTCATTGGGCTGGCCGGGGCGGCCCATGGGAGTCGATTCGCCGAAATGCTCCAGCTTTTCAGGGCTTGCGCCACCGGACGGGTTGAGCGGGGTCCAGATCGGACCGGGGGCGACGGCGTTCACGCGGATGCCGTCCTTCACCAGATTTTCCGACAGACTGCGGGTGAAGGCGGTGATCGCGCCCTTCGTGCTCGAATAGTCGAGCAGTTCCGATGACCCCTGATACATGGTGACGCTGGTGCAATTGACGATCGCCGCGCCTTTTTTAAGATGAGGCCGCGCCGCCTGCGTCAGGAAGAACATGCCGAAGATGTTGGTCTGGAAGGTGCGGCGAAGCTGGTCTTCGGTGATGTCGGTAATATCCTTGTCGGGATGCTGTTCGCCCGCATTGTTGACGAGAATGTCGAGCCGGCCGAAGCGCTGAATGACCTGGGCCACGGCATCGTCGCAAAAGCTCTTGTCGCCGATATCGCCGGCGATGGTGAGCGCCTGCCGCCCCTCCGCCTCGACGATCCGCGCTGTTTTCTTCGCATCATCATGTTCGCAGAGGTAGAGGATCGCGACGTCAGCGCCTTCGCGGGCGTAGAGCGCGGCGACGGCGCGGCCGATGCCGCTGTCCGCGCCGGTGATAAGCGCGACCTTGCCGTCGAGACGCCCGGAACCGGGGTAGCGCGGTTCCCATTCGGGCTTGGGGTCGAGCCGGGATTCATGGCCGGGCAGGGCGTCCTCGTGGATCATATCCTGATGATTGTCTGGCATTGCCGATCTCCTCTGCCACCCCTAACGCGTGGGGACGGGAGGGGTTCAGGGGTGAGCGCGCTTGATCTTCAGCCAGGGTTAACCGACATATAGGCAGGATAGTTCAGGTTAAATTGGCAATGCGCCATATTGGAAAGGCTATAGCGACTATTTCATGCCGATTACGCGACAAAATATACAGAAAATATCATTCCTGTTCTTGACGGTCGGCATGTTCGGCGGTGGTTTTTCATCTGTCGCCCGAGCCGAGACTTATTATGTCGATGCGAACAAGGGGGATGACGCCGCGCCGGGCACGGCGCTCGACCGGCCGTGGCGGTCGCTGGCGCGGGTGCGGGACTATCCGTTGAAGCCGGGCGACCGGGTGCTGCTGAACGCCGGGTCGGCGTGGAAGGAGCCGCTGACGCTGACCCGGTCGGGGCGCGCCAATGCACCGATCATCGTGGGGGCGACGGGCACGGGACCCCGGCCGCGCATCGATGCGGGCGGCGTGTCGCCGCATGCGGTCGCCTTGCTGAACGTCGAATATGTCGCTGTCAGCGGGCTGGAAGTGACCAATGACGGCCCGCCCGCCGGGCCGCGCTATGGCGTGCTGGTGTCGGCGGACAATCGGGGCGTGACGCGCGGCATCCGGGTCAGCGATTTTTATGTGCATGATGTGCGCGGGACCAACGAGCGCAAAGATAATGGCGGGATCGTGTTCCGCGCCACGGGGTCGCTGTTGCGGACGCGCTTCCATGACCTCGTCATCGAACGCAATATCATCTGGCGGGTCGACCGCTCGGGCATTGCCGGGATCAGCGACCGGGTGTCCGCCGCCGACTGGTTTCCGAGCGAGAAGCTGGTGATCCGCGACAATTTTCTGGAGGATATCGGCGGCGACGGCATCGTGCCGCGCGGCACGGACGGCGCGCTGGTCGAACATAATATCGTGCGGCAGGCGGGCGGACGCGCGCCGGGCTATAGCGCGGGCATCTGGCAATGGAGCACGGACAACAGTCTGATCCAGCTCAATGAATCGGCCTTTACCCGGACGCGCTATGACGGGCAGGGGTTCGATTCCGACTTCAACAGCCGCCGCACCACGATCCAGTATAATTATAGCCACGACAATGCGGGCGGCTTCCTGCTGATCTGTTCGCCGCGATATAATGAGAAGGATAATCTGGGGAATCGCGGCACGGTCGCCCGGTTCAACGTCAGCCGGAATGACGGAAGCCGCATCTTCCAGCTTTCGGGCAATGTCTCGGACGCGCTGGTCGAGAAGAATATCGTCTATGTCGGCGCGGGCAAGGATGTGCAGATGGTGGTGGCGACGCAATGGGACGGATGGGCGCGCGACGTGCGGTTCCGCAACAATGCGCTCAAGGTGGCGGGGGCGGCGCGTTACGGGCATGAGGTCGGACGCAGCGGGCCGGACTATCTGATCGCCGCCGGTTTCGCCCCCGCCGCCTTCATCCGGTTCAAGGGGAACAGCTATCTTGGCCGTCATGTCGATCTGCCCGACGATGAGGACGGGCTGGTCATGCCGGACTATAAGGAGCCGGTAGCGGACTGGCAGGCGCCGACCTTTGACCCAGCGCGGCCAGATGGATTTGCGGACTTTCTGGGCCGCCACAGGGCATGGATGATGATGATGCTGGAGCGTGAACTGGGGCAGAAGGTGGCGCTGGCGCAGCCGCGCCGCGCATCCTTTGTGGAGGCGCGGCGATGACGGGCGCGAATCTGGAAACCGCCACGGATCAGGGGCGACCGGCGGCGACGATCGTGATCGTGCGGGATGTGCCGGTGGGACCGGCGCAATTGCTGATGATGGAGCGGGCGGCCACCATGGCGTTCGCAGCGGGGGCGATCGTCTTTCCCGGTGGCGGGGTCGATGACACCGACCGCGCATTGGCGGCGGCTTTTGCGGGCGAATATGAACTGGATGAGGCGGCGGCGCGGATCGCCGCCATTCGCGAGACGCTGGAGGAATGCGGGCTGGGTGTCGGGCTGACCGGGCCGGTCGATGGCGAGGTGCTGACGGCGATCCGCGCGGGTCTCGGGGCGGGGCAGGCGCTGGGCGATTTGCTGGCGGCGCGCGGGATCGGGCTGGCGCTCGACCAGCTCGTGCCGTTCGCGCGCTGGCACCCGGCGAAGGGGGAGAAGATGACGCGCGTGTATGATGCGCGCTTCTACCTCGCCCGCGCGCCCGAAGATCAGGTCGCGCGTGCGGACGCTTCGGAGAATGTCGCGCTGTTCTGGCGCAGCGCCGCCGAGATGCTCGCGGGCTATCGTGCGGGGGCGCACCACATCATTTTCCCGACCTTGCGCAATCTCGAACGGCTGGCGCAGTTCGAGCGGTTCGATCAGCTGGCCGCCCATGCGCTCGCCATTCCGGTGGAGAAGGTCCGCCCGTGGATCGAGGAGCGGGAGGGCGAGCGGTTCCTGTGCATCCCGTCGCATCTGGGCTATCCCGTCTGTGCCGAGCTGATGGCCGGGATCGTACGCTATTGATTGGGGGCTGCTGAGACTATTTGTCCACAGCGACGCTCTTGAATCGCCACGCCGGGCGGCGCATGAGCCGATCCATGATCGCTTCCCTCCGCCGCCCCGCCAGCCGCCAAACCCGGCCCGTCGCCATCGCCCGCTGGCTGCTTGTCGCCGCCGCCATGGTGTTTGCCATGGTGGTCGTCGGCGGCATCACCCGGCTGACCGAATCGGGCCTGTCGATTACGCAGTGGAAGCCGATTGCCGGGGCTATCCCGCCGTTGACGCATGATCAGTGGATGGACGCATTTCGCGACTATCAGAAGATCCCCGAATATCAGGAAATCAACAAGGGCATGAGCCTGTCCGATTTCCAGTTCATCTTTTTCTGGGAGTGGTTGCACCGGCTGATTGGGCGGCTGATCGGGGTCGTGTTTGCGCTGCCGCTCATCTGGTTCGCGTGGAAGCGGGCTATTCCGGCGGGCTATGGCCCGCGCCTCGTCGCGCTGCTCGCGCTGGGCGGATTGCAGGGGGCGATCGGCTGGTGGATGGTCAAATCGGGCCTTTCGGTGCGCACCGATGTCAGCCATTACCGGCTGGCCGTGCATCTGTTGACGGCGCTGTTCATCATGGGCGGGCTGATCTGGACCGCGCTCGACCTGTTCGCGCTGGTGCGGGACCGGGGCGCGAAGCCCGCGCGGATGACGGGCTTTGCGGCGGCGGCGCTGGTCGTGCTGCTGGTGCAGCTGATGTTCGGCGCGTTCACCGCCGGGCTGGATGCGGGCTATGTATCGAACACATGGCCGCTGATGAACGACCATCTTGTGCCGCAGGGGATCGCGTGGGCAGGGTCGCTGTGGGCGACGCTCTCGTCCGACCCCTATCTTGTGCACTTCATCCATCGCTGGTGGGCGTGGGTCGCGGCGGCGATGCTGATCCTGCTCGCGCGCCGGGCGAGGCGGGCGGGCGCGCGCGGACCCTCGATCGCGATTAATGCGGCGGTGGGGACGCAGATCGCGCTGGGCATCGCGACGGTGCTGAGCGGCATCGCCCTGCCGCTGGCGGCGCTGCATCAGGCGGTCGGCGCGCTGGTGGTGGCGAGCGCGGCGTGGGGCGCGCATGCGGTGGGAATGCGGCGCTTTCGCTGAGAGGTATTATTTTACCCGTCAGGAATCGCGCCGAATCTCTTGACTTGCGCGGCCTGCACCGTCATTAGCGCCCATCTTCCGGACGCCGTCAGGGTGTCTGGTTCATATTTCATTCTGGAGAATTGGCACCATGAAGGCGCTGATGAAGACCACGAAGTCGGCCACGCCGGCGACCGTGGAAAAGAAATGGGTGCTGATCGACGCGGAAGGTCTCGTCGTCGGCCGCCTGGCTTCGACCGTTGCGAACATTTTGCGCGGCAAGCACAAGACCAGCTTTACGCCCCATGTCGATTGCGGTGACAATGTCATCATCGTCAATGCGGGCAAGGTGAAGTTCACCGGCAAGAAGCTGAACGACAAGGTTTACTACAAGCACACCGGCTATGCCGGCGGCATCAAGGAAACCACGCCCGCCAAGATCCTGGAAGGCCGTTTCCCCGAGCGCGTTCTGGAAAAAGCCATTGAGCGCATGATTCCCCGTGGTCCGCTGGGCCGCCAGCAGATGCGCAACCTGCGCGTTTTCGCCGGCGCCGAGCATCCGCATGAAGCGCAGAACCCCGAAGTCATCGACTTCGCATCGCGCAACCGCAAGAACAAGGTGGGTGCATAATGTCCGATAACCGCCAGTCCCTGTCCGACCTCGCCAGCCTGACGACCGAAGCCGCTGTTGCGCCGGTCGCCGCGTCCGCCGTCGCCGACGAAGTCACCGCAGCGCCGATCGCGCCGCCGGTTTCGACCATGCCGCTGCGTCCGCAGGAAATCGACGGTCTCGGCCGCGCCTATGCCACCGGCCGCCGCAAGGATGCCGTCGCCCGCGTGTGGGTGAAGCCCGGCACCGGCAAGGTCACGGTCAATGGCCGCGATCAGGAAATCTATTTCGCCCGTCCGACGCTGCGTCTGGTGCTGAACCAGCCGTTCACCGTCACCGATCGGACCGGCCAGTATGACGTCATCGCCACCGTCAAGGGCGGCGGGCTTTCGGGTCAGGCCGGTGCGGTCAAGCATGGCATCGCCCAGGCGCTGACGAAGTATGAGCCGGCGCTGCGCAGCGCGGTGAAGGCCGAAGGCTTCCTGACCCGCGACAGCCGCACCGTAGAACGTAAGAAATACGGCAAGGCGAAGGCGCGCAAGAGCTTCCAGTTCTCGAAGCGCTGATTCGTTCTTCTATCCGATGTACGAGAGGGGCCGGTTTTCCGGCCCCTTTTTCGTTGCGCGGAGAAAAGTTGCGACAATTTAATCTGTTACGTTTCCGATCCGATAGAAACCGTCGCCCGCCTTGGTCGTTTAACCCATGATATCAACGCGAAGGAGATTATCATGGGTGAGTTTACCGACAAGGTGAAGGCCGCGGGCAACAAGGCCGCCGGCGCCGTCAAGGAAAGCATTGGCGAGCACACCAACAACCCGGATCTGGTCGCGGAAGGCGCTGCGCAGAAGGCCAAGGGCACGGCGCAGGACGTCAAAGGCTCGGTCAAGGGCGCGCTTGGCGACAAAATCTAAAACGATACGGCTCCCAGCCAAAACTGATCGCCCCGCCTTCATCGGCGGGGCTTTTTTATGGGCATGTGGAGGCGCTCTCCATGATGGCAAAGCCGCCTTATATTGCTATGTCCGGACGGCAGGGTAGTTTGGGTTCCCACCGTGGCGAGGCAAATGTGAGCAGACGATATTTCGGCACCGACGGCATTCGCGGACGCACCAACGCATGGCCGATGACCGCCGCGCTGGCGATGAAGGTCGGCATGGCGGCGGGCACGCATTTCCAGCGCGGCGCCCATCGCCACCGCGTCGTCATCGGCAAGGATACGCGCCTGTCGGGCTATATGGTGGAAAATGCGCTGGTGGCAGGCTTTACCGCCGTGGGCATGGACGTGGTGCAGTTCGGCCCGATCCCGACGCCTGCCGTCGCCCTGCTCGCCCATTCGATGCGCGCGGATCTGGGCGTGATGATTTCCGCCAGCCATAATCCCTATGAGGATAATGGCATCAAGCTGTTCGGGCCGGACGGTTACAAGCTGTCCGACGAGGATGAGCTGAAGATCGAGGCGCTGCTGGATCAGGATATCCCGCTCGCGGCATCGCCGGACATCGGGCGCGCGCGCCGGGTCGAGGATGCGCGCGGCCGCTATATCCACGCGGTCAAATCCAGCTTTCCCGCCGATCTGCGGCTCGACGGCCTCAAGATCGTGATCGATTGCGCCAATGGCGCCGCCTATCAGGTCGCGCCATCTGCGCTGTGGGAGCTGGGCGCGAGCGTGGTCGCGGTCGGGGTCAATCCCAATGGCACCAACATCAATGATGGCTGCGGTTCGACCGCGCCGATGCTGTGTCAGGAGACGGTGGTGTCGTCGGGCGCAGATATCGGCATCGCGCTCGATGGTGACGCGGATCGCCTGATCGTGGTGGATGAGAAGGGCCAGATCGTCGACGGCGACCAGATCATGGCGCTGATCGCTGCAAATTTCGCGCGCGACGGGGTGTTGCGCGGCGGCGGGCTGGTCGCGACGGTCATGTCCAATCTGGGGCTGGAGCGCTTTCTGGGCGGGCGGGGCATCGGGCTGGAGCGGACCAAGGTGGGCGATCGCTATGTGCTGGAGCGGATGCGCGAGGGCGGCTTCAATGTCGGCGGCGAGCAGTCGGGGCACATGATCCTGAGCGATTATGGCACGACCGGGGACGGGACGGTCGCCGCCTTGCAAGTGCTGGCCGCGCTGGTGCGATCGGGCAAGCCCGCGAGCGAGGTGCTGCATCAGTTCGATCCGGTGCCGCAATTGCTGAAGAATGTGCGTTTTGCAGGGGGCAAGCCGCTGGAGCATGACGAGGTGCAGCGCGTGATCGCGCAGGCGGAGGCGGAACTGGCGGGCGTGGGGCGGCTGGTCATCCGCCCGTCAGGCACCGAGCCGGTCATCCGCGTGATGGCGGAAGGCGACCGCGCGGATCAGGTGCGCGACGTGGTGGACCGTATCTGTGCGGCGGTCGAGAAGGCGGCGGCATAATGCTGGAGATGCGGCCCGATTGCGAGCGCTGTGGCGTCGATCTGCCCGCCGACGCGCCGGGGGCGTTCATCTGTTCGTTCGAATGCAGCTTTTGCGCGCCATGCGCCGAAGCGCTGGACGACCGTTGCCCCAATTGCGGTGGCGAGCTGATGGACCGGCCAACGCGCATGGGCAAGGCGCTGGCGGATCATCCGGCCGCGACGGCGCGGCGATACGGGGGATGAGGCCGGCGCGCATTCTCATCATCGCCGGGTCCGACAGCGGCGGGGGCGCGGGTATTCAGGCGGATATCAAGACCGTCACGATGCTGGGCGGCCATGCCATGACCGCGATCACCGCGATCACCGCGCAGAACACGCTGGGGGTGCAGGCGGTGCACCCCGTGCCGACCGAAATGGTGCTGACGCAGATGGACAGCGTGATCGGCGATATCGGCGTTGATGCGGTGAAGATCGGCATGATCGGCAGCGCGGCGACCGCGACGGCGGTGGCGGATCGGCTGGCGGCTTTAGCGGGCGTGCCGATCATCTTTGACCCGGTGATGGTGGCGACGAGCGGGTCGATGCTGGCAGACGCCGGGACGATCGCGGCGTTCGAGCGGTTGATGGCGATGGCGACGCTGGTGACGCCGAATAAGCCTGAAATGGAGGCGTTGGCGGGTCACGTTTTCGATGATGAAGTGGGACAAGCGCAGGCCGCTGAAACGATCATGATCCGCACCGGTTGTAAAGCTTTGCTAGCCAAGGGCGGACACTTCATCATGGCCGGGGAGACTCAAGGAACGGCTGTTGATGGCCAACCCTTCCACTATGTAAATGCGGACCGCGTGTTCGACATGCTCTACCAGTTGGATGCGGCAGGCTGGGGTGAACGATTTTGGGATTCCCCTCGTATCAACACGGTGCACACTCATGGCACAGGTTGCACTTTGGCGAGCGCGATTGCCACCGGCTTGGGAAAAGGCATTACGATAGAAAATGCCATAGAACGCGCCCGCGCGTATGTGCACGCTGCTATCCTCTGCGCACCCGGTCTTGGCGGTGGCCATGGACCGATGGGCGTGCCGTTGGGCTTTGCCGACGATGCCTGATTTCTCGCACGAAAAGCGCCATCATCCGGGGCTGGTCGCCGGGGTGGACGAGGCGGGCAGGGGACCGCTGGCAGGGCCGGTGGTGGCCGCGGCGGTCATCCTCAATCCGCGCACTGCGCCCAAGGGCCTGAATGACAGCAAGCAATTGACCGCCGCGCGGCGGGCGGAGCTGGAGCCGCTCATCAAGAAAAAGGCGGTGTGCTGGGGTATCGGCATGGCGAGCGTGGAGGAGATCGATACGATCAACATCCTGTGGGCGACGATGCTGGCGATGACGCGGGCGATGGAGGCGTTGAGCGCCGATTGCACGCATGTGCTGGTGGACGGAAACCGCTGCCCGCAATGGCGCTGGGCCTCGACGGCCGTCGTGGAGGGGGATGCGAAATGCCTGTCGATCGCCGCCGCGTCGATCCTGGCCAAGGAAGAACGCGACCGGATGATGATCGCGGCGGCGGCCGACCATCCCCATTATGGCTGGGATACGAACAAGGGCTATGGCAGTGCCCGACATCTGGCGGCGCTGCGCGAACATGGGCCGACGCCGCTGCACCGGCGCAGCTTCGGCCCGGTCGCGCAACTGGTGCTGTTGTAAGCGGCTTTTTGAAAAGGCGCGAAAGGGCGCATTTCCAAACAACTTAAGCCGGCTCGCCCAATTCCTCCAGCGCGACGAAGCGCTGGGACCAGAGCGCGCCATATTGCGCCATCCAGCGGACGACCGGGGCCATGCCCTTGGCCCGCGCGGTGTACCAGGTCTCGCGCCCGGCCCGGCGGACGGTGACGAGGTCGGCGCGGCGCAGCTTTGCCATATGGCGCGACACCATCGGTTGCGACACGCCAGAAATGGCGGTGAGCGCGTGGACGCTCTGTTCGCCCTCCCGCACCAGATATTCGAGCAGGCCGCGCCGCGTGCCGTCCGACAGCGCCTTGAAAATGGCGTCGCTGGCGGTCGCCTCGGCTCCTTCGGTTAACCCTGTTGTCATGCTGGTTTCATAATCACAGGGTTATGAGTTGGTCAAGCGGGGTCGTTAGTCGACCGCCATTTCGCCACCCCGTCAAAAAAATATCGTCCGAGCGCAGGCGTGAGTCTTTGGAGCAACACCACCTGATATTGAGTCTCGGGCCGACATGCGACTCAATATGTCGTGGGTGTGCCCGATCGTACGCGCTAAGCCGCGATGGTTAACGAAATTCGGAGCAAGTGGCTGATCTTGACGCCGGACTCCCGAGGACTCATCGCTAGGTCTCGGACGAAACGGGGGTTGGTTAATGGGTGTGATGGAGCGCGTCGGCACGCGGCGGAAAAAGGCGGTCGTGACGACCCCGGCGGTGGCGATCGAGGCGGACCGGCTGCTGCGGGGCGATTGCATCGCGGAGATGGCGAAGCTGCCCGATGGCTGTGTCGACATGATCTTCGCCGACCCGCCCTATAATCTGCAACTGGGCGGCGACCTGTTCCGGCCGGAAGGCGGGCGCGTCGATGCGGTCGATAATGACTGGGACAAGTTCGACACGCTGGCCGCCTATGACCGCTTCACCCAGGCGTGGTTGGCGGAGGCGCGGCGTATCCTGAAACCCGATGGCACGATCTGGGTAATCGGTAGTTATCACAACATCTTCCGCGTCGGGGCTGCTTTGCAGGATGAAGGGTTCTGGATCCTCAACGACATCATCTGGCGCAAGGCCAATCCCATGCCCAATTTCAAGGGCACGCGCTTTACCAACGCGCATGAAACGCTGATCTGGGCCAGTCAGGGCGAAGATGCGCGCTACACGTTCAACTATAAGGCAATGAAAACGCTGAACGATGAATTGCAGATGCGATCGGACTGGGTGCTGCCGATCTGCGGCGGGCAGGAGCGGTTGAAGCGCGGCGGCACAAAGGCGCATCCGACGCAAAAGCCCGAGGCGCTGCTTTATCGCGTGATGCTGGCCTGCACGAAGCCGGGCAATGTCGTGCTTGATCCGTTTTTCGGCACCGGCACGACCGGCGCGGTCGCCAAGCGGCTGGGGCGCAAATGGATCGGCATCGAGCGCGAGGATAGCTATATCGAGGTGGCGCTGGAGCGGATCGAGGCGGCGCTGCCCCTCGATGAATCCGCGCTCACCATCATGCAGAGCGCGCGGTCGCAGCCCAAGGTCGCGTTCGGCACGCTGGTCGAGACCGGCTATCTGACCCCCGGCGCGGTTCTGACCGATGTGAAGCGCCGCTGGAGCGCAACGGTACGGGCAGACGGATCGCTGAGCGTCGGCGCGGACAGCGGGTCGATCCATAAGATGGGAGCGACATTGCAGGGCGCGCCGAGCTGCAATGGCTGGACCTTCTGGCATCATGAGGTCGAGGGCGCGCTGAAGCCGATCGACACGCTGCGGCAGAATTATTTGCTGGCGAACGAGCCTTGATGCCGGTCCATTCTGTGTGGCGATGACGGAGCCATTATATGCCGATATCGCCCAACATTCCCGCCGACGCCCGGCTCTACCTGCGGCCGGTCTGGTTCGTGCCGTCACCCTTCGGCCTGCCCGATGGCGCGGCGGCGCGGACGGGCAGTGGGCTGATCTGGTTTCAGGGCTATGAGATTACGGCGCTGAAAGGCGGGCAGCGGCTGGCGCGGGTGACGGTGCCGGTCGCGGAGTTCGCGGCGGTGGTGGCGACCTTGCCCGATGCGCTCGGCGAGCGGGCATTGCGGCTGGCGGCGAATATTTCCGCGACGCGTGCGCCGCTGGCGCTGGGCGAGCGGATGATCCGCTTCGATGCGCCGCAGGTGATGGGCATCCTGAATGTCACGCCCGACAGTTTTTCCGATGGCGGCAAACATATCGGCGATCCGCAGGGTGCGGCGGATGCGGGCTTCGCGATGGCGGCGGCGGGCGCGGCGCTGGTCGATGTGGGTGGCGAATCCACACGTCCGCGCGCGGTGAAAGTGTGGGAAGGCGACGAGATCGCCCGCATCGTGCCGGTGATCGAGCGGCTGGCGGCGGCTGGGGTGCCGGTGTCGGTGGATACCCGCAAGGCGGCGGTGATGGAGGCGGCGGCCGCGGCCGGAGCGGCGGTCATCAACGATGTGAGCGCGCTGCGGCATGACCCGCGCAGCCTGGAGGTGGCGGCGGCGTCCGGCTGTCCGGTGATATTGATGCATGCGCCGTCGGCCGGAGACGATCCGCACGAGAACCCGCAAGGCTATGGCGATGTCGTGGCGGATGTGTTCGACTTTCTGGAGGCCCGGATCGCGGCGGCGGAGGCGGCAGGCATATCGCGCGCGCGGATCATGGTCGATCCGGGGCTGGGTTTCGGCAAGTCGCTGGCGGATAATCTGGCGCTGGTGAATTGGCTTGCGACCTTTCAGGGTCTTGGCGTGCCGCTATTGTTCGCGGGTAGCCGCAAGCGGTTGATCGGGGCGCTGTCAAACGAGGCGGTCTCCACCGACCGGCTGGGTGGATCGGTCGCGCTGGCGTTCCGGGCGGCGGAACAAGGCGCGCAGATGGTGCGGGTGCATGACGTCAGGGAAAGTGTGCAGGCGCTTCACCTGTGGCGCGGGCTGGCCGATGCGGGACTGAGCGCGGTTTAGGTGAGATCGCTAATGGCGGAGAAGGGTGGAAAGGGGACGGTCGGCTTCCGGCCGCTCCGAGCGTGT